>NZ_JACMYO010000021.1 GCF_020889685.1 Bradyrhizobium oropedii
CGTGGAACGCGAGATAGAGATCCTGGCTTTGATGCAGCAGCAACTACGCTATGCCTACGAGCATCTGCCGTTCTACCGAAGGCATTACGATCGGGCCGGCTTTTCGCCCGACAAGGTGACGTCCATCGCCAGCTTCACCGAACTCGTGCCGATCATCACCAAACAGATGCTGCGCGAAGATCAGGCGGAAAACCCGCCCTTCGGCAGCTATCTCGGCTCGGGGCCCGTCGACATCTGCCGTATACACGGCTCGTCAGGAACCAGCGGCAAGCCGACACTTTATGCGATCTCGCGTGAGGATTGGGACTACATCTCGGACGTCATGGCGCAGGCCTTCTACACCAGCGGAGTTCGTCCCGGTGACGTCGTGCAGCTTGCGACGGTCTTCAGTCTTTTCATGGGGGGATGGGGCTCGCTGCTCGGCATCGAACGGCTGGGGGCGACGGCCTTCCCGATCGGTGCGGGTGAGACTGAACGCCAGATCGAGCTGATGTGGCGGGTCAAGTCGACTGTGTTGATCACGACACCAAGCTATGCGCTGCACATGCTGGAGACGGCACGATCGATGGGACTGGATCCGTCTACCTCACCGCTTCGTCTCGGAATCTTCATCGGAGAGCCCGGCTCGTCGATTCCAGGAACGCGGCAGGCACTCGAGGCGGGATGGGGCATCGTGGTGCGCGACATGGCAACGACGTCGGAAATGACGCCGTGGGGCACCAACGCGGAATGCGAACTCGGCCACGGCGTGCACGTGATGCAGGATGAGGTCTGGACCGAAGTCGTCGCGAAGGACAATTCCAACCGCGCCCTCCCCGATGGCGAGAGCGGAGCCCTCGTCTACACTCACCTTCGGAGACGGTCGCAGCCCATGATCCGCTTCTATTCGGGCGACGAGTCCCACATGACGCACGAACCGTGCGGCTGCGGACGCACCTACCCGCGGCTTCCCATGGGCGTCTATGGCCGCCTGGACGACATGCTGCTGATCCGTGGCGCCAATGTCTATCCGAGCCAGGTTCAGCGCTCCCTTCTCTCGGTGCCGGGCACCGGCGTCGAGTTCAAGATTGTCCTTGAACGGCAAGGCGCACTGGACAAGGCGACCGTCCGGGTCGAACGCGATCCTGCCGCAAAGCCCGACAATCCGGCCGAATTCGACGGCGAGCTCATGAACAGGATCAAACGCAAGCTGAAGAACGACACCAATATCAATTTCGAGATTGAGGTCCTCCCGCCGAACTCACTGGAGCGAGCCATTTCGAAGGCGAAGCGGGTCGATGATCGGCGCCCGCGATTCCGGCCCTAACGGCCTAAGGAGTCACGGCGAACTAATCCCCGCAGCTACGTTCGGTACCGCCGGGATCAACGGTCCGCATGGGTGATACGAGGCTTCAGCAGGCCGATGGAAATGGGTGTCTAACGGACCATACTGGCCGCGGCAGCATCGTCACGCCGCGGCCGCCCGTCCGAAACAGGCGTGGTGCGCGGATCCTAGTGGCAGCGCCGGCGTCCGTCGGCGCTGCTTTCGAAGACAGTTGCGGTTGCAATCAACCCAGCCTGATCAGCAGTCAAGCTTCTCCAGAATCGTGATCGCGCACGCAGCCTCGTCAAATCCCATCACGCCACCACCATTTTCGGCGAGCGCTATTCGCACCCCTTCCGCCTGTCGATCGCCGGCCTCGCCGCGCAGTTGCAATACGAGTTCGTGGATCATCGAGAGGCCCGTCGCTCCAATGGGGTGCCCCTTGGAGACAAGTCCCCCGGACAGGTTGATGGGACGCTCCCCTCCGAGCGCAGCAGCGCCGGATTCAACATAGGCACCACCCTGCCCTTCGCCGCAAAAACGGAGCATCTCGGCCTGGTAGAGCTCACAGAATGACGTCGCATCGTGCACTTCAGCGATATCGATATCCGATGGCGAAAGTCCCGCAATCTTGTACGCACGATCAGCCGCGATGCGTGACAGTCCAGGCTCGTCGAGCGACCGATACTTTCCGCCCGACATCGTGCTGGCGCGAACCTTGACCGCGCGGTCTCGCACGCGGGCCGGAAGCGCGACGAGGTAGTCCCTCGAGCAGACGAGCGCGGCCGCAGCCCCGTCGCCGATCGGCGCGCACATGCTGCGCGTCAACGGATAGCTGATCTCGCGATCGGCGAGCACCTCATCGACCGTCATCCTGAAGCGGTACTGCGCAAGAGGATTGAGGCTGCCATGCGTGTGATTCTTCGCGGCGCCTGCCGCGATCTGCCGCGGCGTGGTGCCGTAACGCTGCATGTGATACGCCGCCTGCATGGCGTAAGTATCCATGAAGATGGTGCCGCGCTGGTCGCCGGGCTTGAACTGCTTTCCGCATGTCCTGCCGGCATCGTCGTAGTAGGCAAGCCATTCGTCCGGATCCAGGCGATCGATCCCGCCGTCGAAAATCTCCTGAATGCGCACCGCATCATCGGGAATGAATGTCTTCTCGACCCCGATGGCGAGCGAGAGCTGCGCATCGCCCGAGGCGATATCCTTCCAGGCACCATGGAAGGCCTGGGAGGCCGTGGCGCAGCCGCCCTCGACATTCATCATCGGTACGCGTTCGGGAAAAAGGCCCTCCTGAACCAGCGGTGAGAAGCAGACTTGTCCGCGAATGTTGCGTTGCCCAAACGAACCCATTCCGCAATTCCCAAACCAGGCCATCGAGATGTCGCGGCCATCCCCGATTCCGGCATCCGCCAGAACGGCGAGATAGGCCTCGCGCGCAAGCTCCTTGAAGCCAGTCTCGGGCTTCTTTCCGAAAGACGTACAGGCTGTCCCAACGACATAGACCTCCGGGATCCCTTCCATCGGCTTCGACTCCCTCCCTTAAACCGGATCAACGCAGGCGGACTGGCAGCGATTGCATGCCGCGCAAAATGAGCGAATCCTTCCACTCCGGAGCGATCGCGGTCGCCAGCGCTATCCGGGGAAAGCGCTCGATCAACGAACGCAGCGCGATTTGTCCCTCGAGCCGCGCAAGCTGAGCACCAAGGCAGAAATGAATGCCATGCCCGAAGGTCAGATGCGCATTTGGCGATCGACCGGCATCGAAGCGGTCCGCATCCGGAAACTGCTCGGGGTCGCGGTTGGCTGCATTGATGAAGGCGAAAAGCCGCTGCCCCTTCCGCAACTGCCTGGAGCCGAACTCGACGTCAGCCGTAATGACGCGTGCGAGGGCGCCACTCGGGCCGTCATATCGCAACCATTCCTCGACGGCAGAATCAACCAGCGAGGAATCGTCCTTGACGCGCTCCCATTGCTCGGGTGACCGCATCGTATAATAGAGGCCATTGCCGAGCAGATTGGTCGTGGTTTCGTGTCCGGCAAATAGCAGCAGAATGCAGGTCGCTATCACCTCATCACTGCTCAGCGCCTCCTGCTCCTCTCGCGCCAGCACCATCTGGCTGATGATGTCGTCCCGAGGATCGGCGGCGCGTTGCGCAACGATGCCGCGGAAATAGTCCGCCATGGCTTTCGCCCCGGCTTCGGCGCGCAGATACTTGTCCGCGGTCGCTCGTGAGGTCCCGATGAACAGCGCGATATCGTCGGACCAGTGCTTGACCTGCAGCAGATGCTCGCGGGGGACGCCGAGCAGATCCATCATCACGGTTGCCGGCAACGGATAGGCGAAGTCGGCTATCCAATCGACGGCTCCCCCCGAGGCCGACTTGCGCTCCATCTCCTCGAACAGCAATCCGACGATCTGCTCGACATTCGGCTCCAGCGCCTTCACCGAACGCGACGTGAAAGCCTTGGTGAAGAGGCGACGCAGGCGCGTGTGCTCGGGAGGGTCGCGGAAGACCATCCAGTTCCCGAGATAGGTCATCAGGCCGGTATAGCTGGTCCGGCTTTCCGCCGGCACTGCCGCAAAGAAAGGGGCAAGTCGATCCGCGGACATGTCGGAATTGACCACCGCCACGCACTTGACGTCCTCGTAGCGCGTAACGACCCATGCTTTCATGGCCGACGACCAATGAACCGGGTCGTTCTCCCGCAGTTGCGCGAAGAGGGGAAATGGGTCGGCGTTGACCTTTGGATCAGCGAAGTCAAGGTTCAGCATCGTTCAACAATCTCCTCATCCGGCGCGCTTGTACGGAGCACGCCGGATATGATGGCCGGATCCACTTCCACGAGGTCCCGGCTCGGCACTCACTTGCGGAATCTGGCCTCGTTCGGCTTGGTCAGCCCGACGACACCTTGCTCATCGATGACGCGGGCGATGCGCCGGCCCCTGTCCGTATTGGCCTCGAGTTCCGATAACGCCTCGCGCGGTGTGACCGGGCTGTCGTCGACCTTCAGATGCGGCATATCGATTAGCGCGGACGGCATGCTGGCGTTGAATGCTGCCAACCGTACCAGCGCGGTGTTGTCGGCCTCACCCCAGAAGTCGACCAATGACGTCTTGAGGGTCTTGCCCGCGGGATTTGTCGGCAGCGTCCTCGCGAAGACGACGTATTCAGGCGTCTCGTACCTCGCGAGATGCCTGGCGCAGTGGTCGCGAATCTCGTCCGGCGTCGCACTTTGACCCGGCTTGAGCACCACCACCGCCTTGAGGCGCTCGGAGAAGACATGATCGGGAACGCCCACCACGGCCGCGCGCAGCACCTTTGGGTGAAGATAGAGCTTGTTTTCGACCTCGATGCAGTAGACGTTCTGCCCGCCGCGAACGACCATGTCCTTCTTGCGGTCGAGCAGCCAGAGATAGCCCTCTTCGTCGATCTTGGCCCAGTCACCCGAGAGCACGAAACCGTCGCGCCGGAACACCTCGGCCGTCTTGCCGGGCTCCTGCCAGTATCCCGCGTTGGTCTGTTGACCGCGGTATGCGACTTCGCCGATCACATTTGGCTCACGCACCTCGTTGCCGTCGTCGTCGAAGATCGCGATGTCGGTGTTCGGAGTAGCGAGGCCGCAACTGGTGATCTTGCGTATTGCATCTTCGGTCGGCAACGCGAAGCCGAGCGCGGTGCTTTCCGAAACCGAGCCGGCATTCACCATCGAGATCGGCGCAAACTCCAGATTAAGCTGGTTGATGAACGTCTCCGACGACGCGTGACCGCCAAAGATAATCTTCTTGAGCGTCGAGCAGTCGTGATAGCGGAATTCCGGATGGTTCATCATCATCCACAGCATGATCGGCGCCGCCACGGTCCATGTGGCCCGCTCCGCCTCGATCAGCTTGATCGCATCGAGCGGCGCAAATGCCGCCATGATCACGCACTTGCCGCCGCTGAGCAGCGCCGGCAGGAAGTCGGCGTAGACGGCCGTGTTGTGATACAGCGGCGGCATGCAAAGGTTGACGTCGTCCTCACAAAGACCCTTTGCCGCCACCATCACGTTCTGCGCGCAGCCAATCGCATTGATGTGCATGGCCATCGTCCCCTTCGGCACTCCGGTCGTGCCGGACGTGAAGGAAATAGCGCACAGGTCCCACTCATCGACCGGCTCATGCGCGACAGGATCGATACCGGGCTGGGTGAGTTGCGCGAAGGAAAGCGTTCCTGCCGGGGCTTCTTGACCGGTCAGGAAGACCACCTCCACGCTCCCGAGACCGGCTCGCAGCGATCCAAGCTTTCCGTTCCAGACATCTGGCGATACCAAAAGCCCCTTGGCTCCGACCTTGTTGATCTGGGCGGCCAATCCTTCTGCCGGGAGCCCGAGATTGACCGGCACCGCGACGCCGCCAAGTTGAATGATAGCGAGATAGCTAATGACGTATTCGAGGCACCCCGCCGTCAGCAGACACAGTCTGTCGCGCTTCTTGAAACCGAACTCGCGCCGCAACCGCGCAGCCGCGCGATCGACCTGCGCTCCGACCTCGCGCCAAGTCATCCGGTGACCGCCGGGATAGAAGACGTAGGCCTCCCGGTCGGGCCAACGTGCAACATTGGTAGCCAGGCACTCGGAAATGCTTTGCGGCCGGTCGCGATACGCCCAGATCTCCGTTCCTTCCCACGCAATGCCGCGCCTAAGTGGCGCCCTGATCCTGGTGACGCGTTCGGCAAGCTTCGGATCCATGTCGCGCCACGACTTGCACATGCCCTGCGCACTGCCCTTGATTTCCCAGGCTCCCATTTCCCCTTCCCTTTCATTCAGTCGGCCGTCGACCGCGCGGCGGACGTTACCCGGCGAATTTCGCCGGTGTCAATTACCAAACAACTGTTTGTTTGGCGATTTGGGTGCGTCATTCTCGACGGCGCGAGCTTCGTCAGCTAAGACAGAACCTCAGCCACACCTCCCGAACGAAACCAGATGACCGCGAAAAGCCAACGCGCCCGCTCCACAGCTCAAGCGCCCTCCCCAAAGACGGCACCGCGGCCGCGAGCTTCCGGCAAGACGCAGGAGCTGCCTGACGACCGCAGACAAGTGCTGATCAGCGAGGCGGCGCGGCTGTTCGGCAGCAAGGGTTACGAGAATACATCGATGCGCGACATCGCCGCGGTCGTCGGCATCCTGCCCGGCTCGCTCTATTATCACTTCCCGTCCAAGGAGGATCTGTTCGTCGCGGTCTATTCCTTTGCGGTGTCCCAGTCACTGGATGCGGTGAAACAGGCCGTGGAAGGACGCGACGATGCATGGGCCCGCCTCGAGGCGGCATGCATCGCTCACATGCACGGCCTGCTCGACAAGAATCGCTTTGCGTCCGTGCTGGTCTCGCATCTCGCCGTCGATACCCTTCCCGAGCAGGTTGTGACGCTGCGCGACAAATACGAAGCCGTTTTCAAGGATCTCGTTGCCGAGTTGCCGCTGCCGGCGGGAGTCGATCAACGCATCTTCAGGCTCGGGCTGCTGGGATCGATGAACTGGGCGATCACCTGGTACCGGCCCGGTGTCGAAACCCCGGCAAGCATTGCCCGCAAGCTATTGAACGTTATTCGTCGGGCATGAGCGTCGGTAACCCGTGAAATATGTGGATGGGTCGCCGGGTCCGTCATGCGTTGCGAAACGGTTCATTGCCGTTTCGGATCACCGCGACAATATGCTGCAAATGAAGAGCTTCAGGCAGACATGAAAGTCACGCGAACATCCACACGTTCCGGTACCGGATCGCGTCGCAAATCAGCGACGGGTCGACCGAAGGGCACGTCGGCGGGGCGCAAGCGCAGCGCCAGGGTCGAAGTGGCCCCCGTACAGATGAAGTCGGAGCGGTCGCGCGATCAGATTCTACAATCCGCAGCGCAATTGTTTCGCCGCCAGGGATTCTCGGCCACGACGCTGCGCCAGATCGCCGCAAGAGCCAAGATCAAGGCCGGAAGCATCTACTACCACTTCGACTCCAAGGAGGAGATCCTCGATGAGGTGCTGGACCGGGGCCTTCGCCACGTCTTCGAAACGGTCAAGAACGCGGTCGAACAAGCGGGCAAGGTATCGCATCGGCGCAGGATCGGCCTCGCGATCGAGGCCCACCTTGTCGCACTGCTCGAGACCAGCGACTTCACCTCGGCCAACATCCGCATCTACGGGCAATTGCCGGAGCACCTGAAGAAGCCGCACCGGCCGTTGCGGCGAGCCTACGCCGAATATTGGGATCAGCTCTTCATCAATGCGCGGCGTGCCGGCGAGATCCGGGCTGACATGGAGGTGGTGCCACTGCGCATGTTCGTGATCGGCGCGCTGAACTGGACGATCGAATGGTTCAGGCTGGAGAACAGGGATGCCGTGCTCGAACTGGCTCGCCGCACCGAGACCCTGATCTTCGAAGGCGTCAACAAGCCCTGACCCCTTCTATCTGCCTTGCCAGACCGGCTTGCGTTTCTCGGCGAACGCCTTCGGTCCTTCGATCGCATCGAGGCTGGCATAGGCCTCCACATGCAGCCGCTCAGCCTCGACAAGCCCCTGTGCATGACCGAGATCCATTGCGGCGAGCACGCTGGCCTTGGCCGCCTTGACGGACAACGGCGCCCCCTCGACGATCTTCCGCGCCAATTCGCTTGCACGTTCGCGGACGGCTTGTGGCGTGTCTTCCAGCGAATTGACAAAGCCATACTCCGCAAGTAGCTCGATCGGCATCGTCTCGCCGGTGAGAACCATTTCCATCAGCAGCGGCTGCGGAACCATCCACAGCATCGGCACCGCCCACGGGGACCCGCGTCCCATCTTCACTTCGGTTATCCCTGCCCGCGTGCCGCGCAGCGCGATCCTCAGATCGCACTTCAGCGCAAGCATCATCCCGCCGGCCATCAGGGATCCGGTCATCGCGGCAATGATCGGCTTCGAAACCTTCCGCATCGCGTGCTGCATGGGATCGCGCATCCGCGTCAGGATATCGACCCCGTCCCTCGCCCGGATATCTGCGGCCTGCTTCAGGTCCAGCCCGGCACAGAACACGCCGCAGTCCGCGGAGGTCAGGATGATTACCCGGACGGAAGGATCGGCTTCGGCCTTGCTCCACGCGTCGGTCAGACCGTTCATCGCCTCGACCGAGAGCGCGTTCTTGCGTTCGGGGCGGTCGATGGTCACGGTCGCGATGCCGCCCTCGACCGAATAGCGGACCTGCTCTTTGTCGGCCACGATATCTTCTTCCTTTAATTCTAACATTTGTTAGAATACATCGCCGGTCGCCAAATGCAAGAAGATGGCGCAGCTCTTGAAGCAGGAGGAAACCAATGGCGTATCTCTGGACGCCCCCCGCGGAACTGGTGGAGAAGAGCAACCTGAGCGCGTTCCTGCGCGCCACGGGGCTGCCGGACTACGACACACTGGCGACCAGGGCCGACACCGACCCGGTTTGGCTCGTACAGGAAGTGTTCAAGTTCTGCGACGTTCGCTTCTATCGCCAGCCCGAGAAGATCCTTGATCTTGCACACGGCGAGCCGTGGGCGCGCTGGTGCGTCGGCGGGACCACCAACATTGTCCTCAATTGCATCGACAAGCACCGCGGAACTGAAGTCTGGGACAAGCCGTTTCTGGTCTGGGAGGGCGAAGACAGGCGCGAGCAGCGACGACTGAGCTACGCCGAGTTCGCTTCCGCCGTCGAACGGCTGGCCTCCGGCCTGCGCAAGCTCGGCATAGGCAAGGGCGACGTCGTCGCCATCTACATGCCGAACCTGCCCGAAACCTTCGCGGCCTTCTTTGCGATCCTGAAGATCGGCGCGATCGTGATGCCGCTGTTCTCGGGCTTTGGCCCCGACCCGATCCGCTCGCGGCTCAACCACGGCGAAGCGAAGGCCGTCATCACGGCGAACGGCACCTGGCGTCGCGGCACTCCGGGTCCGCTGAAATCGGTTCTCGACGAGGCGCTCGAAACCGCACCGAGCGTCCAGCATGTGATCGTGGCCGACCGCGGCGGGCTCGACATCGACACGCCCATGCAGGCCGGACGCGACCACTGGTGGAACGAAATTGCCCAGGAAGACGCGGACTTGCCGACGACCGAGATGGACGCGGAAGATCCCGCCATCCTTCTCTATACGTCAGGCACGACCGGCGAGCCGAAGGGTTGCGTGTGGACGCATATCAGCTTCATCGCCTCGATGGTCACGCGGGACATGATCATCTGCGGCGACTTCAAGCCAACGGACCTGTTTTTCTTCTTCAGCGACATTGGATGGATGGTGGGCGCGATGTGCGCCTGCATTCCGAGCTTCGCCGGCGGCCGACTGCTGGTCGCCGAGGGCACCCCCGACTATCCCGATACGGGACGCTTCTGGCGCTTGATCGCCGAGCACAAGGTCACCTATCTCGGTGTTTCACCGACCATCGTGCGCGGCATGATGCGGTATGGCGAGGAGGTCGAGCAATACGACCTCTCGAGCCTGCGGATAACTGCGTCGGGCGGCGAGGCCTGGACGGAAACGCCGTGGCGATGGTTCTTCGAACATGTCTGCAGGTCGAAGATCCCGATCATCAATATTTCCGGCGGAACGGAAGTCGGCGGCTGTATCTTCACCGGCACGCCGAACCATCCGATGAATCCGTGTTCGTTCTCCCGGCCGGCGCTCGGGGTCGGCGCAGACATCGTCGACATAGCGGGTAACCGTGTCCCCGACGGCGAGGTCGGCGAGTTGGTCCTGCGTCATGCATCGATCGGGTTGACCAAGAGCCTGTGGAAGGCCGACCAGCGTTATCTTGAGAGCTACTGGAAAACGATCCCGGGCATCTGGGTGCACGGCGACTTTGCCATGCGGGGCAAGGATGGCCTCTATTACATTCTCGGCCGCTCGGACGACACGATCAAGATCTCGGGCAAGCGCGTCGGCCCGGCGGAGCTCGAGGGCATACTGACCGCAACCGGCAAGGTCGCGGAAGCTGCGGTCTTCAGCGTCCCCCATCCAGTGAAGGGCTCCGCGATCGTGTGCGCCTGCGTGCCGGCCGTCCCCGCACAGGAATCCCGTTCGCTATCCGAAGAGCTGGCCCAAGCCCTGGTGCACGGCATGGGCACGTCGTACCGCCCGGAGCGGGTCTTGCTGGTCGACGACCTGCCGAGGACGCGCAATATGAAGATCATGCGCCGCGTGCTCCGTGCCGTCTTCGAGGACAAGGACCCCGGCGATCTGTCGGCGCTTGCCAACCCGGAGGCCATCGAGCACATCCGACGGAAGCTCAAGGCGTAGCAGCCGGTCAGGATTCACGCGGAGCAGGCGGCGCGTCGCATGAAGCCAGGCGTCAAGGCAACCGGCCAGGTCAGTTGCCTTGACGAGTACCCGCCAATCCTAGATCGGGCAATCCTTCGGAAATGCGGGCTTGCGCTTCTCGAGGTGCGAGGCCAGTCCTTCCCGCGCCTCGTTGCCGGCAAAGCCGAGGATCTCGAGCGCAGTCGATGTGTCGAACAGCGGCCCATTGACGCGAAGCCAGTTGTTCAACGCATATTTGGTCCAACGGATCGCACTCTGTGCGCCGGTGGCGAGATCCTGCGCCGTTTCCAGCGCGATCTTCTGCAGTTCGGCATCGTCGACGCAGAGCGAAACCAGGCCGATCCGCTCAGCTTCCTCACCGGACAGCGGCTTGCATGTGAGCAGATAGTACTTTGCCTTCGCCAGTCCGCAGAGCAACGGCCAGATGATGCATGCGACATCGCCCGCCGCGACGCCGAGGCGCGTGTGCCCGTCGACGATCCGCGCGGATTTGCCACAGATCGACACGTCGGCGAGGATACCAACGACGAGACCGGCCCCCACCGCAACGCCATTGATGGCCGAGATGATGGGCTTGTTGCAGTTGATCACGTTGTAGACGAGGTCCTTTGCCTCCTTCCAGGTGGCCATCCGCGCCGCCGGATTGTCGAGCAGCCCCTTGATCAGTTCAAAGTCGCCACCGGCCGAGAATGCCTTTCCGGCCCCCGTGACGATCACGGCGTTGATATCCGGATCGTTGTCGATGTCGCGCCAGATGTGGGTGAGCTGCGTATGGGTCTCGGCGTCGACGGAATTGTAGGTTTCGGGGCGATCGAAGGTGACCCGAAGTATCCGTTCCGCCGGATAGTCGAGCTTCAGCCTGGTGTAGGCGGCGTATCGATTGGACATGTTGATCTTCCCGCTGTTGGCGCATAAGAAGCGCTACCAATTATTTCTAACAGATGTTAGAATTTGTATTCCGCCGGCGCAAGCACCGGTTTGGGACAAGAATGTCGAAAGACAGCGCTTGAGGAAACGTCGATGGCAACCGAGTTCAGTACCCAGACAGGCGCCGGATCCGGCATCGGAACCGTCGGCGCGCTGTTCGAGGCCTGCGCCGCACTTCATGCCAACAGACTTGCGATCGAACACCGCGGCCAGCGCGTGACCTATGGCGAACTGCTCGACCGGGTCCGTCGCCTGACTGCCGTGCTCGCCGCGCGGGGCCTGCAACGAGGCGACCGGCTTGGCCTGCTGTCGCGCAACCGACCGGAATACCTCGAAATCGAGCTGGCAGCGGCCAATCTCGGGATCATCACGGCGTGCCTGAACTGGCGGCTGTCGGAGCGCGAGCTCACCTACTGCATTGAACTGGTGTCGCCCAAGCTGCTCTTGGTCGAGGCTGATCTCGCGGCAAACCTCCCGCCCGCCGCCAAGGCGAATCCGATCCTGGAGATCGGGCCGGAATATGAGGGCGAGCTCGCGCGGCAGCGTGGGCGGGCTGCCCCGTCCGTGGCGCAGGAGGAAGACGGGCTCGTCATTCTCTACACCAGCGGAACGACCGGCCTGCCGAAAGGCGCCGTCATCTCGCACCGCGCGATGGTGATGCGCGCGCTGGTGTTTTCCTCCGAGCTCGGCATCGCGCCGCACGATACGTTCGTGGCATGGACCCCGCTGTTCCACATGGCATCGACCGATCACGCGCTTGCCACCTTGCTGCGTGGTGGAACTGTGATTGTGATCGACGGATTCCAGCTGGAACCACTGCTGACAGCCGTATCCCAACACGACATTGGCTGGCTGGTCCTGATCCCCGGCATGGTGGAGGCGTTCATCGACGGCCTGAAGGCGCAGCGCACGAAGGTGAAGGGCGTGCGGGTGTGCGGGGCCATGGCGGATCTTGTGCCCCCGCACGCCATTGCCGAGGTGACAGCGTTGCTCCGTGCGCCCTATCTCAACAGCTTCGGCTCGACCGAAACCGGCCTGCCGCCGGCGACGCGGGCGTTGATCCCGCCCGGTGAAGTGCCGACCAGCCTGTCCAAGCGACAGAACGCGTTCTGCGAGATCAAGCTGGTGGACACCTCCGACCACGAGGTCGCTCCGGGCGACCCCGGCGAATTGGCCATCCGCAGCCCGACGCTGTTTTCCGGCTATTGGCAGGCAGACGAGACCAATGCGCGCGACTTCCGCGGCGGCTGGTTTCACATGGGCGACGTGTTCCGGCGCAACCCGGACGGATCGCTCGATTTCGTCGATCGCGCCAAATACATGATCAAGTCGGGCGGCGAGAACATCTATCCCGCCGAGATCGAACGTGTGCTGCTGAGCGACGATCGGATCACGGAAGTCGCAGTCGTGCGCGCCGCTGACGCCAGATGGGGCGAGGCTCCGGTTGCCTTTGTCGCATGCCGCGACAATGCCCAACTGAAGGAGGCTGAGCTCGCTGAGCTGTGTCGCCGCGAGCTGGCCGGTTACAAGCGACCACGCGAATTCCGCTTCATCGCATTTGCGGAATTCCCGCGCTCCACGAGCGGCAAGGTCCAGCGCCACGAACTCGAACGACTTTTGAAGGCCTCCACATGAGCGACACCAGTCTTCGAGGGAAGGTCGCCGTCATCGGTATCGGACTATCGGCGGTCGGCAAGGTACCGGGCCGCAGCCCGCTCTCGCTTGCCGCGGAGGCCGCCAGGAATGCGCTCGCGGACGCTGGGCTGGAAAAGAGCAAGGTGGATGGCGTGCTGTCGAGCCACGCTTTCGCCTCCCCGTTCCACCGCTTCAGCGTCGCCTTCAGCGAATATTTCGGAATCCGCCCGACCTTCTCCAATACGCTGCAGGTGTCCGGCGCAACGGCGGCGACGATGTTCAGTATCGGCGCGGCCGCCATTCACGGCGGCCTCGCCAAGGTGGTGTTGCTGGTTGCGGCCGACAGCCTCATGACCGGGCTGACGCCGGACCTGGCGCTGCGTTCGCTCACCGAGAGCCGCGATCAGCAGTACGAAATGCCGTTCGGCATCCCCGTCGCCAACACCTTCGCCATGACCGCCCGCCGGCATATGAAGGAGTTCGGCACCACGCCTGAGCAACTGGCCGAGGTCGCGATCGTGCACAGGCGTCACGCGGCGCGGACCCCCGGTGCGCAGCAGACGACGCCGATCACCACCGCGGACGTGCTGAATTCGCCGATGGTCACTACGCCCTATCACAAGCTCGACTGCTCGCTGATCTCGGACGGCGGTGCGGCTTTTGTGCTCACCTCGGCCGAGCATGCGCAGGCGCTCGGGATCGAGAAGCCGGTCTATATTCTCGGCTGCGGCGAGCGCTACACCCATGAACACATCTTCCTGATGCCGTCCCTCACCACGACCGGCGCCGTCGAATCCAGCCAGCGAGCCTATGCGATGGCCGGTTACCGGCCAACCGACATCAACGTCGCTGGCATCTACGATTGCTTCACGGGCACGGTAATCATGATGCTCGAAGACCTTGGCTTCTGCCGGAAGGGGGAAGGTGGACCGTTCGTTGCCGACGGGCAGATGAGCCATGGCGGCCGAATTCCCTCCAACACCCATGGCGGCTTGCTATCGTTCGCACATTCAGGAATGCCGGGCGCGCTGTTCCACTTCCATGAAGTGATTGCGCAGTTGCGCGGCCAATGCGGCGAGCGGCAGGTCGAAGGCGCTCACCTGGGGCTGGTTCACAGCCTTGGCGCAGGTTTCGCCACCAACGCCACGACCATTCTGGGCACACGGGGAGCGCTGTGATGGTGCCAGAGGATTCCAACCGAAAGCCGCTGCCCGCGCCGGATGCCGACACGGCCGCGTTCTGGCGCGGCCTGCAACAGGGCAAGCTTCTGCTCCAGCACTGCCGCCGCTGCCGGCACGTGCAGTACTACCAGCAGGCCACATGTCGCCAATGCGGCCGCGATGAGCTCGAGCACAGGCCGGCAACGGGCCGCGGCAAGGTTCACTCCTTCAGTGTGGTCCACCGGGCTCCGGGCCCGGCATTCAAGGCGGACGTGCCCTACGCTGTGTTGCTCGTCGAGCTTGCGGAAGGGCCACGCATGATCAGCACTCTCGTGGGCAGCGATCCGGAGGGGGTCACCTTCGACATGGATGTCGAGCTTGCCTTCGACCAAGTCTCTGACCAGATCACCCTGCCGCGATTCAGGAAGGCTTGAGAGGCACGCATGAGTTCCTCTTGCATCGCCGCGCGATCGATTCTAACAACTGTTAGATTTTGGCGCCTCATTCACGTCGTGAGGATCACGCCGCCACCCCGTGGAAAGATTCACACCGACGGCAAGCCGACGACGAGCTTGCCGCGCAGCCGCCAGGACGACTCGCAATGGCAATGATGAAATCGGACCTCGCAACCTCGAGCGAGGAATACGTACGCAACCGCAGCGCATACGCTGAGCGCGTCGCCGATCTTCGGCGACGCCGGGCCGCCGCGGCGATCGGCGGACCCGAACGGGCGCGCAAGCTTCACAAGGAGCGCGACCAGTTGCTGCCGCGAGAACGGATCGCCGCGCTGGTCGATCCCGGATCGCCGTTCCTTGAATTCTGTCAGTTGGCCGGAGAAGGCTTGTACGAAGGCGTGCCGCCCGGCGGCAGCATCATCACCGGCGTCGGCATGATCTCCGGCCGTCCCTGCATGATCATCGCCAACGAACCCACGGTGAAGGGCGGCACCTATTACGGCATCACCTGCAAGAAGCACGTTCGCGCCCAGCGCTTCGCCTGGCAGCATCGCCTCCCCTGCGTAACCCTGGTCCAGTCGGGCGGCGCCAACCTGCCCGACCAACCCAATATCTTCCCCGACGACGGCCAGTTCGGCTCGATCTTCTACAACCAGGTCAGGATGTCCGCCGAAGGCATCCCGCAGATTGCGGTGGTGCACGGCCCCTCGACGGCGGGCGGCGCCTACATCCCCGCATTGTGCGATGAGACGGTGATCATTCGAAACCAGGGCGCCATGTTCCTCGGCGGCCCGCAACTCGTCTATGCGGCAACGCGCGAGGAAGTCGGCATCGAGGCACTCGGCGGCGGCGAGATGCACAGCCGCATCAGCGGCGTGACCGATCATCTCGCCGAGAATGACGCCCACGCGATTGCCATCACCCGCGAGATCGTCGCCAATCTCGGCGAGATTCCCCGGCAGAACTGGACCATAGCTCCGGTACGCGAACCGCAGTTCGACGCGAACGAAATCTACGGCCTGATCAGTTCGGATCCCCGTATTCCCACCAACAATCGCGATATCCTTGCGCGTCTCGTCGACGCGAGCGAATTCCACGAGTTCAAGCCGCTCTACGGCGATACCCTGGTGACCGGCTTCGCGCGGATCATGGGTTTCGAGATCGGCATCCTCTGCAACAACGGCGTGCTGTTCTCGGAAAGTGCGCTGAAAGCGACGCACTTCATCGACCTCTGCTGCAAGCGTGATATTCCACTGCTGTTCATGGCCGACGTAACCGGCTTCATGGTCGGCCGCGAGGCGGAAGAAGGCGGCATCACCAAGAACGGCGCAAAGATGATCACGGCGATGGCGAGCGCCAATGTGCCGAAATACACGCTGATCATGGGTAACGCCTACGGCGCGGGATACCTTGCGATGTGCGGCCGTGCGTTCCGGCCCAACGCCATGATGATGTGGCCGAATGCCCGCTCCGCGATCATGGGTCCCGACCAGGCCGCCACCACGCTCGCAATGGTTCGCGACGAAGTGCACAAGCGCGAAGGCACGACGTGGACCGACGCTGAGCGCGAAGCCTACATGGCGCCCACGCGGCGAACCTTCGAAGATTTCGCCAATGCCTACAATTTCGCCCGCAACACCTGGTGCGACATGGTGATTGATCCGCTCGAAACCCGAAGCGTGATGGCGCTGCTGCTCGATCTGGCCGGCCGGATCCCGCATCAGCACACCGACTTCGGCGTGTTGCGAATGTAGACGCAGGAGACCCGCTGTGCTCAAGAAAATATTGATCGCCAACCGAGGCGAAATCGCCTGCCGTATCGCCCGCACCTGCCAACGTCTCGGCGTTGCGGTGGCCGGCGTGCATTCCACTGCAGATGCCGACGCCTTGCACGTCAAGACCATCGGCGAATCGATCGAGATCGGCGGCGCGCCGGCCTCTGAGAGCTACTTGCGGATCGATGCCGTTATCGCCGCCGCCAAGTTCACCGGTGCCGAAGGCATTCACCCGGGCTTCGGCTTCCTGGCCGAGAACGCAGCCTTCGCCCGCGCGGTTGAAGCGGCCGGCTTGGTGTTCATCGGACCGACGCCGGAAACCATCGAACGCCTCGGCGACAAGGCATCCGCGAAACGTGAAGCCGTCGCGGCCGGCGTACCGACGGTGCCCGGCAGCGAGGCTCCCAGCGAAGACCCTGTCGAAATCGAACGCATGGTCCGCCGGCTCGAACTGCCTGTCATGCTGAAGGCGGCCGCTGGTGGCGGCGGCAAGGGTATGCGGGCGATCTCGACCCTCGACGGGCTTCGCGACGAAATCGAGTCCGCAATGCGAGAGGCCAAGAATGCCTTCGGCAACGCGGGGCTGATTGTCGAGAAGCTGATCCAGCGCGGCCGGCACCTCGAAGTGCAGATCGCGGGAAACGGCGACGGCAACGTCATCCATCTGTTCGAACGCGAATGCACCCTGCAACGCCGCCATCAGAAGCTGATCGAGGAAGCGCCCGCTGCCAACCTGCCACCCGCGCTTCGCCAGCGCATCCTCGACGACGCCGTCCGGCTCGGCCGCCAACTCAGATATCGTGGTGTCGGCACGGTCGAATTCATCGTTAGCGGCACTGATTACTATTTCCTGGAAGTCAATCCCCGGCTGCAGGTCGAGCATCCCGTGACCGAATTGGTCACCGGCATCGACATCGTCGAGACCATGCTCCGCATTGCCGCCGGCGACGGCCTGCCGGTTGCGCAGGATGAACTGGCGTGCCGGGGCCACGCGGTCGAGGCGCGAATCTGCGCCGAAGATCCCAACGACGGCTTCATGCCGTCGACTGGAGAGGTCGTATACGTCAGGTTTCCGTCCGACGACATCCGCGTCGAGACAGGAATCGAGAGCGGATCGATCGTCACGCCCTACTACGACTCGATGCTGGCCAAGCTGATCGCACACGCCGCCTCTCGCGATCAGGCGCTCGACCGGCTCGACCGCGCGCTTAAGGAGACGTCAATCTTTGGCGTCATCACCAACCGGGAGTTCCTGGGACGTCTGATCGCCCTGCCCGCGACTAGGGCCGCGACGTTCCATACCCGCCTGATCGACGAGCAGATTGATGCGCTTGCCCCCGAGGCTGGTGACATCGACGCTGAGGCGCTCGCGCTCGGGGCCTATTTCTGGATGATGCGCCAGCGGGACCCTCAGTCCGGCAGCCCCTGGCAATCCGGCGGATTGACCGGCTGGCAGATGGCGGCAGGAGACGATGGCATGTCGCCGATCCCCATCCTGCACCTCGAGAACGCAGGCGCCAGCGCGGAAATCCGCTTCGCGCCGTTGCAGCCGGACGGCGCGATGCAGATCGGCGTCAACGATGCCAGGATTTGGGTCAAGCTTTCGCCGCTCGCGAACGACAGCTTCGCCGCGGTGGTGAACGCGCGCCGCGAGACCGTGCGGATCGTCCAGAAGGATCAGGCGATCTTCGTCCACGGTCCGCGTCACGCCCACACGATGAGCGCAATTCCCTATCTCCGGTACATCAGCACGAGCCCCGAGATCAGCGGCGAACTGCGCGCCCCGATGACGGGCGTCGTGCTGAAGGTCAACGTCGCAGTCGGCACCCGCGTGAAGGCCGGCGATGCGACCGTCGTCATGGAATCCATGAAGATGGAACTGCGCATTGCCAGCGAGGTTGACGGTGTCGTGACCGCGGTTCATTTCAAGCCCGGCGAAACGGTCGAGCGGAACGCCGTCGTCGCCATCGTCGAGCCGGACCTCGCCGCGCAATAACAAGCCCGCAACGCCGAATTCAGGAACGCACATGTTACGATTGGGAAGCGTGAACTACGACGTCCAGGGCAAGATCGCGATCTTGACGCTTGACGAACCGAACAAGCTGAACGCTCTGACCACCGGCATTCGCGCCGGCATCCTCGAAGGCCTGAAGCGGGCCGATAGCGACGACCAGGTGTGCGTCAGCATCATTACCGGCGCCGGTGGCAAGGCATTCTGCGCCGGCGCCGATATCGGCAATTTCGATTTTGCCCCGGAAAAGGCACGCGCGTTCTTCATCGACGCTATGGAGGTCCTGACCGCCCCGGAACGGGCGCTCAAGCCGGTGATTGCCGCCGTCAGCGGAATTGCCTATGGCGGCGGCTTCGAGCTTGCGATCGCTTCCGACTTCATCTTCGCAGCCGAGAGCGCCCGCTTTGCGGTCCCGGAGATCAAGCTGGGGCTATTGCCCGGCTTCGCCATTGTGCGGCTCAATGACATTGTCGGGCGCGCGAAGGCCAAGGAGATGAGCATGCTCGGCGACCCGCTCACTGCCGCGGAAGCAGGCCGGCTGGGGATCGTTTCCCACGTTGTTCCAGATGACAGGCTGCTTGCCGACGCGCTGGCATTCGCGGAACGCATCGCGTCACAGCCGCAGCTTGCGGTGCGAATGGCGAAATCCTTCTACAACCGCGGGCTCGGCGGCGACGAGATGCGCCATGCGATCGACGGTTTTCCGTTCCTGCTGACGCACGCAGATGCGCGCGAAGGTATCGGTGCATTTCGTGAAAAGCGCGAGCCGCGGTTCGGCGACAAGTAGTCGCGTCACCCGTTTTCATCGCAATCATCATCGCCTCGCCGGCCATGTGCCCGCTCAGCCAACGATCGACCATCCGACAGAAGAAAATGAGGGAGAACACGTGAAGAAGCATTTCCTGGCCTTGGCCATCGTCGTGGCGTCGGCGTCGACAGCCTCAGCGCAGATCTCAGACGATGTCGTCCGAATTGGCGTGCTGACCGACCTTTCGAGCTGGGGACGCGACAATAGCGGACCAGGATCGGTCGAAGCGGCCAAGATGGCCGTCGAAGAATTCGGCCCGACCGTGCTCGGCAAACCCATCGAGATCATCAGCGCCGACCATCAGATGAAGACCGACGTCGGCTTGCAGATCGTCCGTGACTGGTTCGACAACGGCAAGGTCGACGCCGTCGCCGACGTTCCAAACTCGGGGATCGCGATTGCCGTCCACAACATGGTCCGGGAACGCAACAAGATCGCGCTGCTCTCGGGACCGGGTGCGAGTTCGTTGACGGACGAGCTGTGCAGCCCCAACACCGTTCACTTCGCCTACGACACCTATGCGCTCTCGAAAGTGACGGCCTCGGCGGTCATGAATGAGGGCGGCAAGTCCTGGTTCTTTGTCACTGCCGATTACGCGTTCGGTCAACAGCTCGAGAAGGACGCGACGCGCTTCATCAAGGAACTCGACGGCAAAGTGCTTGGCAGCGTGCGGCATCCGACCAACACGGCCGATTTCTCCTCATTTGTCTTGCAGGCGCAGAACTCCAAGGCGGATGTGGTGGCATTCGCCAACGCCGGCCAGGACACCGACAATGCGATCAAGCAATCCGGTGAATTTGGACTGGTTCAGGCCGGTCAAAAGCTCGTCGGCCTGCTGATGTTCGATACCGACGTGCACGCGATCGGACTGCAGGCCGCGCAAGGCACCTACATGACGACCGCTTCCTATTGGAACACGGATGAAAAGAGCCGCGCGTGGTCGAAGAAGTTCTTCGCCCGGACCAAGGTGATGCCGACGATGATCCACACCGGCGTCTACGGCTCGGTGTTGCACTATCTCAAGGCGATCCAGGCGGCCGGAACCGACGATCCGGCGAAGGTGATGGCCAAGATGCGCGAACTGCCGATCGAAGACGCCTTCGTGCACGGCGGCAAGCTGCGCGAGGACGGCCGGGTCATCCGCGACATGTATCTCGCCCGGGTGAAGAAGCCATCCGAGTCGAAGGAACCGTGGGACTACCTTGACATCGTCAAGACGGTCAGGGGCGAAGACGCATACCGGCCAGCCTCCGAGTCGAAATGCCGGCTCCTGAAGAAGTGAGCTGTTCAGGTCAGGCAAAGGGATTCAACAACCCGAGGTAACGTCGACAAGTGCGACGCGCCGATGCACTCGGCGCGTTTTGCATCCCCGCAGCGATCCGCCTCGCTCTGCTCTGCGACCAGGGATGCCTACCCGTCCACGCAAATGCCGATGGTGAGCATGGCGGTCAGCTCGCGTGCCGTCTGGGCAACCCTGAGCTGCCCCCTGCCATTGACGTACCTCCAGGCAAGATGCTCGATCGCGCCGAACAGAACGTCGCGCAGCAGCTTTGGATTTACATCCGGTCTCACCTCTCCGGTCTTTACGGCTTCCTTGACGATTCGAATCAACACCGAGGTATAGCGCCGGTTCATCTCCTGGATTGCCGAGCCTTCATAGTCACTCGCGCCCCGCACCTCCGCGATGAACAGGCGGCAGAGGTCGGTATCGGAGACAAAGACTTCGATATGCCGTTTGATCAGCGCTTCGAGGCGGTCAGGAAAGCGATTTTTCCTGAACACCTGCGTCTCGAGGTCGATCAAGATCCGTTCATAGAACTTCTGCAAGACGGCAAACAGCAGGTCCCGCTTGTTGCGGAAATAGCGATAGGCAAGCCCATCGGAAATCTGCGCAATGCGCGCGATCTCGGCGATCGAGGCTCCCTCATAGCCCTTCTCGGCGAAGGCACGCTTGGCTGCGTCGAGGATTGCGTCGTGACGGTCTTGCATTCGTTCGGGGCTTATCGCCGGCATATCGCAACTCCGGAATTTTCCAGATCCTGGACGACAAATCGCATCGTAACCGGGTTCGGGTGCCTACATAGCGCCCCTCGCAAGCAGCGAGACGTCACATAAACAATGAATTTCATTCATTTTGTCTCTCGTCGGTCGGTCCGAACTGTTGACATCAACCTAAACTGAATTAAATTCATTATAAAGCACGTGATCACCAAGATCGCGACGTCCATAATGACTGGGAAGGAAACCGGCGCATGACCACATCCCGGGCCATTTTGAGCGGCGACAATCGCATGTCGATGTTCGCGCTCGACGAACAGCAGCAAACCATCCTCGATCAGGCGGATCGCTTCGCGCAGAAGGAACTCTATCCGCTCTCCGAACGAATGGATCGCGAGGAATGGTGGCCGGACGACGCGTTTCGCACGATCGGGGACAACGGCTTTTTCGGAGCGACCATCCCCGAGGAATATGGCGGCGCCGGCCTGGATCTTGTGGCGGCCGGCCTCGTGCTGCAGGGCTTCGCGCGCTGGAACCATGCGATGGCGCTGTCCTGGGTCGCGCACGACAATCTGTGCGCCAACAACATCTATCGCAACGGCAACGAACAGCAGCGCCGCAAATATCTGCCGGACCTCTGCGCGGGCCGGAAGATTGGTGCGCTGGGCCTCACCGAACCGGGGGCCGGCTCCGACGCCCTCGGTTCGATGCGCACCACCGCACGGCGCGATGGAGATCATTACCTCCTCAACGGAGGCAAGATCTACATCACCAACGGACCTGTCGCCGACGTCATCCTGGTCTACGCCAAGACCGATCGCTCAAAGGGCGCCCACGGCATTTCCGCTTTCATCGTCGAAAAAGACTTTCCCGGGTTCAAGGTCGCACAGAAGCTGACCAAAATGGGCTATCGCGGCAGCCAGACCGCCGAGCTCGTGTTCGAAGACTGCCGGGTGCCCGCGGAGAACCTGGTTGGCGGCGAGAATCGCGGTGTGTCGATCGTGATGAGCGGGCTCGATCTCGAGCGCGCGATGGTCTCACCGCTGTGTCTCGGCGTTTCGGAGCGCGCTTTGCAGCTCTCCATCGAATACGCACAGACGCGCCAACAGTTCGGCAAGCCGATCGGATCTTTCCAGATGGTCCAGTCCATGCTGGCGGAGATGTACGTTCAAGTCGAAACCATGCGAACCTTCACCTATCGCACGCTGGCGGAGGCCGCGCCGCTCGAAATCGGCGGTGGCGGACGCGGCGATATCCACATGCTGACGGCAGCCTCCGTGATGTACGCCGCCGAGGCATGCCACGCCGTCCTCGACCGGGCAGTCCAGATCCACGGCGGCAGCGGCTACATCTGGGAGTCGGAGATCAACCGGCTATTTCGTTCGATCAAGCTGCTGGAGATCGGCGCCGGAACGACGGAAGTCCGGAAGATGATTATCGCAGGCGAACTCCTCAAGGACGTGGCTGCGCATGGCTGACGATCACACGCCCGAGCGATCGGACAGGCTAGGGCTGACGGACGATGAGCTTGCGGCGCATCGGACCGTGTTCGCTTCCGATGCCCTCAAGGATATGGTCATCGTGCTATCCGGTGGCGCGGGCGGCATCGGGAAGGCGATCGCGTGGTTGTTCGCACGGCTGGGCGCGCATCTCGTCATGGTCGGCCGCGATCAGGACAAATTGTCCGCTTTGACAGCCAATTTGGCGGCGAAGGGACTGAAAGCATCTGCATGCGTCGTCGACATCAGAGATCCCGACGCTGTCGCAAGGCTGTTCGACGCGGCCTGGCAGGAGCATGGCCGCGTCGACGGCCTGATCAACAGCGCGGGAGGCCAATTTCCGCAACCCGCCATCGATTTCTCGGTCAAGGGCTGGAACGCCGTCATCGATACAAATCTGAACGGCACCTGGTACATGATGCAGGCCGCCGCACGCCACTGGCGCGACAACAAATATCCCGGCAGCATCGTCAACATAGTCGTCGTTACGACGCACGGCCTTTATGGCATCGCGCATTCGATTGCGGCCAGATCCGGGGTTATCGGCCTTTCGCGCAGCGTTGCTGTCGAATGGGCCCCATTCAACATCAGGGTGAATTGTGTCGCCCCCGGCGCGATCGAGACCGAAGGCTGGAGCGTCTATACGCCTGAGGCACGCGCGGCTTACCCACGATCAAATCCGATGATGCGCGCGGGTTCGCCGTGGGATGTCGCCGAAGCCTGCGTCTATCTCGCAAGTCCTTCCGGAGGATTCGTGACCGGCGAGACATTGACCGTGGATGGAGGGGGCCAGCTCTGGGGAGAGACATGGACGACCGGAAAGCCGGCCTATTTCATAGATAAGGACACGTAAATCCGTTGTTTATCGCAGCGGCGCGAATCCAGGGTGTTCACGAATGAAGATCTGCATCGAGATTTCCTCACCCGCAATCATTCTTATAGCAGGGGTTAAGCGGCCGTGACCAATCACCTGATCCACCGTGTCAATGTTGGCGACCTCGTCACCCGAAGCGCGGCGCGCTTTCCAGAGCGAGAGATGATCTGCGACGGCGACAGGCGTTGGTCCTATCGCGACTTCGACGCCTGGACCAATCGGATCGCCCATGGTCTTTCCGCGCTCGGCCTCGAGAAGGGTGACGCTCTTGCCTTGATGTCGGGCAACTGCGCCGAGTTCCTGGCCGTCTATTTCGCCTGCGCGCGGCTTGGCCTGGTCTGTGTCCCCGTCAACCTGCTCTGGCGACAAGGCGAGCTTAGCCATGTCCTGAAGGACTCGCACGCTCGCGCCGCCGTCGTCGAAGCGGGCCTGCTGAAGCAGTTCAGCGCGGGCGTTGAGGATCCGGTACAACTGCTTGGCGTTGTCGTGTTGGACGGGCAGGCGTCAGGCACCACGGCTCCCGATGGCATCCGCGACGTGCCACTGCTCGACCTTGACGCGCTCGCGGCCGGCAGGTCCTCCGACCTTCCGGATGTCGCGATCGAGGATCGGGCGCCCCTCTCCTATCTCTACACCAGCGGCACGACCTCGGCGCCAAAGGGCGTGATCGGCACCCATCTCGCGATCTACCTGGAATCGCTTGGGACGGCGATCGATACGCGCATGACCGAGAACGATCGGCTGAGCGTGGTGCTTCCGCTGTTCCACACGGCCCAACTCAACGCGCTTTGCACGCCGGCAATCGCGGCAGGCGCTTCGATGGTGATCCAGCGCGGCTTCGACGCCACCGCTCTTCACGAAGTCATCGAAAACGAGCGCATCAGCGTGCTCTTTGCGCTGCCGATGATGATCCATCAGCTCGTCGAACGCCAGCTCGCGCACCCACGCAATGTCTCGAGCCTGCGCCTGACGGTCTACGCGATGGCGCCGATGCCGGAAGCGGAACTCCGCCGCGCGATCGAGACCTTCGGCTGCGACTTCAGCCTCATGTTCGGGCAAACCGAGATGAGCCCGGTCTCGACGTTCTTCAAGCCGGAGCACCAGCTCAGCCATCCCGGCGCGGTCGGCACGCCGGCCGTCAACGTGCAGGTCGCCATCATGGCACCGAGCGGCGACCTGCTTCCGACCGGAGCGACCGGCGAGATCGTCTATCGCAGTCCCCAGACCATGGCGGGCTACCTGCACAATCCCGAGGCGACCGCAGATGCCTTCCGCCATGGCTGGTTCCACTCAGGCGATGCCGGCCATTTCGACGCTGACGGGATTCTCTGGTTCGAGGACCGCTTCAAGGATGTCATCAAGACCGGCGGCGAGAATGTCTCGTCGATCGAGGTCGAGCTCGCGGTCCGGGCCGCCCATCCCGACGTGCTTGAAGTCGCCGCGATCGGCTTGCCGCACGAGCGTTGGGGCGAAGCGATCACTGCCGTCGTCGTCACCCAAGATGGCCGATCCATCGACGCGGACACGCTGCTGTCAGCCGTGCGCGAGTGGCTAAGCCCGTTCAAATGCCCGAAGGCCGTCATCCATGTTTCGGAGCTGCCCAAGACCGCCACCGGCAAGATCGAAAAGGCCAAGCTGAGGCGCACCTATGCAGCCTACTATCAGTAAGTCATCGTCCGCCGCAGCCGACTACAGACCGCCAAAAACTGGGCCCTGGAAGCGAAAGAGCAAACCCGGCGCGGGCATATGCCAGCGTCACTCCAAAGCATACCCACGCTTGCTGACGATCGTTTCTTCAGGGCCTCCCGGTGCACACAGTGCGCAGATGCCCACGTCGGACCAGTTGAAGAACTTGACCTCTCGCTCCAATCCACCACGGCCCAATCTGAGCAAGCTCCCACCAAAAAGATCAAGGCGGATAAATAGTGGTCAACTTTAATCCAATTGCTGCTGCTGCCCCCTTAAACTGAGCTTTCCCCTCTCGGTCTCCGGCCGTTCTGCACGCTGTAATGCGCCACAATACTCTGCTCGCGGAAGCACGTGGAACTCACACCGATCGGGGTTAAGTGGAGGCCACAACTCGGGTCAACGCTCGGATATCGGAGGAAGTGAGAACAGCCCTCACCAAACTACGCCAAATTGCGCGACGGCCGCCGGCCACACTACTCCCACTCGATCGTCCCCGGCGGCTTGCTGGTCACGTCGTACACCACCCTATTCACGCCCTTCACCTCGTTGATGATGCGCGTGGCGGTCTCGGCCAGGAACTTCATGTCGAACTGGTAGAAGTCCGCAGTCATGCCGTCGGTCGAGGTGACGGCGCGGAGGCCGACGACGTATTCGTAGGTGCGGCCGTCGCCCATCACGCCGACGGTCTTCACCGGCAGCAGCACCGCAAAAGCCTGCCAGATCGCATCATAGAGGCCGTGCTTGCGGATCTGGTCGATATAGACCGCATCGGCGTTGCGCAGGATGTTGAGCTTTTCTTTTGTGATGTCGCCGGGGCAGCGGATGGCGAGGCCCGGGCCCGGGAATGGGTGGCGGCCGACGAACACTTCGGGCAGGCCGAGCTCGCGGCCGAGCACGCGCACCTCGTCCTTGAACAATTCGCGCAAGGGCTCGACGAGCTTCATGTTCATGCGCGCCGGCAGGCCGCCGACATTGTGGTGCGACTTGATGGTGACAGACGGGCCGCCGGTGAAGGAGACGCTCTCGATCACGTCGGGATACAGCGTGCCCTGCGCCAGGAATGCTGCGCCGCCGATCTTCCTGGCCTCCGCCTCGAACACGTCGATGAACAGCCGCCCGATGGTCTTGCGCTTCGCTTCCGGATCGGTGACGCCCTCGAGCTCGCCGAGAAACTCTTTCGACGCGTCCACATGGACCAGCGGGATGTTGTAGTGGTTGCGGAACAGGTCGACGACCGTCTTCGCCTCGTCGAGACGCAGCAGGCCGTGATCGACGAACACGCAAGTCAACTGGTCGCCGATCGCCTCGTGGATCAAGACCGCCGCCACGGCGGAATCGACGCCGCCGGAGAGGCCGCAGATCACCTTGCTACTGCCGACCTGGGCGCGGATCTTCTCGATCGCCTCCTCGCGGAAGGCGCGCATGGTCCAGTCGCCGGTGAGACCTGCGACCTTGCGCACGAAATTGCGCAGCAGCTTTGCACCGTCGGGCGTATGCACCACCTCGGGGTGGAACATCAGGCCGTAGTACTTCCGCTTCTCGTCCTGGATGATCGCGAACGGCGCGTTCGGCGAGGTGCCGGCCACCGAGAAACCGGGCGGCATCCTGGTGATGCGATCGCCATGGCTCATCCACACCTGGTGCTTTTCGCCATGGCCCCAGACGCCGTCGAACAGCTGGCTGTCGGTCTTGACCTCGACATCGGCGCGGCCGAACTCGCGGTGGTGCCCGCCCTCGACCTCGCCGCCGAGCTGAGCGGCCAGGGTCATCTGGCCGTAGCAGATGCCGAGCACGGGAACGCCGGATTCGAAGATCAGCTGCGGGGCACGCGGCGAGCCGGTCTCGTGCACCGACTCCGGACCGCCGGAGAGGATCACGGCCTTCGGCTTCATTTCCTTGAAGGCGGCCTCCGCCTTCTGGAACGGCACGATCTCGGAATAGACGCCCATCTCGCGGACGCGGCGGGCGATCAGTTGCGTCACCTGGCTGCCGAAATCGACAATCAGAATCTTGTCATGCGCCGAGGCCGCTGGTGGCGTCGACGAGTCACGGGCTGTGTGCTGGGCTGTCATGGCAAGCAGATACGCGACGGCGCCCGCCCCCGCAACCGCGGCCAGCGTTGCGCCCACATTCTTCTTTGGGCATGGACAAATCGATATAGGTCAGTATTATTGACCTAATTTGGCCAAAGCCAATCATGGAGGAAACCAATGCCGGATTTTCACGAACCCTCGCGCCTCGCCGCGCTCGGCCGCGACTGGATCGCCGCCTGGAACGCGCGCGACCTCGAGCGCGTGCTTGGGATGTATTCTGATGATACCGAGATGACCTCGGACCGGATCCCGGCGTTCGGCTTCGGCGCGACCGGCACGGTGCGCGGCAAGCCGCAGCTGCGGGCCTATTGGAGCGCGGCGCTGGCGAAATTGCCCGAGCTGCATTTCGAACTGATCGACCTCTATGTCTCGCCCGACAGCGTCGTCGTGTTCTACCGGAACGAACGCGGCAAGAAGATCTGCGAATATCTGCGGTGTGGCGCCGACGGCAAGATCAGGCAGGGCTCGGCAAACCATCTGGTGGATTGAGCCGATCTCTCACCCCCGTCATTGCGAGGAGCGATAGCGACGAAGCAATCCATGGTTCCGCGCATGCGGACGCATGGATTGCTTCGCTTCGCTCGCAATGACGGGTGAGAATTCGCAGCGTGAGCAAAACATCAGGATCCCGCCCATGAAAATCCCGACCCTGCCGTTCACCGTCACCGACTGGAGCAACGTCGCACCTTCAGTGCATCCCGGCGAGACCGGGCAAGCCTTGTGGCGCACGCTCACCATCGGCGATCTCAGGGTGCGGATGGTCGACTATTCGCCGGGCTATCTCGCCGATCACTGGTGCGATCGCGGCCATGTGCTCTATGTCATCAAGGGTGAGCTCGACACCGAGTTGCGGGACGGCCGCAAATTCACACTGAAGCCGGGCATGAGCTACCAGGTCTCCGATTTCGGCGACGCCGCGCATCGGTCGTCGACCGCGACGGGCGCGACGCTGTTTATTGTGGATTGAGCTGACGCAGTCCCACCGTCATTGCGAGCGAAGCGAAGCAATCCATTTATCCGCATAAGCGGAGCGATGGATTGCTTCGTCGCTTCGCTCCTCGCAAAGACGTGGAGAGAGCGCCGCACTTTCTGCACTCACCGCTTCCGCGCAGCAATCTTTCTCACCTTGGTCTCCGCCCAGCTCAGCGGCTTGCCGCTCTTCGACGGCAGCACGAGTTGGCCGACCGCCTGCCCGGCATGGTCGAGCAGCACCGAATGCGCCTCGCCGCGCGCATAAAGATGCGCCTCGCCCCATTGGCGCAGGCCGACCACGATCGGGAACAGGTCATGGCCGCGCTTGGTCAGCACATATTCCTGATAGGCGCTGCCGTCTGACGCCGCGACCTGCTCAAGCACGCCGAGTTTAACCAGCGTGCGCAGCCGCATCGTCAGCATGCCCTTGGCGATGCCGAGATTCTTCTGGAAATCGCCGAACCGGCGCAGGCCGTCGAATGCGTCGCGCACGATCAACAGCGACCACCAGTCGCCGATCGCATCCAGCGCGCGCGCCACCGGACAGTCCGCTTTGGCAAATCCGGTCCGCTTCATCGCGCTCCGCCTCCCTCGATCACGATTCCGAACTGGTCTTAAAATAGGACTAGACAGCACCCGGCGCAACTGGTCTCATGATAAGACCAGATTGCGAATTGCAGCGGAGGCGAGATGACGAACCAGACCATGGCACAGGCCGGACCGGCCCAGCGGAACGACACGACGAACCCGAAGCCCAGCGACGCGACGGCAGGCGCCCTCTCACCCGCCGTCGTGCTGCTGTTCGCCGTCGCCTGCGGGCTCAGCGTCGCCAACATCTATTTTGCCCAGCCGCTGCTCGACACCATGGCGCGGGATCTGGCCATCACCCCGGCGGTGATCGGCGGCGTCGTGACGCTGACCCAGATCGGCTACGCCTTCGGGCTGATGCTGATCGTGCCGCTCGGCGATCTCTGGGACCGCCGCAGGCTGATCGTCGGCCAGACCGTGCTGTCGGCAATCGCGCTCGCCATCGTCGGGACAGCGCCGAACGCCGTGGTGCTGCTCGCAGGCATGGTGCTGGTCGGGCTGCTTGCCGTCGTGATCCAGGTGCTGGTCGCCTACGCCGCAACGCTGGCGGCGCCGGCCGATCGCGGCCGCACCATCGGCACCGTCACCAGCGGCGTGGTGTCGGGCATTCTGCTGGCTCGCTTTGCCGCCGGCGCGCTGGCCGATCTCGCCGGCTGGCGCGTGGTGTATTTGACCTCGGCGGCGCTGACGCTGGTGCTGGCGGCGCTGCTCGCACGCGCGCTGCCGCGGCACGCGCCGCAGCCGATGGCCGGAGCGTCCTACGCAAGGCTGTTGCGCTCGACGGTCGCGCTGTTCGTCGAGGAGCCCGTGCTGCGCGAGCGCGCGGTGTTCGCGCTATTGATCTTCGCAAGCTTCAGCGTGTTCTGGAGCTCGGTCGTGCTGCCGCTCGCAGCGCCGCCGCTGTCGCTGTCGCACACCGCGATCGGGATGCTCGGGATCGCCGGTCTCGCCGGCGCGCTGGTCGCGCGCAATTCCGGCCAGCTCGCCGATCGCGGCTGGGCGCAGCGCACCACCGGATTGTCGCTGCTGCTGATGCTCGCCGGCTGGGTGCCGATCGCCTGCCTGCATACGTCACTGTGGCTGGTGCTGGTCGGCGTCGTGATGATCGACTTCGCGGTGCAGGCGATCCACGTCACCAACCAGAGCCTGATCGTCGCCGCGCGCCCCGACGCCGCGAGCCGCCTGGTCGGCGGCTACATGGTGTTCTATTCGATCGGCACGGGGTTCGGCGCGATCAGCTCGACGATGGCGTATGCCGCCGCCGGCTGGCTCGGCGTCTGCGTGCTCGGTGCCGCGATCAGCGCGATTGCGCTGCTGTTCTGGGTCATCGTGGTGAGCAAGACGCCGGTGCCGGTCGAGGTGTGCTCAGTCCCGTCACCCTGAGGAGCGCGCTCTTGCGCGCGTCTCGAAGGGCGAGGGCCCGGCTCGATCCACATCCTTCGAGGCTCGCCGAGCGCTGCTGACGCACCGCCTGGCGCGCACCTCAGGATGACGTCTGGCGCTTGAGGATGCTGACGAAGAACCCATCCGTGCCGGTACGGCGCGGCGTCATCAGCAGCCCCTCGGCCGATTGCAGCGCGGCCTCCGCAAATTGCTCGGACTTGTCCCACAGCACCGATGCGGTCTGCTCCGGCGGCTGCACGGAAAATTCCGGATGCCGCGCGATAAAGGCCCTGACCTGCTCGCCGTTCTCTTCCGCCAGCACCGAGCAGGTGATGTAGGCGATGCGGCCGCCGGCCTTCACCAGCGGCGCGGCGCGTTCCAGCACCTCGGCCTGATCCTTCAGCCGCACCTCGAGCGCGCCGGGGCGCATGCGCCATTTGGCGTCTGGATTGCGGCGCCAGGTGCCGGTGCCCGTGCAGGGCGCGTCGATCAGCACGAGATCGGCCGACGCCTTGATGTCGGACAGCACTTCGTCCTCGCCGCGCGGCGTGCGGACATCGCAATTGTGCACGCCGGCGCGCGACAGCCGCTCGTGGATCGGCGCAAGCTGGCGCTTGTCGCTGTCGGTCGCAATCAGCCGGCCCTTGCCGTCCATCATGGCGGCGATCGCCAGCGTCTTGCCGCCGGCACCGGCGCAGAGATCGATCACCTGCTCGCCGGGCCTTGCCGCCGAGAACAGCGCGGCGAGCTGCGAGCCCTCGTCCTGCACCTCGATGGCGCCCTTGATGAAATCCTCCTCGGCATGGATGCCGGGATTGCGCGCGTCGGCGCCGAGCTCGATGCGCAGGCCGAGCGGCGACCACGGCGTTTCCGCAGCACCCAGATGCGACAGGCGTGCCAGCACCTTCTCGCGCTTGCCCCGCAACGTGTTGACGCGCAAATCGAGCGGTGCGCGGCTCGCCATCGCGGTGGCCTCGGCGGCGCGCTCGTCGCCGAACACTTTTGCCAGATGCGAATCGAGCCAATCAGGATAATCGCCCGCGACATGCGCCGGCGCATCCCTGAGCGAGCGCGAGGTCAGCGCGGCCTCCTCCGTTGCGGTCAGCGGCTCCGGCGCGAACCGGCCGCCGTCGCACAGCGCCGCGATGGTGGCGACGTCCATGCCGCGTTCGAGCTTGAGCATGCCGAGCACCCGCGACCGGGCGCTGGAATCATCCATCAACCAGGATGAGGAGGATTGCCGGCGCAGCACGTCCCAGATCAGGCCGGAGATCGCGGCGCGATCGCCGGAGCCGGCATAGCGGTGCGCGGTGCCCCATTCCTTCAGCGCTTTCGCCGCAGGAATGCGCTGTGCGTCGATGGTGGCGATCAGCTCGATCGCGGCGGAAAGCCGGGCAGCGGGGGTCATTGGTCTCTTTCGGTTGGGCGCATCAGATCAACAGCAGCAGTCTGAGCGCGAAATACAGCCACATCGCCGCCAGCACCAGCACGCCGGCGAACCAGGCGAGCGAGCGCGGCCGCACGTCGTTGGAGGTGACGAACACGCCGGCATGGGCAAACCGCGTCACCACGAACACCCAGGACATCAGCACGATGAACAGATCGGCACGGCGCAGCGGCAGCGCAATGGCGATCAGCACATAGAACAGCACCGGCAGCTCGAACTGGTTGGCGAAGCAGTTGCCGAGCTGGGTCGCGCGGGCCGGCCAGTTCTGCTCGCGCAGCGCGATGTCCCGCATCTTGGTCTCGCCGCTCGCCAGCGTCCTCGTACGCAACGTCGCCATCCCGAACAGGAGCGCGAAGGTGAGCCCAATTTGGATGAAGACCGGCAATAGAACCATTTGAACCGACACGAAAATCTCCCTCAGCCGCGGGCGCCTGGCCGCCCTCTTAGCCGCCGCGGCGGCCCAACACAATGAAGCGTCCCAATAAGGCGCCAGGGTAACCCGTTGAACCATCATCCGAGCCCGGGTGACCAACTCCCAGCAACAATGACGGTTTCAGTGCCTCACGGATGACGCGATGAGCATCATCACCCCGATCCTCGATGGCGCGGCCCAGGCGGCCGGGGCGCTCGGCGATCTCCTCACCCCCCTGCTGAAGGCCATCGATCCCGGCACCGGCTGGTTCGACGACGCGGCGGATGGCGGGCTTGGCATGGTGATGTCGGGGCTCGCCGGTGTCGCCGCGGCTCTCCTGGTCGCGCTCCTGCTCTCACTCTATTTCAGCAGCGGCTATCGCTCGACGCGCGACATCGTAAGGCACAGCCTCGCCACGACGCTGCTGCTCGCATTGCTTGGTTTTGCGGCCTACGACGTCAGGCACGACGCGCTGGCCTATTTCGGGTTCAACGCGCCGCCGGCCGGCACGGGAACAAATCTGCCCAACACCGGGCTGTTCGGAAGCCGCGCCGGTCCGCCTGCCGCGCCGGCACGCCTGATACAGCAACTTGCGATCTAGCGGCCGCGCGAAAGCATCAGAGTCAAACAAGACTTCAAACGCCGCATCAAACAGAGCAGCGAATAAGTCGTCGAAATCGTCATCGTTCCGACTTCGCGCCGACCTATGCTCGGTGCGAAAGGAGCGATGCATGGCCCAGTTTCGCCTGACACAAATCTCCGACACCCACCTCGCCCGCCGCTTCAAGCCGCTGATCGACAATTTTCATCGCGTCAGCGAGCACATCGATGCGACGCGGCCCGATCTCGTGCTCAATTCCGGCGACGTCTCGTTCGACGGGCCGAGCAGCCGCGACGATCTGGTGTTCGCCAAGCAATTGCATAGCGCGCTGCCGGTCGATTGCCTCTATCTGCCCGGCAATCACGACATCGGCGACAATCCGACCGCGGTCGGCCCCACGCCTGCGCAACTGCCGACCGAAGCGACCCGCGGCGCCTTCACGTCCGTGCTCGGCGAGGACCGCTGGCATTTCGACGCCGCCGGCTGGTGCTTCATCGGTCTGAATTCGCTGATCATGAACACCGGCCTCGACAGCGAGGCCGAGCAGTTCGACTGGCTTGCAGGCGCGCTCGACAAGGCCGTCGGCAAGCCGGTCGCGCTGTTCCTGCACAAGCCGCTCTATCTCGACGTGCCCTACGATGCCGAGCGTGTCGAGACCGCGATCCGCTTCGTGCCGCAACCGGCGCGGCGCCGCCTGATCGAGATGTTCGGCAAGGTCGATCTGCGGCTGGTAGGCAGCGGCCACGTGCACCAGCGCCGCGACTACACGTTCGAGCATGTCAGGCAGATCTGGGCGCCCTCGGCCGGCTTCATCATCTCGGACGCACGGCAGGAAGTGATCGGCATCAAGGAAGTCGGTCTCGTCGAGTACCGCTTCCAGCCTGACAGTTTCGAGGTGCGTCACGTCAGGGCGAAGGGCCAGGTCGATGTCGACCTGGATACGCTACTCAGCAAGCAGCCGGCGTGAGCTTTCTCAGCTTCGCGCCGCGTCGTGCAGGTCTTGCTTGATGACGGTGAGCAGCGCCTGTAGCGAGTCCCTGCTCTGTTGCGGCGCCGCCTGCGCCGGCCGCACGCGAGGCACGTAGGGCATGAATCGCACCGGCTCCGCGTCCGGTTGATCCTCGACGAATTTGCCGTGCAAGACGTCGTCGCGGCGGCCCATGACGAACATCGTCGCCCAATAGCCGACGGCGAGGAGGATGACCCCGAAAACAATGAGTTCAAAAACCATGGCTACACCTGAAATATAGCCATATTGAATCAAGTGCTTGGGGTCCCCGTCAAGCAAATGGGGGCCGAAAGGCCCCCAAAACCCCGCCAATGTGGCGTTTTTGATACTTTGTTGCGCGGAATGGGAGCTTCAGGCCCTCAGCTTAGGCCTTGTCCGGCCCGATCCGGACCAGCTGCTTGCCGAAATTGGCGCCCTTGAGCAGGCCGATGAAGGCCTCCGGCGCGCTGTCCAGACCCTCGGTCACGAACTCCTTGTACTTGACCTTGCCCTCGCGCACCCACTGCGACATGTCGCGCAGGAAGTCGCCATGCATGGCGGCAAAGTCGCTGACGATGAAGCCGCGGAAGGTCAGCCGCTTGGTCAGGATGTTGCGCATCATCGCGCCGGCCCATTTCGGTGCGTGCGCCTCGGTGTCGTTGTAATGCGCGATCAGGCCACAAACCGGGATGCGCGCGAACGCATTGAGCAACGGAAACACCGCGTCGAACACCGCGCCGCCGACATTCTCGAAATAGACGTCGATGCCTTTCGGGCAAGCTTCCTTCAGCTTGGCCGCGAGATTGGGATCGCGGTGATCGAGGCACTCGTCGAAGCCGAGCTCGTTCTTGACGTAGGCGCACTTGTCCTTGCCGCCGGCAATGCCGATCGCACGCGCGCCCTTGATCTTGGCGATCTGGCCCACCGCAGAACCAACGGCGCCGGACGCGGCGGCAACCACCACGGTCTCGCCCGCCTGCGGCTTGCCGATCTCGAGCAGGCCGGTATAGGCGGTCATGCCGGGCATGCCGAGCACACCGACCGCGGTCGAGATCGGCGCGATCTTCGGATCGATCTTGGCGAGACCCTTGCCGTCGGACAGCACATGCGTCTGCCAGCCGGCGCGCGACAGCACGATATCGCCCTTGGCAAAGCCGGGATTGTTCGACGCGATCACCTCGCTCACCGTACCGCCTTCCATCACGCCGCCGACCGGCACCGGTGCGGCATAGGACGGACCGTCGGCCATGCGACCGCGCATATAGGGATCGAGCGACAGCCAGATGGTGCGGAGCAGCACCTCGCCCGCGCCTGGCGTCGGTGGCGTGTAGTCCTCGAGCCTGAAATTGGCCGGCGTGGGCTCGCCATGCGGGCGCGAGGCCAGAACGATGCGCTTTCCTTGGGACATGATTTCCTCTTGAGGTGATTGGTTCGTGGCGCACACGTAGTCATGCAATCCACCTCCCCGCAAGGGAGATGGATTTGCTGTTTCGCGCGCAACTTGTTTGAAATGTTGTTTGAAATGATGCCCGTCATTTCGCAAGCAAAAGTGCTCGAAACGGCGCCGTCGTCCCGGGGCGGTCCGCAAGACCGCCCCCGGAATCTGGTGTCGGCAAGTCGATCAAGGCACGCCACCAGCGAACGAAGCGGCCATGCTCGGTTCTCCTGAACCGACCTCGGCATCCGGCACGACGGAGCTAAAGCGTAGCTGGCCGTCCATGGGTCGCGACGAGCGCCGCCGCGCAGTGGGCGATCGGTTTGCCGCCTCCCCTCGAAAGCTGAGTGGCGAGGACTTCGATCCGCTCCGTGGAACCGGCCGACGAATGTGAGGCCTCCCAAACCATTGGGATTACCTCTTGAGGAGCCGACCAGCTTCTTCGCACCGCAACGTCTTTGGTTTGGCGGCCGGATTCACCTTCGGACGACCGGCACCCGGTAGACCATCCCCGTCCCGCGCGTCCGCGCAGGAACGCGATCTATCAATCTGGCACTTGTCGGACTTTCGATTCGCTGTAGTCTCGGAGCATGCGGCACTCGCATGGCTGTTACCCAAAAAAAGGGACAGGCATCACCATAACAGGAGCGAACCAACGCTCCGGTTTTTGGATCGAGACCGACATGGCCGGCGGTGGATCGTATGACACGTTTCCCAAATTGCTGCTGCGAAACAGCGCGCAATTTGGCACGCGGCCAGCGTTTCGGCACAAGGACCTTGGCATCTGGCAGAGCTGGACTTGGACTCAAGTTGCCGAGATCATACGTGCCTACGCTGCGGGCTTGCATCGCCTTGGCTTGCGCGAAGGCGACACGGTCGCCATAGTCGGCTCAAACCGGCCGAAGCTTTACTGGACCATGATGGCAGCGCAGGTGCTGCGCGCCATTCCCGTTCCGGTCTATTCAGATGCCGTGGCGGATGAGCTTGCCTTTGTTCTCGCTCATGCTGACGCGAAGCTGGTCGCAGCGCAGGACCAGGAGCAGGTCGACAAGGTCTTGTCCGTGTCCGACCGACTGCCGCAACTCAACAAGATCGTCTACGACGAGCCGCGCGGGCTTGACGGCTACGACCGCAGTCGACTGATCGCTATCGGCGATATCATCGCGGACGGCCGCACCGCGCTTGCGGCCGAGCCAACGCTTGGCAAACGGATCGATGAATCCATTCGGGCGGGCAACGGTTCGGACATCGCGGTCATCCTCTACACGTCGGGAACGACCGGTGCGCCGAAGGGCGTCATGCTGTCGGCGCGAAACTGCATCGATGCTGCAATCGACACCACGCGGTTCGACAGACTGACCGACAAGGACGTGGTGCTCGCCTATCTGCCGCTGGCCTGGGCGGGCGATCACTATGTCAGCTATGTGCAGGGCCTGGTGGCTGGATACTGCATGGCGTGTCCGGAAAGCAGCGACACGATCGAGCAGGATCGGCATGAGATCGGACCGACCTTCTATCTGGCTCCGCCACGAATTTTCGAAGCCATGTTGACACGGCTGATGGTCCGGATGGAGGACGCCGCACTGATCAAGCGGCGATTGTTCAGCTACTTTCTGGACGTCGCGCAGCGGTATGGCGAGCAAGTCCTGACGGGACGTCCGGTGCCGCTGTCAGGCCGATTGATCTATGCGCTCGGCCGCTGGCTGGTCTACGAGCCTCTCAAGAACGTTCTTGGCCTGTCCCAGGTGCGCGTCGCCTACACTGGAGGCGAAGCTATCGGTCCGGATCTGTTCGCGTTCTACCGCTCGATCGGCCTGAACCTGAAACAGCTCTACGGCCAGACCGAAGCGTTCCTCTATGTAACCTGCCAGCCCGATGGCGAGATCTACTCGGATACGGTTGGTCCGCCGGCGCCCAACGTCGATATCCGCATTGCGGAATCGGGCGAAGTGCAGTTCCGCTCGCCCGGCATGTTCCTCGGCTATTTCAAGGACCAGGCAAAGACCGCGGAAGCCATGACATCAGACGGATACGTCAGGACCGGCGATGCAGGCTTTTTCGACGAGAAGACCGGGCATTTGAAGGTCATCGATCGTGCGAAGGACGTCGGTCGATTGGCTGACGGCACGATGTTTGCCCCCAAGTACCTCGAGAACAAGCTGAAGTTCTACCCCAATATCAAGGAAGCGATCACGTTCGGCGACTCCAGGGAGTTCGTCTGCGCGATGCTCAACATCGACCCGGTCGCGGTCGCGAATTGGGCCGAACGCAACAACGTCGCCTACGGATCCTATCACGAGCTTGCCGGGCATCCGCTGGTCTACGACATGGTCGCCAAAGACGTTGCCGCAGTGAACCGCTCCCTAGCCGCGGAAAAGCAGCTTGCGGGCGCCCAGATTCGCCGCTTCCTCATTCTGCACAAGGAACTCGACGCGGATGACGGCGAACTGACCCGCACGCAGAAGGTGCGTCGCCGCTTCGTTGCCGAACGCTATGCGCCATTGGTCACGGCCCTCTACAACGGAGCGCATGACGCCGACATTTCTACGGAAGTGACTTTTGAGGATGGCCGGAAGGGCAAGATCGCGGCCCGGGTCAAGGTTCGCGACATGCAAGTCATCGCTCCGGCAGAATCGCTCGGAAGGGCAGCATGAGAGCGCCGGACACCAACGAAATCCTGCTAGAGGTCGAGGGCGTGGCGCTGGCCTTCGGCGGCGTCAAGGCGCTGCGAGACGTTTCGTTCAACGTCAGAAAAGGCGAAATTCGAGCCATCATAGGCCCCAACGGCGCCGGCAAGACCTCGATGCTGAACGTCGTCAACGGTTTCTATCATCCAAACCATGGTGCCATCACCTTCAAGGGACGCACCCGGGCCAAAATGCAGCCTTTCGAGGCGGCGCGCGGCGGCATCGCGCGTACTTTTCAGAATGTCGCCCTGTTCAAGGGCATGAGCGCGCTCGACAACATCATGACGGGGCGCACCTTGAAGGTGCGCCGCGGGCTGTTGTGGCAGGTGCTGCGCTACGGCCCTGCTCTCGCGGAGGAGGTCGAGCATCGGCGCAAGGTCGAGGAGATCATCGACTTTCTCGAAATCGAAACAATCCGCAAGGTACCGGTTGGGCGTTTGCCATACGGCTTGCAGAAGCGTGTCGAACTCGGTCGCGCTCTCGCGATGGAGCCCGACCTTCTTCTTCTCGACGAGCCGATGGCAGGCATGAACCTCGAGGAGAAGGAGGACATGTCGCGGTTCATCATTGATGTGAACAATCACTACGGCACGACCATCACCCTGATCGAGCACGACATGGCCGTGGTCATGGATCTGTCGGATCGCGTCGCGGTGCTGGATCACGGCGTCAAGATCGCCGACGGCACGCCTGCTGAAGTGAAGATGAGTCAAGCCGTCATCGACGCATATCTTGGCGTCGCGCATTGAGGTGCGTCCATGATCGCACTGGGTCAGTTTCTCGAGGTCCTTATCGGCGGATTGATGTCCGGCGTGCTCTATTCGCTGGTCGCGCTCGGCTTCGTACTGATCTTCAAGGCATCCGGCGTATTCAATTATGCGCAGGGAGCAATGGTTTTGCTCGCGGGATTGGCGCTGGTTCGCGCCCTCGACCTCCTGGTCGCCAACGGCCTTCCGCTTTGGGTCGCGGTCGTCCTCGCGATCGGCTTTGCCGCCGTGATCATGGCGGCAACGGCCTGGCTCATCGAGCGGTTGGTAATCGGGCCTCTTGTCAACCAGGACGCCCTGACGCTGTTCATGTCGACGATCGGCGTGACATTCGTCATCGAGGGCGCCGCGGAGATGATCTTCGGATCGGATGTCTACCCGTTGCGGCTGTTCCCGACCGACGCCTGGTTCTTGTTTGAAGGCCTGTTTCCGGGTGGGATTCTGGTCAACAAGCTGGATGTCTGGGGCGCATTGATCGCAGGCGTCCTGGTCGCCGGCCTCGCCGTCTTCTTTCAGCGTACCAAGACCGGTCGCGCACTCAGGGCCGTGGCCGACGACCATTTGGCCGCGCACTCGATCGGGATTCCAATCAGTTGGATCTGGTTCGTGGTCTGGCTCGTTGCCGGCCTCGTTGCGCTGGTCGCCGCGACCGTGTGGGGGACCAAGCTTGGCGTGCAGTTCTCCATCACGTTTCTCGCGCTCAAGGCTCTGCCCGTCCTGATTATCGGCGGCCTCACCTCCATTCCCGGAGCCATCGTCGGCGGGCTCATTGTCGGTGCGGGTGAGAAGCTCGCAGAGGTGTATCTCGGGCCGTCGATCGGCGGCGGCATCGAGTATTGGTTTGCCTACGTACTGGCGTTGGCGGTGCTGCTGTTGCGGCCACAGGGTCTGTTCGGCGAGCGCATCATCGAACGTATCTGAGCCAAGGAGATCGTTGTGCTTTATCGCGAAGCCGGCCAGTTCAAGACGAACTACGCGGAGGACATGGCGATCTTCCCGATCCGTCAGGATCGCATTGCGCTCGCTATCCTGCTCGGGATTGCGTTCATTGGCGTGCCGCTGTTGGCCAGTTTCCGTATCTGGCCGTTCCGCACCGACTATCTGTTGTGGGCCATCCTGCTGCCCTTCCTCATCCTGGCGCTCGCCGCCGTCGGGACAAACATTCTGGTCGGCTATTGCGGCCAGATCTCGCTCGGCAGCGGCGCGTTCATGGCGATCGGCGCCTATTCCGCCTACAAGCTGGCGACCGGCGTTCACATCCCGCTTGCCTGGCTTGGTTTCGCGATCGCGATCCCACCGTTGCCCGTGCTGGCATCCATCCTGCTAGGCGGGTTGATGGCGGCCTGTGCCGGAATCCTGTTCGGCATTCCCAGTCTGCGGATCAAGGGTCTCTACCTGGCGGTCGCAACGCTCGCCGCGCAATTCTTCTTCGATTGGGCGTTCCTGCGGCTCCCGTGGTTCACCAACTACGCCCCGTCGGGATCGGTGAATGCGCCGGAACTGGATTTCTTCGGCATGATCGTTCGCACGCCGGTCGAGCGCTACCTGCTGTGCCTGCTCTTCGTGACTGTGATGGCGGTGCTGGCGAAGAATCTCGTTCGCGGTAATCTCGGCCGGCAGTGGATGGCGATCCGCGACATGGATATCGCCGCCGAACTGATCGGCATCCGGCCCCTCTATGCAAAGCTCACGGCCTTCGCGGTATCTTCGTTCATCATCGGGGTGGCGGGTGCGCTCTGGGCGTTCGTCTACCTCGGTTCATGGGAGCCGCTCGCGTTCTCGATCGACCGCTCGCTAGAGCTACTGTTCATGGTCATCATCGGCGGGCTCGGATCGATCATGGGTTCGTTCATCGGGGCGGCTTTCATCCTCATCATGCCGATCATGCTGAATGTGATTCCGGCCGAGCTCGGCCTGCCACTGTCGACGCAAACGATCACTCACCTCCAGTTCATCATCTTCGGATCCTTGATCTGTTATCTGCTCATCAAGGAACCCCATGGCTTCGCAAGGCTGATATCGATCGGCAAGGAGAAGCTCAGACTTTGGCCGTTTCCCTATTGAAGGAGCGATCGCGCCACGATCGCAACGCGGACGGCGGCCGCCGACAACGGAGAGGAAGCAAGCACCGCGGACGGAAAAGAGGGACTTCAAACGAGGAGGATATCAATATGGCAAGTATTGCACGCAATGTATTGATGCTGGCGGCCGCCCTGGCCGGCGCGGCGTTGAGCGCACCGGCCGCAGCGCAAAACGAGCAGTTCATTCCAATTCTGTCCTACCGGACCGGACCGTACGCTGTGAACGGCGCGCCCTACGCAAACGGCGTTGTAGACTATTACAACCTGATCAATGAACGTGACGGCGGCATCAACGGCATCAAGATTCTAATCGAGGAATGCGAGACGGGTTACGCGACCGACAAGGGCGTGGAGTGTTACGAGCGTCTGAAGAGCAAGGGTCCAACCGGCGCGGCGTTCATCAATCCGCTGTCGACCGGCATCACCTTCGCACTCACCGAAAAGACCGCGACCGACAAGATCCCGATCATCACGATGGGGTATGGCCGTGCTGATTCCAAGAACGGCGCGGTGTTCGCCTATAATTTTCCATTGCTCGGCACCTACTGGTCCGCGGCCGATATCGCGATCCAGTACGTCGCCAAGGAACTCGGCGGCTTCGACAAGCTGAAGGGCAGGAAGATTTCGCTGCTGTACCATGACAGCCCTTATGGCAAAGAGCCGATTCCGATGCTGCAAGTGCTGGCGCAGAAGTACGGCTTCGACTTCACGCCGATCCCCGTCACGCATCCCGGCGTCGAGCAGAAGTCGCAATGGCTGGCGATCCGCCAGAACCGGCCGGACTATGTCCTGGTCTGGGGCTGGGGCGTCATGAACAGCACGGCAATCAATGAAGCGGCCGCCGTCGCCTATCCGCGCGACAAGATGATCGGCGTCTGGTGGTCAGGCGCAGAGCCGGATGTGACGCCGGCAGGTGATCAGGCCGCGGGCTACAAGTCGCTGATGCTTCAGCACGGCGCCGGCAAGTTTCTCGTTCATGCCGACATAGAGAAATATCTCTACGCGAAGGGCAAAGGTTCGACAGAACCTGGCAAAATTGGCGAAATTCTCTACAACCGCGGCATGACGAATGCCATGCTCGGCGTGGAGGCAATCCGCAAGGCACAGGAAAAGTTCGGCAAGAAACCGCTGACGGGCGAGCAGGTCCGTTGGGGGCTTGAGAACCTCATCCTCACCGCTGATCGAATCAAGGAACTCGGCTTTGAGGGGATGTTGAAGCCGGTCAGCATTTCCTGCTCCGACCACGAGGGCGCGCGCTACGGGCGCGTCCAGCAATGGGATGGCAAGGGTTGGAAAGTGATCTCCGACTGGTACACGGCTGACGAATCGCTCATCGAACCGCTCGTCGCCGACGTGTCCGCGAAGTATGCCGCGGAGAAGAAGATCCAGCCGCGCGATTGCGCGAAGGAAACCTGAGCCCGTGTGAGCGATCCGGGGGCAGTTTGGCTGCTCCCGGATCCCGGAAGGTGCAACTGCTTGGAGGTCCGCGCGTGTCTAACGCCAAGACGGTCGCCGCTGCGACGGAAGCAGCAGCTCTGATTCTATCCGTCAACAATATCGAGGCTGTCTACGATCACGTCATCCTCGTGTTGAAGGGCGTCTCGCTGGAGGTCCCGCGCGGCGGCATTGTCGCGCTTCTCGGCGCCAACGGCGCCGGCAAGACGACGACGCTGAAGGCGATCTCCAATCTGCTGCACGCAGAGCGCGGCGAGGTCACCAAGGGCTCGATCCTGTTCGACGGCGTCGAGGTGAAGTCGCTGTCGCCAAACGACGTGGTGCGACGCGGCTGCATTCAGGTGATGGAGGGCCGGCGTGCCTTCCCTCATCTTACGGTCGAGGAGAACATCCTGACCGGCGCCTTTACGCGGACCGATGGCAAGTTCGCGATCGCGCAGGACGTTGAACGGGTCTACGCCTATTTCCCCCGCCTCAAAGAGCGACGCAACTCCACCGCCGGCTATACGTCGGGCGGCGAACAGCAGATGTGCGTGATCGGACGCGCGCTGATGTCGCGCCCGAAGATGATCCTGCTCGACGAACCATCGATGGGCCTCGCGCCGCAGATCGTCGAAGAGATCTTCGAAATCGTTAAGGATCTCAACGCCAAGGAAGGCGTATCCTTCCTCCTCGCCGAGCAGAACACCAACATGGCGCTCAAATATGCGAGCCACGGCTACATCCTCGAAAATAGCCGCGTGGTGATGGACGGCGAAGCGCGCGCGCTCGCCGCTAACGAGGACGTCAAGGAGTTCTACCTTGGCGTCGCCGGAGACAAGCAGAAATCATATCGCGATGTGAAGCACTACAAGCGACGCAAGCGCTGGCTCGCCTAGCGCTCCCTCTCCCGCTTGCGGGGGAGGACTGAGGTGGGTATCGCCGCGAATCTCATTGTCCGCTCAATCCCCGCCATCTCGAGATTCCGGGTCTGGTGCCAACGCACCATCCCGGAATGACAGTTGTGGGCTTACACCCCGCCCGGATAGTTCGGGGCTTCGCGCGTGATGGTCACGTCGTGGACGTGGCTCTCGCGCAGGCCCGCGCCGGTGATGCGGACGAACTCGGCCTTGTCGTGGAAGTCCTTGATGTCCTTCGCACCGACATAGCCCATCGCCGCGCGGAGGCCGCCGGCGAGCTGGTGCATCACGTTGCCGACCGGGCCCTTGTAGGGCACCTGGCCCTCGATGCCTTCCGGCACGAGCTTCAGCGTGTCCTTGATGTCCTGCTGGAAGTAGCGGTCGGCCGAGCCGCGCGCCATCGCGCCGACCGAGCCCATGCCGCGATAGGCCTTGTAGGAGCGGCCCTGCCACAGGAACACTTCACCCGGCGTCTCATCGGTGCCGGCGAGCAGCGAGCCGACCATCGCGATGTCGGCGCCGGCGGCGAGCGCCTTGGCGAGGTCACCGGAATATTTGATACCGCCATCGGCGATGACCGGAATGTCGGCCTTCTTCGCCGCCGCGACCGCATCCATGATCGCGGTGAGCTGCGGCACGCCGACGCCGGCGACGATGCGCGTGGTGCAGATCGAGCCCGGGCCGATGCCGACCTTGATACAGTCGGCGCCGGCATCGATCAGCGCCTGCGCGCCGCCCTCGGTCGCGACATTGCCCGCCACGACCTGCACCGCGTTGGAGAGCCGCTTGATGCGGTTGACGGCATTGAGCACATGCCGCGAGTGACCATGCGCGGTGTCGACCACGACGACGTCGACGCCGGCATCGATCAGCCGCTCGGTGCGCTCATAGCCGGTCTCGCCGACCGTGGTCGCGGCGGCGACGCGAAGCCGGCCCTGCGCGTCCTTGCAGGCCAGCGGATGGGCGACCGCCTTTTCCATGTCCTTCACGGTGATCAGGCCGACGCAGCGATATTGCTCGTCGACGACGACCAGCTTTTCGATGCGGTGCTGGTGCAGCATCCGCTTCGCCTCGTCCTGGCTGACACCCTCGCGCACCGTGACGAGGTTTTCGTGCGTCATCAGCTCGGAAACCCTTTGCCGCGGATCGGTCGCGAAGCGCACATCGCGGTTGGTCAGAATGCCGACCAGCTTGCCCGGCACGTTCTTGCCGGCACCGGTTACGACCGGGATGCCGGAGATGCCGTGATCCTTCATCAGCGCCAGCGCGTCGGCCAGCGTGGCGTCGGGGCCGATGGTCAGCGGGTTGACCACCATGCCGGATTCGAACTTCTTCACCTGCCGGACCTGGGCAGCCTGACCTTCGGGGTCGAAATTGCGATGGATGACGCCGAGGCCGCCGGCCTGCGCCATCGCAATCGCCATGCGCGCCTCGGTGACGGTGTCCATCGCGGACGCCATGATCGGGATGTTGAGCGAGATTGCGCGGGTGACGCGCGAGCGAATATCGACTTCCGAGGGGAGCACGTCGGACAAACCGGGCTTCAGAAGCACATCGTCGAACGTGAAGGCTTCGCGGATAGCCGGAAATCCCGTGGCCATTGCCAACTCCTTATCTGCGGTCCAGCCGCGATGGTCTTACGGATGAACGTCGCCTGCGGCGACGCTTGCTGCGTCACCGTCGAATCGGCGCCCATCGGTGGGGTTGACGCTGGTCGATAGCATGGCGGCATGACGAATCAAAGTGTTTGCCAGCCATGCACAGGCTTTTTAGGGGCCTGTTCAGGGGACCCTGTAACCGGGCGGCGGCCCGTGGCGGCGGATCGCCTCGACCACCTCGCGGTGGCGCCGGTCTTCCCGCTTCATGTGGACCGCAATCACCGCATGGGCCGACGGCACCAGCAGCAATACGTGGAAAAACAGCCCGAAAATCGCGCAAAACACGATCAGGACCAGATTGAAGATGGCCGAAAACGGCTGTCCGTTCAGGAGCAGCCCGATCGGCGGCAAGAGAGCGGCAAGGACGTAGATCACGGCAGGCACCTCTAACGCGGGCGGATGCATACCAGCGTCACGCAGGATTTAGGGCGTTTGGCCGGTTCCGCAATAGCGTGGCCGGAGGCAGGATGATATGGCCCCCCTCGCCCGCCTTTTTCAGCACAGCCGTCTCATTTTGATGAACAAACAACGCCTGATCCCGCTCATCGTGGCCACCGCCCTGTTCATGGAAAACATGGACTCGACGGTGATTGCGACCTCGCTGCCGGCGATCGCCGCCGATATCGGCACCAGCCCGCTGACGCTGAAGCTTGCAATCACCTCCTATCTGTTGTCGCTCGCAGTGTTCATCCCGGCCAGCGGCTGGACCGCGGACCGCTTCGGCGCCCGCATCGTGTTTGCCGGCGCGGTCGCCGTGTTCATGCTGGGCTCGATCGGCTGCGCGCTGTCGGGTTCGGTGACCGATTTCGTGTTCGCCCGCATCCTGCAGGGCCTCGGCGGGGCGATGATGACCCCGGTCGGGCGGCTGGTGCTGTTGCGCTCGGTCGACAAGAGCGCGCTGGTCAACGCAATGGCCTGGGTGACGGTCCCGGCACTGATAGGTCCGGTGATCGGGCCGCCGCTCGGCGGCTTCATCACCACCTATTTCTCCTGGCACTGGATCTTCCTGATCAACATCCCGATCGGGTTGCTCGGCATCTTCCTGGCACTGAAATACATCGACCCGATCAAGAGCGAGGCCCCCGAGCGTTTCGATCTGCTGGGGCTGGTGCTGGCCGGCATCGGGCTCGCCGGCATCGCATTCGGGCTGTCGGTCGCTGGCCTCAATCTGTTGCCGTGGCCGATCGTCGCCGGATTGGTCGGGGTCGGCACGGTGTCGATGACGCTCTATGTCATCCACGCGCGGCGCACCGGTTCGCCGGTACTCGATTTCGGCCTATTGCGGCTGCCGACCATGCGGGCGTCGATCGTCGGCGGCTTCATGTTCCGGCTCGGTATCGGCGCGCTGCCGTTTCTGCTGCCGTTGCTGATGCAGGTCGGCTTCGGCCTGTCGCCATTCCAGTCCGGCCTCGTGACGTTTGCATCCGCGGTCGGCGCCATGGGCATGAAGACGCTGGCGGCGCGCATCATCAAGGCCTTCGGCTTCCGCAACATGATGACGGTGAATGCGGTGGTCAGCTCGGCCTTCCTCGCCGCCTGCGCGCTGTTCACGATCTCGACGCCGCTGATGCTGATCTTCACCATCCTGGTGGTCGGCGGCTTCTTCCGCTCGCTGCAATTCACCGCGATCAACACCGTGGCCTATGCCGAGGTCGAGCCGCCGCAGATGAGCCGCGCCACCACCCTCGTCAGCGTCAACCAGCAGCTCGCGGTGTCGGCAGGCGTCGCGGTCGGCGCCTTCTCGGTCGAAACCACGTTGGCGCTGCATCACCAGACCGAACTCTCCGCCGATGTGTTCGGACCGGCCTTCATCGTGGTCTCGCTGATCTCGGCCGCCTCGGCCTGGTTCTTCTGGCAGATGCCGGCCGACGCCGGCAACGAGATCGCCGGCCGCAAGGCGATCGATATCTCCAGCCGCAAGGGCGCCGAGAAGCGCGCCGCCGCCGAAGCCGTCAAGGTCGCGACCGAGGATACCCAGAACGCCAGGGATCAGCGGCTCGGCTAGTTGATCGAACGAGCCGTTTCCGAGGCACGGACACTGCAAGCCGCGGTCCGGTCACGGCCAGGCCCTCAGGGGTGGCCGGTCATTCCGCCTGGCTGTCCTCGATCCGGACGTTCAACAAGTTCGTATGTGGGAACGTGGGTCGCTTCCAGCCACGATTCCAGCGCAGCTCCGCAGACCGTGCAGATCGCGTCACCCGTATGCGGCACCAAGAACTTCTCTTCAGTGCGTCTGTACTCAGCGCCGCAATTGCATTGAACAATGGTCGCCATATGAGAGATATGCGCCTGCGATGCTCGATTTTCCAGCCCTGGCAAGAAACGGCCCCAGTGCGCGAAACCCGACGCTGCACCAAGGCCGCCAACCCAGTGGGGGGTTTTCTCCCGGTGGGCTTGGGGGGCATTGGCCGGGAGCAACGGACTCGACTCCGGCCGCGCGCCAAGGTTCCAACCGGTCACGCTGAAATGTCGTGCCGCGCGCGCGGGATCAGCGGCTGGAGTGAGTCCAGTCTCCCTCCGTCAATGACGATCTCTACGATGACGGCTGCTGCTGTCCCCGAAACCCCGTCGCCAGCACGTAGCGCTCGGACGAATCCTGCCGGCTTGCGGACGGCTTGACGTGGCGGACGGCGGCGAAATCGCGCTTCAGCTGAGCTACCAGCTCGGCGTCGGCGCCGCTCTGAAACACCTTCGCCAGGAACGTGCCGCCGGGATTGAGCACCTCGCCGGCAAAATGCGCCGCGGTCTCGACCAGGCCGATGATGCGGAGCTGATCGGTCTTGCGATGGCCGGTGGTGTTGGCGGCCATATCGGACATCACGAAATCGGCGCGGCTGCCCATCATCGCGATCAGCTTTTCCGGCGCGTCATGGTCGAGGAAGTCGAGCTGCGCGAAGGTGACGCCGGGGATCTCGCCCATCTCGAGCAGGTCGATCGCGACCACCTTGCCCTTGCCGTCGGCGGCGCCGGTGCGTTTCGCCGCGATCTGGCTCCAGCCGCCGGGCGCAGCGCCGAGGTCGACCACCGTCATGCCCGGCTTGAGCAGGCGATATTTGTCGTCGATCTCGAGCAGCTTGAAGGCCGCGCGCGAGCGGTAGCCCATCGCCCTGGCCTTGGCGACGTAGGGATCGTTAAGCTGGCGCTCGAGCCAGAGTTTTGACGACAATTTGCGCTTGCCGCCGCTCTTGACCGTGACGTGCAGCCGCCCGGTGGTGTCTTTCGCCATGTCATTTTCTCTTCTCCCTCTCCCCGCTCTTGCGGGGAGAAGGTTGGGGTGAGGGGCTGCTTCCACACACCGAATGCGTGGAAAGGGCCCCTCACCCGGATTGCTGCGCAATCCGACCTCTCCCCGCAAGAGCGGGGCGAGGTGGAACGAACGCTCGTTTGATTTAATGCCCTAGCACGCCCGCAGCGCGCCGTCCTCGCGCATCATCTCGACCAGCATGCCCTCGCGCAGGCCGCGATCGGCGACGCGGAGCCGCGGCATCGGGAACGCGTTGCGGATCGCATCGAGGATCGCGCAGCCGGCGAGCACCAGATCGGCCCGCTCGACGCTGATGCAGTTGTTGCTGACGCGCGCCTCATAGCTCATGCCGAGCAGCTTCTGGATCGTCGCGGTGACGTCGCAATCGTTCATCCAGATGCCGTCGATGCGGCGGCGGTCGTAGCGCGACAGATTGAGGAAGACGCCGGCAAGCGTGGTCACGGTGCCCGAGGTGCCGAGCATGTGCATGTCACGCAGATCGTTGCCGTGCTCGGCCGCGAACGGCGCGACATGCTGCGCGACCTCGTCGATCATCTGCGCATACAAATCCCTGGTGACGTTCTTGCCGCCGAAATGCTCGGCCAGCGTCACGACGCCGAGCGGGATCGACATCCACGCCTTGATGCGCGGCGGCGCATCGGGCGCGTCGGGGTCACGCTCGATCCGCACCAGCTCGGTCGAGCCGCCGCCGATGTCGAACAGGATGGCGCCCCGCCCCTTCGGGTCGAGCAGCGGCGAGCAGCCGATCACGGCGAGCGTCGCCTCGGTCTCGCGATTGATCACCTCGAGCTCGATGCCGGTCTCGGCTGCGACACGCGCGCGAAAGCTCTCGGCATTGCCGGCGGCGCGGCAGGCCTCGGTGGCGATCAGCCGCAGCCGGCGGGCCTTGCGATAACGGATCTTGTCGCTGCAAATGGCGAGCGCAGCGATCGCCCGCTCGATCGCGGCCTCGCTGATCGAGCCTGTCGCGGCGATGCCCTCGCCGAGCCGGATGATCCGCGAGAAGGAATCGACCACGCGGAACCCGTCGCCGGTGGGACAGGCGATCAACAGCCGGCAATTGTTGGTGCCGAGGTCGAGCGCGGCGTAGACGCCGCTTTCCGCGACCGCCGCAATCAGCCCTGACGGGGCTTCGCCGGCCGGAGGGCCGTCACAAAGCCGCACATAGTCATTCATCAAAACACTGTCTTTCCGCAGGACCCCAAGGGCAATCCATGGGCCCGCCGAATAATTGTCCGTTCACGGAAACTTTAGCAGCGTCAAAGCCCTACGCAAACTCCGTTCACATTGGGTCCATGCCCAATCGGGCGTTGTCGTTAAGGGGGGCGTGCGTTATCTCGTCTGCGCCCCCAAACTCCAGCAAATCCGGGCATTTCAGGTCATTTTCGATGCAAGATCATACGCCGCCCGCCTCCCTCGAAAACGCTATCGCACTGCAAAAATACGGTGTCGGACAGCCTGTTCGACGAAAGGAGGACGACACCCTGGTGCGCGGCAAGGGCAAATACACCGACGATTTCTCCCTGCCCGGTCAGGCTTACTGCTGGATGGTTCGCTCTTCACACGCCCATGGAATCATCAAGGGGATCGACACCGCGGCCGCCAAGGCGATGCCGGGTGTGCTCGGCGTCTGGACCGGCGCCGACCTCGCGGCCGCGGGCTACAACCCCTTCACCTGCGGCCTGCCGCTGAAGAACCGCGACGGCTCGCCGCTGCTGCAGACCAACCGCCCGGCGCTCGTCACCGACAAGGTGCGTTTCGTCGGCGATCCCGTTGCCTTCGTGGTCGCGGAGACCGCGGCGCAGGCGCGCGATGCGGCCGAGGCCGTCGAGGTCGACATCGAGCCGCTGCCGGCGGTAACTGACGCGGCCGAGGCAACCAAGCCCGGCGCGCCGCAGCTCTATGACAACATTCCGAACAACGTTGCGCTCGACTATCACTATGGCGACACCGCCAGGATCGAGGCAGCGTTCGCTGGCGCCGCGCATGTGACGAAACTCAACATCGTCAACACCCGCGTCGCGGTGGTCTCGATGGAGCCGCGGGTCGCGCTCGCGCATTACGACAAGACAACCGAGCGCTTCACACTGCAGGTGCCGACCCAGGGCGTGTCCGGCAACAAGGCGATCCTGGCGCGCCTGCTCAACGTGCCCGCCGACAAGGTCCGTATCCTCACCGGCAATGTCGGCGGCTCGTTCGGGATGAAGAACCTCAACTATCCCGAATACACCTGCATCGCGCATGCAGCGCGCGAACTGGGGCGGCCGGTGAAGTGGCTGGACGAACGCTCGACCAGCTTCCTCTCGGACAGCCAGGGCCGTGCCCAGCTGATCCATGCCGAGCTCGCGCTCGATGCCGACGGCAAATTCCTCGCGGTGCGGCTCTCAGGCTACGGCAATCTCGGCGCCTATATCACCGGCGTCGCGCCGGGTCCGCTGTCGCTCAACACCGGCAAGAACCTCGCCAGCGTCTATCGCACGCCGCTGCTCGGCGTCGACATCAAGACGGTGGTGACCAACACCACGCTGATGGGCGCCTATCGCGGTGCCGGCCGACCCGAGGCCAATTACTACATGGAGCGGCTGATCGACGCCGCCGCCGACGAGATGGGCATCAACCGCTTCACGCTGCGCAAGCGCAACTTCATCAAGCCGTCGCAGCTGCCGTTCCCGGCAGCCTCGGGCGTCACCTACGACAGCGGCGATTTCGCCGGCGTGTTCCAGAAGGCGCTGGAGATCTCCGACTACGACAACTTCGCCAAGCGCAAGAAGGAGAGCAAGAAGAGCGGCAGGCTGCGCGGCATCGCCGTCGGCTCCTATCTCGAGGTCACCGCGCCGCCGTCCGGCGAACTCGGCAAGATCACCTTCGAGCCGGACGGCTCGGTGAAGCTCACCACCGGCACGCTCGACTACGGCCAGGGCCACGCCACCCCGTTTGCGCAGGTGCTGTCCGAGCAGCTCGGGGTGCCCTTCGAGAAGATCACGCTCGAACAGGGCGACAGCGATCTGGTCCGCTTCGGCAACGGCACCGGCGGCTCGCGCTCGATCACCGCGACGGGGCAAGCGATCGTCGAAGCCTCCGCGCTGGTGGTCGAGAAGGGCAAGAAGGCCGCCGCCCATATGCTGGAGGCGTCCGAGGCCGACATCGAATTCGGCCAGGGCCGCTTCACCATCGCCGGCACCGACCGCTCGATCGGCATCATGGAGCTCGCCGAGCGGATGCGCGCCGGCAAGATGCCGGAAGGCACACCCGAGACGCTCGACGTCGACCACGCCACCAAGGAGACGGCGTCGACCTTCCCGAACGGCTGCCACGTCGCCGAGGTCGAGATCGATCCCGACACCGGCGTGACGCGGATCGTGCGTTACTCCGCGGTCAACGATTTCGGCACCGTGGTCAATCCGATGATCGTCGCCGGTCAGCTGCATGGCGGCGTCGCGCAGGGCATCGGCCAGGCGCTGATGGAAGAGGTCAGCTACGACGCCTCGGGCCAGCCGATCACCGGCTCCTTCATGGACTATGCGCTGCCGCGTGCCGGCGACGTGCCGGCGATGGAGGTCGGCGATCACCCCTCGCCGGCGAAATCCAATCCGCTCGGCACCAAGGGCTGCGGCGAAGCCGGCTGCGCCGGCAGTCTCGTCTGCATCGTCAACGCCGTGGTCGACGCGCTGTCGGAGTACGGCATCAAGCACATCAACATGCCGCTGACGCCGGAACGCGTCTGGCGCGCGATCCAGGATGCAAAGGCGAACGCGGCGTAAGGGCGCCGCTTCACCATCACTCGCCGCTGTCATCACCCGCGAAAGCGGGTGGTCCGGTATTCCACGCCCAGTCGAGGCGGGTCGGGCAACGCCTCGGCAAACTTGCACTTGAGCGAGATGTCGGCAATTAGCCAGCGAGCTTGCTGATCTCGCTCACGGCGTCTGCGAAACCCGCCTGCGTCAGACGAAATCCCTTCGCGGCATCACCGTGTACGAGCTTGCGCCCCTTCATGTCGCCGAGCTTGTTGCGCACCGACTTCGCGTTGCGCCCGATCATGCTACCTTCGATGCTCTTCACCGGCACGGCGTTCGGGTACTGGCTGTGAAGCAGCACCAGAATTTCACCTTCAATTGGCAGGGTCGCATGAACGATGCGGGTACCGTCGATGTCCTCGACCAGCGTGCCGACCGGCGCTTGCACCAGATTGATCAGTTCCCCCGCCTCCTGCATCGTCAGGCCCGAGGCGATGCGGAACAACTCGGCCATGATCCATGCCGCGCCTTCGTGCAGAAGCGCAAGATCGAAGGTGTTGGGATCAATCTCATTCTTGTGGGCGATGCTGCGTTTGCTCCTCAACGAATACATAGCGCGCGCGATCCGGCACCCGCAGATGCGCAGCCCGTCCGGCAAGGCGGCGTTCTCGGCATGTTTAGAAAGATAGACGTCCACGTCGGGTTTCGTGTCGTGCTTGCCGGCCGCGATATGTTGGAGACACTGCACGAACGTCTCAACGAATTTGCCGGGCGAGGATCGCTCCAAGGTGCGCGTCGCCAGATCGCGCCGCATACTGACGAAGTTGGTCACCATGTCGGACGCGAGATCATCACCCAGCAGCGACTTGAGGGCTTCGGTAAGGCGCGCCTCATCCATTAATCATCGCCCTCACCGCAGCCTCGCCCGAGGTCGTGATCTTGTAGGTCTTGCGCGCCTGACGCGAACTGCCGGACTTCGCAAGCTGGATGGCGAGGGCGGGTCGCTGAGAATTTAGAGCGCCTATTGCCGTAGTGATATTTGCTACACGGTGACCGAGGTGATTCAGCTCTTTGTTGGCGCTTTGGCCATCGAAGCTGGGGGCATTCTTGCAGACCTGCAGCCAATACCCCGCCACAAGAGCCATGTCAGACGCGGTTTGTGGATCAGCGGCATGAAACAATTCCGCAAACGTGCCGAACGTCGGCGTCCCGCCCGCTTGAGCCGCTGCCGGATGTTCCTCACCGGTCGCTGCGGTGTCAGGTTCGGGGTCAGCCGATTTAAGCAACACGCTGATGCCGAGTATGCCGCTAACATGCTTGACGACGCGCTCTTGTGCATCGCTGTCGAGTGGTTTGAGGGCGTTGTAGACAGCTAGGGTCGACTTGATTTCAAGCTCGGCTGGTTCTGCGGCGACAGTCGGGTTAGCAACAGGTGTGTCAGTCATGACAATCTCCAAAGTATTTAGCCATGACATTACTTATGCAGTTCATGATTCCACCGCAAGACCCTGCGAGACATTTATCCAGTTCTTTTTATGTTCCCTATTCCATTGCAAGAAGAAGCGCGGGATGCGGTGTGCCTCACCCAAACGACGACGTCGGATAGTTGAGGCTGCTACCGCAGATTCGAAAGACGTGAGTGCGTGGAGAGCCCTTCACCCGGATCGCATCTGCGATGCGATCCGACCTCTCCCCGCAAGCGAGGTGAGGTGAGAACTAAGCGGCGCTGACGCTGCCAACACCGCCGTCGTCACCCGCATGCGGCGAAGGCGGTGACCCAGTATCCCTGAGACGTCAGAAATAGAACCGAAAAGCCGCGGCGTACTGGATGCGGGGTATCACGTCTGGACGGTCTTGCCCCTTCCTTGCGCCGTCACCCGCTCGAGTCCGATCAATCCGGCATCTTCAGCGCCCGTTCGAGAAATTCCAGCCGATCCTGCCCCCAAAAGATCTCGCCGGACGGCAGCACATAGCTCGGCGCGCCGAACACGCCGGCTTTCAGCGCGTCCTGCGTGTACTGCTCGTAGAGCTGGTCGAGCTCGGCATCCGACGGAGCGCCCGCGCGCAGGGCCGCCGCGTCGAGGCCGGCGCGTTGCGCGGCGGCCGACATCACGTCAGCGTCGGCGAGCGGCTCTTCGCGTTCCCAGATCGCGCGGCCGAACTCCAGCGACAGGCGGTGCGCATCCTTGCCCTGCAGCCCGGCGGCAATCACGAGCCGCACCGCCGCGAGATCGTCGCTCGGAAAATGTCTGGGCTCGACGTTGAGCGGGATGCCCCTCACCTCGCGCCAGCGCTTCAGCTCGATCAGGCGGTAAGCCTGCCGCTGCGGGGAGCGTTTCGGCAGCGGCAGGCCGCCGGTCTGCTCGAAGATCGGACCGAACTTGCAGGGCTTGACGTTGACGGTCGCGCCATGGCGCCGCGCGATATCGGTAAGCGGCGCGCTGCCCATATAGGTCCATGGCGAGTTGAGCGACAGATAATAGTCTATGGTGACAGACATCTACGCCGCCACCTGCTCGCGCGGCTGGGTGATTGCGATGTGCCAGCAATGCGCTAGCGGCACGCCGTTGCCGAGCACCAGCGCGTCGAGCTCGACGAAGCGATGGCCCTTCTTGTCGTAGTTGCCGGTCACCTTGGCACGCGCGGTCAGCTCGTCGCCGATCTTGCCGGCCGACAAGAGCTGCATGCGGGTGCCGACATGGATCCAGGGCCCGAGGATCGCGTTGTCGACCAGCACCTTGTTCATCACCCGAGGCAGCAGACCGGGATGGCCGAGACCTTCGCGCAAATAGATCGGGTCAGTCTCCCTGATGTCGGCGAGATACTCCTTGGCGGCATCGCCGGACCAGTCGCGCGGGATGGTGCCAAGCCACTTGTCCTGCTCGTAGGACGAGGCGCTCACCGGCTTGCGTTCGGCGACCGCGGCGACCTGCTGGTAATCGTCGAGCACGAATTTCGGCGCTGAGGCCGGCAACGATGCGGTGCCGGTGGCGCAGAGCTCGCCGCGGCTGGTGAGCTCGATCGACAGTCCATTACCGGTCTCCCGGCCGGTCAATTCCGCGATCTCGCCGTCATAGACCGGCTTGACGAAGCGCGCCTCGATCAGGCCGCGTTCGAGGAAACCGCGCCCCCATTTCTCGACCGGCAGATGCATCATGTAGGCCATCACGTCGACGCCGGGCACCAGACCGCCGGAAAAGCCGAACTTCCGCGCCACCGTGTCGTCGTGGATCTTGTTCTCTGACAGTTTCGAGGTGTTGTAGGCGGAGACGCGATAGGTCTGCGTAGCCTTCGAATCCATGGGGTTTCCCCTTATTTCGGTTGTTTTTCTCCGGCAATCGTAATCGAAGCCAGCCGCGTGGCAAGCCTCTCGTTTTGCTCGCAATTTTCCGCCCGATGGAGTACACGCAGGCCGCGCCTGCCAACCTTGGAATCGATGACCGAAACCCCTGCTCCCACCCACATCTATGTCGACGCCGACGCCTGCCCGGTGAAGGACGAAATCTATCGCGTCGCGATCCGGCTCGGCGTACCCGTCAGCGTGGTCGCGGGCAATTTCATCCGCGTGCCGCAGGATCCGCTGATCGAGCGCATCGCCGCCGGTTCCGGCATGGATGCGGCCGACGACTGGATCGCGGAACGCGCGCATGAGGGCGACGTCGTGATCACCGCGGACATTCCGCTGGCAAGCCGCTGCGTCAAGGCCGGCGCCGACGTGATCGCACCGAACGGCAAGCCGTTCACGGAGCAGTCGATCGGCATGACGCTCGCGGTGCGCAATCTGATGACCGACCTGCGCTCGTCCGGTGAAATCACTGGCGGGCCGAAATCATACTCGCCGCGCGACCGCTCGACCTTCCTGTCGACCCTCGACCAGACCATCCGCCGCATCCAGCGCCGCCGCGCCGAGCAGGCGCCGGCGAACGGGGGTTAGCGCGATGGCCCCGCCCCTCATCCAGCTCAAGGACATCAGCCTCACGTTCGGGGGCACGCCGCTGTTGACCGGCGTCGAGCTGTCGGTCTCCGCGGGCGAACGCGTCTGCCTGATCGGCCGCAACGGCTCCGGCAAATCGACGCTGCTGCGGATCGCTGCAGGGCTGGTCGAGCCTGATGCCGGCAGCCGTTTCGTGCAACCCGGCGCCACCATCCGCTATCTGCCGCAGGAACCTGACTTCGGCGAGCACAAGACGACGCTGGCCTATGTCGAGGCCGGCCTTGGCCCCGGCGACGATCATTACCAGGCACGTTATCTGCTCGAACAGCTCGGCCTCACCGGCGAGGAAGATCCCGCGCATGTCTCCGGCGGCGAGGCGCGCCGCGCGGCGCTGGCACGGGTACTGGCGCCGTCGCCCGACATCCTGCTGCTGGACGAGCCGACCAACCATCTCGATCTGCCGACCATCGAATGGCTCGAGGGCGAATTGGAAAGCCGGCGCTGCGCGCTGGTGCTGATCAGCCACGACCGCCGCTTCCTCACCAATCTGTCGCGTTCGACCGCCTGGCTCGACCGCGGCCAGATCAGGCAGATCGATCGCGGCTTTGGCGCCTTCGAGGAATGGCGCGACGAGGTGCTGGCCGAGGAAGAGCGCGAGCAGCACAAGCTCGACCGCAAGATCGTCAACGAGGAGCACTGGCTGCGCTATGGCGTCTCCGGCCGCCGCAAGCGCAACGTCAAGCGGCTCGGCAATCTGCACGCGCTGCGCGACCAGCGCCGCGACTACCGCGGCGCCACCGGCAATGCCACGCTCGCCGCCGCCGAGGCCGAGAAGTCCGGTCGCCTGGTGATCGAAGCCAAGAGCATCAACAAAGCCTTTGGCGAGCGCAAGATCGTCGACGGCTTCTCGACCCGGATCCAGCGCGGCGACCGGCTCGGCATCGTCGGCCCGAACGGCGCCGGCAAGACCACGCTGGTGCATCTGTTGATCGGCAACGATCCACCCGACTCCGGCTCGGTGCGATTGGGCGCCAATATCGAGATGGCGACGCTCGACCAGCATCGCGAAAGCCTCGATCCGAAGCTGACATTGGCCGAGGCGCTCACCGGCGGCCGCGGCGATCACGTCATGGTCGGCGACAAGTCGAAGCACGTCATCGGCTACATGAAGGATTTCCTGTTCGCGCAGGAGCAGCGCGGCACGCCGCTAGAGGCGCTCTCCGGCGGCGAACGCGGTCGGCTGATGCTGGCGCGCGCATTGGCAAAGCCGTCGAACCTGTTGATCCTGGACGAGCCGACCAACGACCTCGATCTCGAAACCCTCGACGTGCTCGAGGACATGCTCGGCGATTACGAGGGCACGGTGATCCTGATCAGCCACGATCGCGACTTCCTCGACCGCGTGGTGACATCCGTGATCGTGCCCGAAGGCCAGGGCCGCTGGATCGAATATGCCGGCGGCTACTCCGACATGCTGGCGCAGCGCGGCGCCGACGTGAAGCGCGAGACCGTGAAGGCGGACGCCCCGACTGAAGAGAAGAAGGAAGCCAAGGCTGCCGCGGCGCCCACTGCCGCGCCGAAACGACGGCTGAACTTCAACGAGAAGCACGCGCTCGAGACCCTGCCGAAGACGATCGACAGATTGCACGCCGAGATCGCCAAGCAGCAGAAGCTGCTCGACGATCCCGACCTCTATGCGAAGGATCGCAAGAAGTTTGACGCAGCTTCCGCCGCGATCGCGAAGGCGCAGGAAGAGCTTGCCGCCGCCGAAGACCGTTGGCTCGAGCTCGAAGTGCTGCGCGAAGAGATCGAACAGGCGTAATTCGCATGGAAATGGTCGTCATTGCGAGGAGCGAAGCGACGAAGCAATCCACGGCACCGCATGCGCGGATGGATGGATTGCTTCGCTCCGCTCGCAATGACGGAAACAACCGGAGTTGACCCGATGACCACGCCCCTCGCCGCCAAGATCGCCAAGGAATACGGCACGCCCTGCGCCGTAATCGACATGGACCGGGTCGAGCGCAACATCGCCCGCATCCAGGCCGCTTGCGATGCGGCCGGCGTCGCCAACCGCCCGCACATCAAGACGCACAAGAATCCGATGCTGGCGCAGCTGCAGATCAAGGCCGGCGCCAGGGGCATCACCTGTCAGAAGCTCGGCGAGGCCGAGATCATGGCGGATAGCGGTATCGACAACATCCTGATCAGCTACAATCTGCTCGGCGACGAGAAGATGGCGCGGCTCGGCGCGCTGCAAGCCAAGACCAACGTCACCGTCGCGGCCGACAATTCGGTCGTGGTCGGCGACCTGCCGAAGGCCGCGGCCGCCTCCGGCCGTCCGCTCTCCGTGGTCGTCGAGTGCGACACCGGGCGCAAGCGCGCCGGCGTCGAGACCCCGGCCGAGGCGATCGCGTTGGCGCGCGAGATCGCAGCCTCCAAGGGCCTGAGCTTCGCAGGCTTCATGCTCTACCCGACCGAGACCGGCTGGGCGGATGCGCAGAAATTCTACGACGAGGCGCTGGCCGGAGTCCGCGCCCACGGCCTGGATGCTGCCATCGTCTCCACCGGAGGCACGCCGAATCTGGTGAACATCGGCAAGCTGAAGGGCGGCACCGAGCACCGCTTCGGCACCTACATCTACAACGACCGCATGCAGGTCGCAGCCGGCGTCGCCGGCTGGGACGACTGCGCGCTGCATATCTATTCCACCGTCGTCAGCCGCGCCGGTCCCGAGCGCGGCATCCTCGATGCCGGCTCCAAGACGCTGACCTCTGACACCGGCGGCCTCGAAGGCCACGGCCTGATCCTCGAACATCCCGAGGCCAAGATCGCGCGCTTCGCTGAGGAGCACGGTTTCCTCGATCTCTCCCGCAGCAACACCCGGCCCAATGTCGGCGACGTCGTGCGGATCGTGCCCAATCACGTCTGCGTCGTCGTCAACATGATGGACGAGGTCGTGATGGTGCGCGGCGACGAGATCATCGGCGCCTTGCCGGTGGCGGCGCGCGGCAAGCTGCGCTAGCCGCGAATCAGAGCCTGCAGTTCCCGATCGAGCGCCGAGCGAAACACCTCGATCGGCCGCGCCAGGCGGCCGGCGGGCGGGCGGTGGACGATCCAGGCCCGGACCGCGGGATTGAAATCCGCGATCTTCACGATCTTGAGCCGGCTCTTGAACGCGCTGCGCTTCAGCGCAATCGGCGTGACGAGGCCGATGCCGAGGCCACGCGCCACCAGCGACAGCCGCAGCTCGCTGTCCAGCGCCTCGACCGCGATGTTGAACGGCAGATGCGCCGCATCGAAATGGCGCTTCAGCGTCTGGCGGAAACCGCAGCCGTCCTGGTTGATCACCCATCCGGTCCGCGACAACCATTCGAGATCGACTGACTTCGGCGTCTTCATGTCGCGCGCCACGACGAACACCACCGGCTGCGCACCAAGATCGGAGGCGGCAAGATCGTCGGGCGGCGCGGTGCCGTCGGGCAGGCAGATCGCCGCGGCATCAAGCTCGTTGCGGCTGACCCGCTCCATGTGGTTGGGCGACCAGCCCGAGACGACGCGCACCGCGAGCGCCGGAAATTCGCCGCGCACCGCATCGAGCGGTCCGGTGAGCCCCGCCTCCGACAAAAACGGCGTCAGGCCGAGCCTGAACTCGCCGCGCACCACGCCGTCATTGGCGACGCCCGACTTGAGCTCGTCGAGCATGCGCAGCACCCGACGGCCCCGTTCATAGGCCTCGATCCCCGCGGCCGTCGGCCTCAGCGGTTTCGACAGCCGGTCGAGCAGCTGCGCGCCCAGCATCTCCTCGAGATTCTGGATCCGCCGCGTCACGCCGGGCTGGGTCAGGTTCAGCCGCGCCGACGCCGCGACGATCGATCCGGTTTCCACCACGGCGACGAACGCCACGAGGTCATGGGTATTCATAACAATCTCGCATATTCTTCATCATCTTATTTGAATTGTAGCATATTAGGCCGATCCCCTAAAGGGGGCCTCGCCACTTCCTCGCGAGGTCCCATGACCATTTCCGAAGCCACTAAACTCTCCCCTGCGCGCGCCGTCTCGGCGCGTCCGCTGATCTGGATCGGCGCCATCACCACCGGCACCGTCGTCACCAACCTGTTCGCCCCGCAAATCCTGGTCGGCCTGATGGGCCGCTCGCTCGGCATGACCGCGTTGCAGGCCGGCCTGATCTCGACGCTGACCCTGCTCGGCTACGCGCTCGGACTCTTGTTGCTGGTGCCGCTGGTCGATCTCGTCGAGAACAAGCGGCTGATCCTGCGGACGCTGGCCTGCGCCATCGTCGCCGCGATCGGCACCGCGATGGCGCCGACGCCGCTGATGCTGCTCGCCGCCACCTTCATCCTCGGCGCGTCCTGTGCAGCGATCCAGATGGTGGTGCCGCTGGTGGCGTCGATGGTTCCGCCGGAGCGCCGGGGACAAGCGATCGGCGATGTCATGAGCGGCTTGATGATCGGCATCCTGCTGTCGCGGCCAATGGCGAGCCTGATCGCGGACAGCTGGAACTGGCGCGGCTATTATTTTACGTCGGCCACCTTGATGATGGTGCTCGGCTGCGCGCTGGCGCGCTACTTGCCGACTTTGCAGCCGACAGCGAAGGTCAGCTACGGCGCGCTGCTGCGTTCATTTCCAAGACTGCTGCGCGAGGAGCCGGTGCTGCGCGTGCGGTCCTGGACCGCGGCGCTGGTGATGGCATCGTTCACCGCATTCTGGGCTGCCGTGGCGCTGCGCCTGCCGGACGCGCCGTTCAGGCTCGACGCCAAAGGCATTGCGCTGTTCGCACTGATCGGTGTCGCGGGCGCGGCGGCAACGCCGCTCGCGGGCCGATGGGGCGATCGCGGTCTTGCACGGCCGCTCCTGATCGTCTCGCACCTTCTGATCGCCGGCGCGCTCGCACTCTGCGCCTGGGCCGGCGCGATCGAGTCGCAGATCGCAGCCCTTTCGCTGCTTGGCGTCGGCGCCGTGCTGCTCGATTTCGGCATCACCACCGATCAGACGCTCGGCCGCCGTGCCGTCAATCTGTTGCAACCCGAGGCGCGCGGCCGGATCAACGGCCTGTTCGTGGCGCTGTTCTTCATCGGCGGTGCGGTCGGTGCGGCGGCAGCGTCCGCAGCATGGAGCTTTGGCGGGTGGACGGCGGTCTGCGCGGTGGCTGCGGCGTTCGGCATACTCGGCCTGATCACCGACCTCGCGACGAGGACCGGTTCGGAATGAGCCGGGTTACAAGGCGCGTTGCCTGAGCCAGCTCAACGCGCCCTTCCCGGCCGCGACGCCGGTTGCGAACGACGCCTGCAACAGATAGCCGCCGGTCGGTGCTTCCCAGTCGAGCATTTCGCCGGCGGCGAAAACACCGGGCAATCGCCGCAGCATGAAATGGTCATCCAGTTCGTCGAACCTGATCCCGCCCGCACTCGAAATCGCGCGCGCGATCGGCGCGACGCCTGATATCTCGATCGGCACCGCGTTGATCAGCGCGGCCAGTTCGGCCGGCGGCAGCGAAGCCAGCGATCGGCCGGAGGCGACTGCCGCCTCCTGCAACAATCCGATGCCGACCGGCGAGAGCTGCGCGGCCTTGCGCAGGAAATTGGAGAAGGATTGCTTGCCCTTTGACACCGACAGCCGCGCGATCAGTTCGTCGCGCGCGGCATCGGGCCGCAGCGCCACGCTGAGCGTCGCCGTTCCCTTCGCGAGCACCGCCTCGCGCAATTCGGCCGACAATGCATAGATGGCGCCGCCCTCGATGCCGGCGCGGGTGACGATCGCCTCGCCGCGCACCGTATGCGCCCCGATCTTGAGCGAGACGCCCTTGAGCGGCTGGCCTTCAAACCGGTCGCGGAAGATATTCGACCACGCAACCGTGAAGCCGGAATTGGCTGATCTCATCGGCGCCACGGCAACGCCCTTCGCGGCGAGGATGTCCGCCCACGCACCATCGGAGCCGAGCCGCGGCCAGCTCGCACCGCCGAGCGCGAGCACGGTCGCCTCAGCGTTGGCCGTGCGCGGGCCGTCCGGTGCCTCGAACAGCAGTCCGCCGCTCGCCTCCCATCCGGTCCAGCGATGCCGGAATGCGAACGCAACGCCTGTCGCATCGAGCCGCCGCAGCCAGGCGCGCAGCAGAGGCGAAGCCTTGAACGCCTCGGGAAACACGCGGCCGCTGGTACCGACGAAGGTCGGCTGGCCCAGCGCCTCGCTCCAGGCGCGCAACACATCGGGCGGAAATGCCTCGACCGCTTTCGTCAGGCGCGGCATCGCCTCGCGATAACGCCTCAGGAAATCCGGCAGCGGCTCGGAGTGCGTGAGATTGAGCCCGCCGCGGCCGGCCATCAGGAACTTGCGGCCGGCCGACGGCATCGCGTCGTAGACGGAGACCTGTGCACCGCCCGCCGCAAGAGTTTCTGCCGCCATCAGGCCGGCAGGTCCGGCTCCGATGACGGCGACGTTCATGCTCAGAGCTTGATCCCGGCCCGCGCTGCGGCCTGGGCGACATACTTCTGGGTCTGCTCGAATGCGCCCTGCAGCGCCTTCGCGGTCGACATGTCGGCGATGTCCTTGAAGTGCGCGGCGACGCCGTCGGGCGTCCACTCGGACTGCGGCAGGTTGACGCCCTCGGTCTCCAGCACCCGGATCACTGCGAACGAGCCGGCGCCGGCGCCCATGATGGTGCGGGTCGGCGCGTCCTCGCTGAGCAGGAATTCGACCGCCGGCGTGATCGCTTCCGGCTTCATCAGTTGAAGCGCCTGCGGCGGCAGCAGCTCCTCGGTCATGCGGGTCGCCGCCGTCGGCGAGATGGTATTGACCTTGATGTTGTTCTTGCGGCCCTCTTCGGCGAGCACGTTCATCAGGCCGACCATGCCGGCCTTCGCTGCGCCGTAATTGGCCTGGCCGAAATTGCCGAACAGGCCGGACGACGAGGTCGTCAGCACGATGCGGCCGTAATTGCGTTCGCGCATGCCGGCCCACACCGCCTTACAGCAGTAGAAGGTGCCGGTGAGATGCACGTCGAGCACCTTGGCCCAGTCGGCGACCTCCATCTTGGCAAACGACTTGTCGCGCAGGATGCCGGCATTCGCGCACAAGAGGTCGACGCTGCCCCACTCCTTGGTGGCGCGCTCGACCATCGCGCTGACCTGCTCGAAGTTCGAGACGTCTGCGCCGTCGGCCATCGCGGTGCCGCCGGCCTTGCGGATCTCCTCGACCACGGCCTCGGCCGGCGACAGCGAGCCGCCGGTGCCGTCGCGCGCGCCGCCGAAATCGTTGACCACGACCTTGGCGCCACGGCTGGCAAGGCCCAGCGCATGCGCCCGCCCAAGACCATTGCCCGCGCCGGTGACGATAGCGACGCGTCCGTCAAACCTGATTGCCATGCCGTAAATTCCTGTTCTTCCCTTCTCCCCTTGTGGGAGAAGGTGGCGCGCGCAAGCGCGCCGGATGAGGGGTTCTCTCCACGGATGAGCGCGCGGAGAGAAACCCCTCACCCGGCTTCATCTCGCTCCGCTCGATTTCGCCACCCTCTCCCACAAGGGGAGAGGGTGCACGCCCGAGCGGCATGAAAAGGTTGGGGACTTTTGAGCAGCGATGGATGGCCGGGTCAAGCCCGGCCAGGAAAGCCAGGACAGCGGCCGGGCGCGCTAGACGTCAGGGGTCATCGATCCGCAGGGCTTCAGGCTTTTGAGCAGGTGCCCGTTCCAGCACTCGTGGTGCTCCTGGGCGTAGCTGATCGAGCCGATCACAATCAGAGCGACTACGACAAGTCCGGCGACGATGTTCTGCACCATGGCTGCCACTCCCGGGACCGCACCGCCTAAAGCGGGCATGATGGACACCAGGGATCAAAGCCGTCAATGCGCCACTTGGACTAAAGCGGGCTCGCTCCACCTCTTCCACTTGCGGGAAAGGTGGAGCTGCTCAACCATCTGCTAG
>NZ_JACMYO010000022.1 GCF_020889685.1 Bradyrhizobium oropedii
CGCCGTCGCCGCTGCTCGACGAGCAGACCCGCCGCAAGATGGGCGAGCAGGCGGTCGCGCTGGCCAAGGCGGTGAATTACGATTCGGCCGGCACCGTGGAATTCGTCGCCGGCCAGGACAAGAGCTTCTACTTCCTGGAGATGAACACCCGTCTGCAGGTCGAGCATCCCGTCACCGAGCTGATCACCGGCATCGACCTCGTCGAGCAGATGATCCGCGTCGCCGCCAGCGAGAAGCTTGCACTCGCGCAGAAGGACGTCACGCTGACCGGCTGGGCGGTGGAGTCCCGCGTCTATGCCGAGGATCCGTTCCGCAACTTCCTGCCCTCGATCGGCCGGCTGGTGAAATACCGTCCGCCGGCCGAGGCCAGCCATGACGGCATCACGATCCGCAACGACACCGGTGTGCAGGAGGGCGGCGAGATCTCGATCCACTACGATCCGATGATCGCCAAGCTCGTCACCCATGCCCCGTCGCGCGCCGCGGCGATCGAGGCGCAGGCGACCGCGCTCGACGCCTTTTATGTCGACGGCATCAGGCACAACATTCCGTTCCTGTCGGCGTTGATGAACCATCCGCGCTGGCGCGAGGGCCGGCTCTCGACCGGCTTCATCGCGGAAGAATTCCCCAAGGGATTCTCCGCGCGCGCCCCCGAGGGCGAGATCGCGCGGCGGCTCGCGGCTCGGTGCCGCGATCGATCACGTGCTGGGCGAGCGCAAGCGGCAGATTTCCGGCCAGATGGGCGGCCGCGTGGTGCAGCGCGAGCGCCGTCGCGCGGTGTGGCTCGATCGCGCCGAAATCGCGCTCGACGTCGCGCGCGAGGATGACGCGATTGCAGTGCGCTTCATCGGCGCCGACGGGCTGCCGGGCAATCCGCACAATCTGGTGTCGGGCTGGGTGCCGGGCGAGCCGGTGTGGCAGGGCATCATCGACGGCAACTTCGTCGCCGTGCAGGTGCGGGCGATCAACAACGGCTTCCGCCTCGCGCATCAGGGTTTTGAGGTCCCGGTCTATGTCTTCACCGAGACCGAGGCGACCTCGGCGCAGCTGATGCCGGTGGTCTCGGCCGCCGACACCGGCAAGAAGTTGCTGGGCCCGATGCCCGGTCTCGTGGTGTCGATCGCGGTGACTGAGGGCCAGGAGGTCAAGGCCGGCGAGACCCTGGCGGTCGTCGAAGCCATGAAGATGCAGAACGTGTTGCGCGCCGAGCGCGACGGCACGGTGAAGAAGATCCAGGCCGCCGCCGGTGCCACGCTCGCGGTCGATGCGCTGATCCTGGAGTTCGCGTGCAATCTCTAACGACCAGCTTTCGACGTCGACCATTCGATCGGCGTTTGGGCTCTCGTATGGCGAGATGAGGAGGACGATCAAGCGTTTCCCGAAGAGTGGAAGAAGATTGCCGAGAAAGAGATGAAGCGCGATCCCATTTCGCTCGTGCGGCAAACTCAGGAGAACTAGCGATCAAACCAGCTTAAACGGCTTCGGACCTAAATGGCATCGCGCAGGTGGACACGATACCTGGAATGTCGCTGTTCGTCGTGGTCCGCGAGCGACCATGTACGCCGGCCGACCTTGGACTATCCGGCAGTATGCCGGCTTTTCTACAACTGAGGTATCGAACGCATTCTACCGTGCTGCCCTCGCCTCCGGACAAAATGGATTGTCAGTCGCTTTCGATCTGGCGGCGCACCGCAGCGTTTAAGGGGATGTGACAAGGCCGGAGTCGCAATAGCTTCTGATGAAGACATGAAAAATCTCTTCGACGGCATTCCGCTTGGGGAAACATCCGTCTCGATGACCATGAATGGAGCGGTCATTCCCACCCTACCTACATTCATCGTTGTCGCCGACGAGCAAGGCGTTCCACCGGGCGCTTTATCTGGTAAGATCCAGAACGGCAGCAGATGGGCATCGCCTCTATCTTCATTTCGCATGACCTTAGCGTCGTCGAGCGCATCGGCCGTCGTATCGCGGTAATTTACCCGGGACGGATCGTCGAGTTTACCCGCCCATGCGAAGCGCTCTTTGCCAAGCCTGTCCACCCTACACAGAGGCGCTGATTGCGGCAGCTCCAGTGCCGGATCTCGCGCACGTTCGCACGTTCGGCTGAAGCCGCCGGTGGAGCGTGAGGTGCCAAGCCCAATCAACCTCCTCGAGGCTGCGCGTTTCATCCGCGCTGCGCACTCGCCGTCGAGCGCTGCCGTACTGAAGTGCCACCGCTTGTACCGTCGCCTGTCATGCGCGTAGAGGTCCTGGCTCACGGCGCACCACAGCGCTCTGCGCCGCAGCCTACGTCGGCTCAACTCGGTTGGTCGACAACGTCATACTATCGTTACCTGCTCTGTAGCTCGGCTCGAAACCTGCGAGAAATGTGCGCTCACGTGAAGTTATTGTTGGGCAGGTGTTTCGTAGACGAACAGTTTATGAGCGGCCCGGCTCGGAACATTCGCGTCCTTGCGGACAAGGCAGACCCGTTCATCAAGAAGAGGTTGCTGGACTTGGCGGATCGGTACGACAGCCGTGTTAGCCGACCGTCGCAGGCGTCGCACCGACGAACTCTTCGTAAATTCGATGGTCGGTCGCACCCTCGGTGTTAATCAAGAAGACCCGTGCATCCTGTCCAGGACCGATCCTGTCCCGCTATGTCCGGTCGGAGGCAAATCGCACCCGTAAAGGGCGATGAACCTGGACAAGCCCCGAGCTGCTACCCGCGGGCAAAAACAAGCGAATCCTGCATGCCGCGCCGCGACAGCAGGTCTAGCTCCGCATAATCAGTGCTTCGTACACGAAAGCGCTCAAGTTTCATTGCTACCGCGATGATCGCATCATTGGCGAGAGAGATTCGTGAATTGTCGCCATCTCCGGAGGGCAGTTTGCGCTCCAGATCAGCTGCGCCGCGGATAAACAATAATGGAGAGATACGTCATTGGCGCCTTTACGAGCTCTTCCGGACCATGGCGAGCTGCCGCGTCAAAAAAAAGCGCGTCACCGGGTTCAAGCAGGTAGCTACGATCGGCGTGCCGGTAGCGTACTTTGCCCGTGAGCATGTAGATGAACTCTACGCCGGAGTGCCGGAAGTCGGTGTAGGGAACGGCGTCGCCCTTGAGCGTGATCAGGTAAGGCTCGACGACTACATCGCCGCCGACGCTGTGGCCGAGCAAGTCATAGTGGTGCCCGGCTTTGGTTCCTCGCCGCTCGATGCGCACACCGGTCCCCGCCTTCACGAAGGAGCAATCACGCTGCTCGGCCCTTTCGCGGAATAGGCGTCCGATCGGGACATTCAACGCCTTCGCAAGCGCTGATAAGGTCCCCAGAGAGGGGGAGATCGACCCGTTCTCGATCTTGGACATCATGCCGGCGGAAATGCCGGCCGCGGCGCCGAGTTCCGATACGGTGAGATCAAACTCTTTCCTCAGTCGGCGGACTTCGGCGCCGATTTCCGATTCGAGAGAGGGGGGAACTTCCTTGGGAGCGAGCGAACCCGTCAGAAGCTCCGGTCCTTGCTTCGGTGCCTGTCCTTCCGAACGCTTGATCGCGCCTTTCGCCACGGTGAAAACCTCGCTCAATCTGCGCCGTCGGGCTTTATGAGGCGGCCGCGGCAGATTCGCCGACCGGATCAAGAATAGCCCACTCTATACTGCGGCCAGCGGTTCCCGCTAGGCGGCCGCAGCTTTCGCGCTGATCCCACATAAGCTCGCCGGTATCGGCCCATTCCGATTTTGCTAGTGTTTTCGGCGGGACGTTTCCGATCTCCAGGACCGTCGAGCCGAGCGATCGTATCGCGCCGACGCAACGCTGACCCGTCCGGCACGCCAGGTTCTGTATCCTGGTGACGCCTCAATTGTTTCTTGACAGGAATATGATGTTCTTTAAAGTTACTGTAACGCAAGGCTTGCGTGGGCGGAAAACACCGTAGCGGAGGATTTCATGTGCGGAATCGTGGGGCTGTTTCTCAAGCAACCGAAACTTGAGCCAGAGCTCGGGGCGATGTTGTCGGACATGCTCGCCGTGATGAGCGATCGCGGCCCCGACAGCGCGGGCTTCGCCGTCTATGGCGATGGTGCGCGAGGCCGCGTGAAGCTGACGGTGAGCGGCGCGAACGAGGCTGTGCTACGGGAAGCAGTCGCAGAACTAGGGCGCGCGGTCGGGGAAGACCTGCCCGCTACCTTTCGCGATACCTACGCGGTGATTTCGCTGCCCGCACTCAAGGAGCAGCAAGCGCGCAGCTCGATCGCTGCGCGCATGGACATTAGTTTTGTCGGGGCCGGGAAGCGAATGGAGCTCTACAAGGAGGTCGGTCTACCACAGCGAGTCGCGCAGCGATTTGGGTTGGTGCGGATGGAGGGCAGCCACGGTATCGGCCACACTCGCATGGCGACGGAATCGGCGGTGACCACGCGCGGCGCACATCCGTTCTCGACCGGGCTCGACCAATGCCTCGTCCACAACGGCTCGCTCTCGAATCACAACGGCGTGCGTCGCGTCCTGCAGCGCGAAGGCATGACTTTCGAAACCGAAAACGACACCGAGGTTGCCGCAGGCTATCTCAGTTGGAAGATCCGGGAGGGAGCTTCGCTAAAAGAAGCGTTGACGCAAAGCCTCGCCGATCTCGACGGCTTCTACACCTTCGTCGTGGGGACAGAGAGCGGATTTGCGGTTTTGCGCGATCCTATCTCCTGCAAGCCGGCGGTGATGGCTGAGACCGACGACTATGTGGCATTCGGCTCCGAATATCGCGCGCTTGCGATGTTGCCGGGTGTCGATAAGGCGCATCTTTTCGAACCGAGGCCTGCAACCGTCTACGCCTGGGAGCGGGGTTGATGTCGAACGTCGATCTTGGCAAAGCGCCGCTGCGCGAATTGAACGCGATGCTTCATGCGCTGGCGCCTGCCACCAATGAAACCCATTGGATAGTGACCAATCCCGGCGGAAAGCATGCGATCGCATGCGGCGTCGATGCGCCGGTCACGATCGATATCGAAGGCCATGTCGGCTACTACTGCGGCGGCATGAACAAGCGAGCGACAATCCTCGTTTCGGGAAATGCCGGCGTGGGCGTAGCAGAAAACATGATGTCCGGCGAAGTTCGTGTCAGGGGGGACGCTAGCCAGGCCGCCGGCGCGACCGGCTGCGGGGGCTTGCTGGTGATCGACGGCAACGCTTCTGCGCGCTGCGGTATCTCGATGAAGGGTATCGACATCGTCGTCAAAGGCTCGATTGGGCCGATGAGTGCGTTCATGGCGCAGGCCGGCAATCTGGTTGTGCTCGGAGACGCCGGCGAGGCACTCGGCGATTCCATCTACGAGGCCCGGTTGTTTGTGCGCGGTAACGTCGCGAGCCTGGGGGCCGATTGCATCGAGAAGGAGATGTCGGCGGAGGATAAGTCGATCCTGAGGTCGGTGTTGAAGCGCGCGGATTTGGCCGATTCAGTAAGCCCCAATGACTTCACGATGTTCGGCTCTGCGCGCCGCCTCTATCACTTCCACATCGATAACGTCGACGCCTATTGATCAGGATTTCTGATGACCGCTCCGCCGTCTCATCGCACTCTACCTCGATTTTCCGCCACCTTCAGTCCGCAGACGATCGCCGAAATTCAGCGCGCAGCGGCGACTGGCATCTATGACATCCGCGGCGGTGGCGCGAAACGTGTGCTGCCGCATTTCGATGACCTCCTGTTCTTGGGCGCTTCGATCTCGCGATATCCGCTCGAAGGCTACCGGGAAAAGTGCAGCACCGATGTCACGCTGGGTACGCGCTTTGCCAAGAAGCCGATTAAGCTGAAGATACCCGTCACTATCGCGGGCATGAGCTTTGGCGCACTGTCGGCCCCGGCCAAGGAAGCTTTGGGACGCGGCGCCTCCGCGGTCGGGACGTCGACGACCACCGGTGACGGCGGGATGACCCCAGAAGAGCGCGGGCATTCTTCCATCCTAGTCTATCAATACCTGCCATCGCGCTATGGAATGAACCCTGATGACTTGAGAAAGGCCGACGCGATTGAGATCGTGATCGGGCAGGGCGCAAAACCCGGAGGCGGCGGCATGCTGCTCGGGCAGAAAATTTCGGCGCGAGTTGCAAGGATGCGCACGCTGCCGGAAGGCATCGACCAACGCTCGGCCTGCCGGCATCCGGACTGGACCGGGCCTGACGATCTGGAGATCAAGATCGAGGAACTGCGCGAGCTCACCGATTGGGAAAAGCCGATCTACGTCAAGGTCGGCGCCAGCCGTCCTTATTACGACACCGCACTTGCGGCCAAATCGGGCGCCGACGTGATCGTGCTGGACGGCATGCAGGGCGGCACGGCTGCCACGCAGGAAGTATTCATCGAGAATGTCGGCCTGCCGATCTTGGCGGCAATCCGGCCCGCGGTGCAGGCGCTGCAGGATCTAGGCTTGCACCGCAAGCTGCAGTTAATCGCCTCCGGCGGGATTCGCACCGGCGCCGACGTTGCGAAGGCGCTGGCGCTTGGCGCGGATGCGGTGGCCATCGGCACCGCGGCGCTGATTGCGCTCGGCGACAACGATCCGCAGTTGCAGGCGGAGTACGAAAAGCTGGGCACCGTTGCCGGTGCCTATGACGACTGGCAGGAGGGGTTGGATCCTGCCGGCATCACCACGCAGGATCCCACGCTCGCGGCGCGGCTCGATCCCGCGAAGGCCGGCCGGCGGTTGGCAAACTACCTGTCGGTGCTGACGCTGGAAGCCCAAACGATCGCGCGGGCCTGCGGTAAGAGCCACCTGCACAATCTCGAACCGGAAGACCTTGTCGCATTGACGATCGAGGCCGCAGCAATGGCGGGCGTGCCGCTGGCCGGAACCAACTGGATTCCGGGAATAACAAAATAGCGGATCTGCATCGCGCGAAATCCAATGGACGGCAAATTTTTCAATGCCGGGGTGTTGAAGCATCAAAGGGGTAGTCATGGCCAACAGTCTGCATGCCATCGCGCAAGAGAGAGGCATCAAGTATTTCCTGATCTCCTACACTGACCTGTTCGGCGTCCAGCGCGCCAAGCTCGTGCCGGCTGCGGCGATCGACGGCATGGTCAAGAGCGGAGCCGGCTTTGCCGGCTTTGCGACATGGTTCGACATGACGCCAGCCGATCCCGACATGTTCGCGATGCCAGATCCGGGAAGCCTGATCCAGTTGCCGTGGAAACCCGAGGTCGGCTGGCTTGCCGCCGATCCCTGGATGAACGGCAAGCCGGTTGCGCAAGCGCCGCGCAATCTCCTGAAGCGGCTGATCGCCGATGCTGCCGCGAAGGGCTATGAGCTTAAGTCCGGCGTCGAGTGTGAGTTCTTCCTGATAACGCCCGATGGCACCGGGATTTCCGATGGCGCCGACCGCCAGTCAAAGCCCTGCTACGATCAGCAGGCGTTGATGCGACGATACGACGTCATCGTCGAGATCTGCGATTCCATACTTTCGCTTGGTTGGAAGCCCTATCAGAACGATCACGAGGACGCTAACGGCCAGTTCGAGATGAACTGGGAGTTCGACGCTGCCTTGAAGACGGCGGACCGTCACGCGTTCTTCAAATATATGGCGCGTTCGATCGCCGAGAAGCACGGGCTGCGCGCGACCTTCATGCCCAAGCCGTTCGTCGACCTGACCGGCAATGGCTGCCACGCCCATATCTCGGTGTGGCGCGATGGCCGCAATCTATTCGAAGACGAAACCGGCGAGCTCGGCGTCTCAAAGCTCGGTTATCACTTCCTGGGCGGCATCATGCACTCGGCCGATGCACTCGCAGCGCTGTTCAATCCGACCGTCAACTCGTACAAGCGCATCAACGCGCCGCGCACGACCTCAGGAGCGACTTGGGCTCCGAATTCGGTGACCTATACGGGAAACAACCGCACCCATCTGATCCGCATTCCCGAAGGAGGGCGCTTCGAGGTCCGGCTGGCCGACGGGGCGGCGAATCCCTATCTGCTGCAGGCAGGTCTGCTTGCCACCGGACTCGACGGGATCGACCACGAGCGAGATCCCGGCAAACGCCTTGACATCAACATGTATACCGATGGCCACACCGTCGAGGCTGGCAAGACGCTGCCGCTGAATCTGCTCGATGCGATCCGAGCGCTGCGATCATCGTCGGTGCTGTCGGAAAGGTTGGGCGCGTTCGTTCCCAGCTACATCAAGCTCAAGACCGACGAATGGAACTCCTATTCCCGTCATTTAACGGAATGGGAGCGCGAAACCACGCTCGATTGCTGACGGGCCTCAAATCAAGTGGGGAGGTGCAGGCTTGCTGCACTCCCTCGGGCCGCATCAGTAGATAAACCTGTGTTTTGGATATCGGAGAGCGACGCAACTATCGGTCCGCGCCGCATCTGACGTTTCAGCTCTCGCTCCACCGCCGCATTGCGGCCTGCAGCGTGTTTCGCAACAGGCAGGCGATCGTCATCGGACCAACTCCGCCGGGAACGGGGGTGATGGCGCCGGCCACGTCCCGAGCCTCTCCGAAGGCAACGTCCCCCACCAACCGGCCCTTAGCCCCGTTCTCTGCCGGCAAGCGGTTGATTCCGACGTCAATGACGATTGCGCCAGGCTTGATCCAGCTGCCGCGGACCATCTCCGGTTTTCCGACTGCCGCAACCAAGATATCGGCCTGACGGCAAAGTCCCGGCAAGTCATGACTGCGCGAGTGCGTCATCGTCACGGTGCAATCGGCCTGCAGGAGGAGCTGAGCGATCGGTTTTCCGACGATGTTCGATCGCCCGAGCACCACTGCATGCTGGCCCGCCAGTTCCGTCTGCACCGAGCGAAGCAGCAGCGTGCAGCCAAGCGGCGTGCAGGGGACGAGACTGGTCATCCCGCGCATCAGACGTCCGGCATTCTCGGGGTGGAAGCCATCGACATCCTTCGCGGAATCGACCGACCAGATAACGGTGTCGGTATCCATGTGTGCCGGCAATGGCAGTTGTACAAGGATACCATCGACCTCGTCGTCGGTGTTCAACCGGCGGATCAGGGAAAGAAGCGCCTCTTGCGAGGTCTTGGCCGGCAGGCGGTGCTCGAACGAGCGCATCCCAGTGGCGATGGTCTGACGCGCCTTGGAGGCAACATAGACCTCGCTTGCGGGATCGTTGCCAACGAGTACGACAGCAAGTCCCGGTACGCGGCCGCGGCGCCGTTGCAGTTCCATGACCGCCGCCGCCGTCTTGAGACGTTCCTGCTCGGCGATCGCCTTGCCGTCGATATTGATCGCAGTCATAGCCTAGTCCTTGAAAACGACGGTTTTGGACCCGTTCAGGATGACGCGGCCGTCGATATGCCAGAATACGGCTCGCGACAGCACCCGCCGTTCGACGTCACGACCCTTGCGCACGAGATCGTCGGGTTGGTCATGATGCGAGACGCGCTCGACATCCTGCTCGATGATTGGGCCTTCATCGAGATCGGGCGTTACATAGTGGGCGGTGGCGCCAATCAGTTTGACGCCGCGGCCGTGCGCCTGGTGATACGGCTTTGCACCCTTGAAGCCGGGAAGGAAGGAATGGTGGATGTTGATGCAGCGCCCGGCGAGCTTCGCCGAAAGTTCGTCGGACAGGATCTGCATGTACCGGGCAAGAACGATGAGATCCACTTTCCGGTCCTCGACGATCTTCCAGATGACCGCTTCCTGTTGAGATTTGGTCTGTGATGTGACCGGCAGGTAATCGAACAGAATGGTGCTGAGATCGTGATGCGCGAAGGTCTCGACCGGATGGTTGGAGACAATGCCAGCAATATCGGCGGAGAGTTCGCCAATCCGCCACTTATAGAGCAGGTCCGCCAGGCAATGATCGAACCGCGACACGAGGATGAGCAGCTTGGGGCGTGCGGAACGCGGGCGAACCGTCCACCTCATTTGCAGCTCGTCGGCGACGATTGCGAAGGCTTCGCTGAAACCTTCCGCATTGTCGGTTCCGACGAAATTGAAGCGGATGCGGGCGAAGAAGGCGTTGGTCTCGACGTCGTCGTACTGATGCGATTCCTGGATATTGGCGCCGGCCTCGAACAGCGTTTTGGCAACGGCGGCAACTATGCCCGGCTTGTTGGGACACGAGAAGGTCAGAACGTAGCTATCTGAAGACATGGGCGTCTCATGGAATAGGATATTTGCAGCTTACGGAGCGGCTTGGGTCTGCCAGTCGCAGCCAAACTCGGCGGCGCTGCTCGAGAACCAGCTTGAGAAGCTCTTGGCAAGGCCGCGGTACAAGGCAATCTCAAAGCAGGCGTTGCCGTCGGCATTGTCTTCGCAACGCCAGATCGTGACGCCGATATGGGCGACGATCGTAGTCGCTGCGGCTCCGACTTCGAACGCACGAGGATGGAGGTCGATCTGAAAGCCCTTGGCAAGGGCGTCTCTGATCGCATGTCCGCTGACGCGAAGAACAGCGTAGCCGCCGCTTTGATCCGACACGGACGCGAGCGGCGCGACGATCTGTCTGAGTGACATGCCAAACAGAGGACCGGCACTTTCGCTTATGGCGAGCCAGTAGTTCGGGCCGATGCCCGCGAAGGCGATCTCCCCCGCGCGCGCGATCGCAGGGCTCATGGGCAGATCGAGAAGGAAATGCTGCTTGATACGGTCTCGCAGCAAGGCGTGCTGTCCCTTGCGGGTCTGCATCGTTGCCAAGCCAAGTCCGCGCAGCTCGTAAATGGTGACACCACCACCGTGTTGCGATTGGCCGATGTCCAAGGCTGGGCGAGAGGATAGAACAGAATCAGCCATGCAGACGTGTCCCTTCGGGATCGAAAAAGATGGGAGAGACGATTTCGACTTCGGTGTCGCGATTGCGGACCGGATCGTAGGCGCGCACTATTTCTCCGATGCGTGCCGGGCCGTTCTTGATCAGGCCGAGGCCGATCCAATGCTCAAGCATCGGCGAGAAGGCGACGGAAGTGACGTAACCTTGGTCATTTCCCATGTTCGGCTTCGCGCCGACGGCCAGGAAATGTGCGCCGGCATGCAGTCGCGCAGTCCTGGCAGCCGGCTTGATGCCGATCAGCGCTGGTCGCTCGGGATCGGCGAGTCCCGGACGCATCGCGAGCACGCGACCGATAAAGTCTTTCTTGCGCGACATCATACGGCCGAGGCCAAGATCGGTCGCCGTCGTCATGCCGTTCAGTTCGTTGCTGGCGACGTGGCCTTTTTCGATGCGCATCACGCCCAGCGCTTCGGTGCCGTAGGGCACAATACCTAGTTCGCGGCCGGCCTCCATCATCGCCCGGATGGTGGCATCGCCGAATTGCGCCGGCACCGCCAGCTCGTAGGCAAGTTCGCCGGAAAAGGAGACTCGGAACAGGCGGGCCGGAACGTTGCACCAGCTGAATTCGATGCAGCCTAAATAGGGAAGGGCGGTGTCGGAGATATCAGCGGCGTCACCGAGTAGCCGAGCCAGGAGCAGTCGGGAGTGCGGTCCGGCAATCGAGTATTGCGACCACTGCTCGGTGACGGACACGAGTTGAACATCGAGCTCAGGCCTGAGTACCTGGCGTGCGTGCTCAAGGTGTTGCATGACCTTGCCAGCGTTCGCGGTCGTCGTCGACACGACGTAGTGGTCGGCCGCGAAGCGGGCTGCGGTGCCGTCGTCCATAACGAGACCGTCTTCGCGCAGCATCAGACCATAGCGAACCTTGCCGATCGGAAGCGTCGAGAACATATTGACGTAGACCCGATCCAGGAATGCACCCGCATCATTACCCTGGACATCGATCTTGCCGAGAGTGGAGACGTCGCAGACGCCGATTTTGCCGCGAACCTCTCTGACTTCGCGCGACACTGTCGTCAGCCAGTGGGTCTCGCCGGGTCGAGCGAACCATTGCGCGCGGAGCCACTGCCCAGCCTCCACAAACGTGGCGCCGCATTCTTCGGCCCAACGATGGCCCGCGGTGAGGCGCGTCGGCTTGAAGGCTGGACCGCGATGATGACCAGCGAGCGCACCGATGGCAACCGGGGTATAGGGCGGACGGAACACGGTTGTGCCGACTTGCGACATCCGGCGTCCGGTGATTTGCGCCATCAAGGCATGACCATTGATGTTCGACGTTTTGCCCTGATCGGTGGCCATGCCAAGGGTCGTATATCGCTTCAGCAATTCCACTGACTGAAAGCCTTCGCGGGCTGCGAGCGCGATGTCATTGCTTGTAACGTCGTGCTGAAAATCGACGAACGCTTTTGATCGGCTTTCGGCGACGTACCAGAAAGGCTTTGAGCTAATGTGCTCGTCATCGGCCTGAGGCAACGGATGATTCTGCACGGCACCCCCGGCTGCTTCTGCCGCTGCGGCGCCAGCCGCATCGCCTTCGCGGAGTGTGTCCGCAAGCGCAAAGGATCCCTGTGCGGCCCCTGCCACCGTCATACCGCGAGGAGGCGTATTTAGGACGAATCCCGCCAGCGTATCCGACCAGCTCGGTCGGCTGCCGAGGTGGGTGGCCAGGGCGAGATTTGGAGTCCACCCGCCCGACATGGCCAGCAAGTCGACTTCAATATCGCTCGTTTGCCCATCCGCCGTGCGAACGGAGATGGTCTTGAGATCTTGGCTTCCGCGCGTCGTGAGAACTCGTGCGCCCGCAACGGTCCGGATACCCAACCGGCTCGCCTTTTCGGTGAGACGCGAGTCAATCTCCGTTCGCATGTCGATAATGATTTCCACCGGAATTCCGCTCCCGAGTAGATCGAAAGCGGTCGCCCATGCGTCATCGCAGCCAGTGAAGATCGCGGCGCGGCGGCCAGCCGGGACGGCAAACCGGTTCAGGTAGGTGCGAACTGCCGAAGCCATCATTACCCCGGGCCGGTCATTGCCGCCGAACACGATGTGCCGCTCGATTGCGCCTGTAGCAAGTACCGCACGTTTGGCGACGATCTTCCAAAGCCGCTGCCGGGGTTGATGTGACGCCGGGACCAAAAGGTGGTCGGAGACACGCTCGACCGCGCCGTAGGTTCCGCCGTCATAGACACCAAACACCGTGGTCCGGCGCAATACGCGAACATTCGACAGGGCATCGAGGGAAAGGCTCGCATGGTGCGCCCACGCGGAACCACTCTCGCCTCCGATTTCCCTGTTATCTCCATTGAGACGGCCCCCAAGGACGTAATCCTCGTCGCACAGGATGACCCGCGCGCCCGATCGGCCCGCGCTCAATGCCGCGGCAAGTCCTGCTGCACCGCCGCCGATGACGAGAACGTCACAGAAAGCGTACAGCTTTTCGTAGATGTCCGGATCGGCTTCGGGGCTCGCGCGTCCGAGACCAGCGGCGCGCCGGATCGCCGGCTCGTAGACTCTCTCCCAAAAAGAAGCGGGCCACATGAAGGTCTTGTAGTAGAAGCCTGCGGCGAAAAATGGGGAGAGCACAGAGTTGACCGCGCCGACATCGAATTTGAGCGAAGGCCAGCGGTTCTGGCTTTGCGCTTCAAGACCGTCGAACAGCTCAACGATCGTCGCGCGCGTGTTCGGCTCGCGCCGAGCACCGCTCCGCAGCTCGACGAGCGCGTTTGGTTCCTCGCTGCCCGCGGTCAGGATACCGCGCGGCCGATGATATTTGAACGAGCGGCCGACGAGCTTGATGCCATTGCCGAGCAAGGCAGAGGCGAGCGTATCTCCTGCGTAGCCATGATAGCGCTCGCCGTCAAAGGTGAAGTTCAGCGGCCTGCTGCGATCGATTAGGCCGCCTTTCGGGAGCCGGCGAGGCTTCATGTACGAGGCTGCTGCGCTCACGAAGGCTCTCCAGCGGCAAACGTCGCGCCGAAAATTTCATGCGTGCGGGTATCGCGAGTGACGCGCAGCCAGCTTCGGCATCCGCCGCCGTGATACCAGAGATCCTCATGACGGCCCGCGGGATTGTCGCGCAGATAAACCGCTTCATAGAGCTGCCGCGATACATCCGACCCAGATGTCTCGGGTCGGCGCTTGGCGTCGCCGTAATAGGCGAACTCGCTTGCATCGCGCGGGCCGCAGAAGGGACATTCGATACGCATGTCAGTTCTCAATGCAGGTTCGGTTGGGCACCCTGGCCCTTTTCGTCAATGATGTGGCCTGTCTCGAAGCGATCGAGACGGTAGGCGGCCGTGACCGGGTGGGGCTCGTCGCGCGCGAGCAGGTGCGCGAAGCACCACCCGGAAGCCGGCGTTGCCTTGAAGCCGCCGTAGCACCAGCCGGCGTTGAGATAGAGACCGTCGACCGGCGTCTTATCTATGATCGGTGAGCCGTCCATCGACATGTCGACCAATCCGCCCCATGAGCGCAGGATGCGCAGCCGGCCGATTGCAGGCATCAGCGCCATACCGCCTTCGCAGACGTCTTCGACGGTCGGCAGATTGCCGCGCTGGGCGTAGGAGTTGTAGCCGTCGATGTCGCCGCCGAACACGAGCCCGCCTTTGTCGGACTGACTGATATAGAAATGACCTGCGCCGAAGGTGACGACGCCCGGAATGAAAGGTTTGATCGCCTCCGACACGAAGGCCTGCAGCACATGGCTTTCGATCGGAAGTTTCAAGTCCGCAAGTGCGGCGACGCGCGAGCTGCTACCGGCGACGGCCAGCCCCATCTTCCTGGCGCCGATCCTGCCCCTGGTCGTCTCGACCCCAACCACACGGCGGCCCTCACGCAGAAAGCCGGTGACCTCGCAGTTCTGGATGATATCGACCCCGCGATCACTGGCGCCTCGGGCGTAACCCCACACGACCGCATCATGCCGGGCAGTTCCGCCTCGTCGCTGCAGCAGGCCGCCCCTGATAGGGAAGCGTGCATTGTCGAAATCGAGCATCGGAAGTATCCGGCGCACGGCCGCGGCATCGAGCAGCTCTGCGCCGGCGCCGGCAAGGATCATCGCGTTGCCGCGCCGGGCGAAAGCATCGCGCTGGGCGTCAGAGTGATAGAGGTTGAGCACGCCACGTTGGCTGACCATCGCATTGTAGTTGAGTTCCTGCTCGAGCCCTTCCCACAGCTTCATCGACCATTCGTAGAAAGCCTCGTTGCCGGGCAGGAGATAGTTTGAGCGGATGATCGTGGTGTTCCGCCCAGAATTGCCGGAGCCGATGTATCCCTTCTCGAGCACCGCCACGTTCTTGATGCCGTGCTCTTTGGCGAGGTAATAGGCGGTGGCGAGACCATGTCCTCCGCCACCGATGATGATGATGTCGTAATGCGGGCGGGGAGCCGCATCACGCCATGCCGGCTGCCAATCGCGATGTCCGCGAAGTGCTTGCCAGGCGAGGTTCAGGAATGAATAGCGCATAGGAGCTGAGCCGTTCGAAGCGAACTTGTAGGAGGCATCATGCGCTGCTATTGATTGCGCATATGGCAAAAAACGACCAAAAAATGGCTATTTACGACATCGCACGGACGCGCCGGATCGGCTTCCTGCTGATCCCAGGCTTTGCACTGATGTCCTATGCGTCGGCGGTCGAGCCGTTGCGCGCCGCCAACGTTCTGGCCGGCAAAAACCTCTACAGTTGGCGGCATATCTCGGTCCGCGGCAGCGATATTGCCGCCTCAAACGGTGTCCGGATTCAGGCCGATGCTAGCATCAGCAATGCCGGTCGGCTCGATAGAATCGTGGTTTGTGCGGGCGGCAATCCCCAAGCCTTTGATCACCCGCCGACGTTTGCTTTCCTGCGTAAGGCGGCCCGCCACGGGATACAACTGGGCGGCGTGTCAGCCGCACCTTATCTCCTCGCGCGGGCCGGACTGCTTGACGGATATCGATGCACCGTGCATTGGGAGCACATCCCGGCATTCACAGAGACGTTCCCATTCCTGCATCTCAGTCGCTCATTGTACGAGATCGATCGCGACCGCTTCACTTGCGCCGGGGGCATTGCAGCGCTCGATATGATGCACGCCATGATCCGCATCGATCACGGTGCGGAGTTGGCCTCGGCCATCAGTGATTGGTTTCTCCAAACAGAAGTGCGCCGTGGTGAGGTTGCCCAGCGGCTGTCCCCCACCGAGCGCTTCGGGGTCCATCATCCCGGGTTGGTTCAGGCGTTGCTGCGGATGGAAAGGGAGATCGAAATGCCATTGTCGCCACGTGAACTGTCCGACATCGCGGGCGTTTCGCTGCGCCAGCTTGAGCGCCTGTTTGCGCGCCATCTCGGCACCACGATCCATCGGCACTACCGGCGGACTCGGCTTGAACACGCCAGGGTCCTGTTGCGCCAGACTACGAAGTCGATCAGAGAAATTGCGCTTGCAACCGGTTTCGCCGTGCCGACTCAGTTCTCAAGAAGTTACAGGTTACACTTTGGAGTTGCGCCTGCTCATGAGCGAAAAGTCGCCTCGCTGCGCTCGCAGCGACAGGACGAAGAGCTCCCATAGAAGCGGGACCGAGTGGAGCTTTCGAATCGCCTTCGGGTAGTGGACCCAGCGCTCGCACACCCGCTCATCGGACAGCTCGTAAACGTGCTCGAGCAACAACAGACCGATCATGAGGCGGTCTCGATCCTGGGCTTGCCGTTCTCGCTGTAGGGCGAGGCGATTTCCCCGTCGATCCAGTCCCAATCGATCTTGTCGGCAAGCAGAACCAGCTCGTGCTTCATGTCCGATGATCTGGTCCAGCCGTACCAGAACATATCGTTCGATCCCGTCGTCTTATGCTTCTTCGGCCGCATCGTCCCCGCCAGAAGCACGGTTCACAACGAACAGGAATCCACAGAACGAATTTGCAAGGTTTGCGGCGCGCGAGCCTTCCCTGCAATCTCAAACGCCCACAAATCTCCCGCTCAATCGCTTAAAGGGCTGTTCACAGAGAACCGGACAGATGAATGTGTCGATTTCTTTCCCAAATTTGGTTCGGTCGGCATCCACATTGCTTCTTTCGAGGCCTGCTCAAACGTCACTCACGTTGCGGCCCGTCGGATCGCTGACCGTCCAAGACGACCTTTGTCACGAGGCTTCGATCCGTCAGTCCCCTTCCGAACCGATCGTCAGTACCAAGTCAATCGACAACTTTCTGGGTGGACTCCTCTTTCACTGATGATACGCGCCTTCGGGGCGCATTCCCCAATTTCCCGCATAGCTCGGTCAACCGTATGGGGCGGTTCATTGCAACCCAGTCTGTTTCAGTGTTTCGGCCAACGATTCTTCAAATATCTCAAGTCCTTGACTTAGTGTATCAGTGTCGATCGTGAGTGCAGGCAAGAATTGTACAACCTGATCAACGGGTCCGCATCGTTGGACCATCAATCCCTTCTCAAATGCCTTACGCGTCGTGGCCTCTGCGATTTCGGCCATCTGGCAATCAAATCCAAGCACCATGCCCCGCCCTCGAACGGCAAAACTGTTTCTATGCTCGGACGCGATCGCCTCAAGCCGCTGGCGTATAAGCTCGCCCACACGCCTAACACCCTGCGAAAACGTCCGGCTGCACCAGTAGATATTTATGGCTTCGGTTGCACATACAAGTGCAAGGTTGTTTCCTCGAAACGTGCACTTATGTTCTTCTGGATACAACGAGTCTAGCTCCTCCTTTATCAACAACATCGATAATGGCAGACCATACCCGCTTAGCGAATTCGACAGTACAACAATATCCGGCGAAAGAGCTGCGAACTCGAAGCTAAAGAATTCGCCCGTGCGACCACAGCCCATCTGGATATCGTCGACTATAAGAAGGGCGCCCACATCTCTCGCTATGGCCTCAATTGATTGCAACCATTCCTTACCAGCTATATTAACACCACCTTCCCCCTGCACGGTTTCGACGAGAATAGCGGCTGGGCGATCGATACCACTGCCCTCGTCCGTCAACACCTTTCGTAGATAGTCAGCCGTATTAACAGTCGATCCAAGATAGCCATCATAGGGCATGAAGATCGCGCCGGACAAAGAAACGCCGCTCGCCCTGCGGTAAGAACGATTGCCGCTCGCGGCAATTGCTCCTAAAGTCATGCCATGATGTCCATTTGTAAATGAAATGACGTTTTGACGTCCTGTGATCTTGCGCGAGAGCTTTAAAGCCGCCTCAATAGCATCGGCACCGGTTGGCCCCGTGAATTGGAACCGGTATTGCAGATTCCGCTCCCGAAGTATGACAGAGCTGAAAATATCCATGAATTTCAGCTTTGCAGGAGTGGCTATGTCAAGCCCTTGGACTACGGCGTCCGATGCTAGATACTCGATAACAGCAGCTTTGATCCCGTGGTTGTTGTGGCCATAGTTGAGCGTTCCAGCCCCAGAGAGGAAGTCAATGACCTTTCGACCGTCCTCCGTTAACAGTATGGAGCCGCGCGCGCGACTGAAAATAGCCGGAAACGAACGTGAGCACAGGGGCGCGCATGATTCTAGAACTTCTAGAGCGCGCATATTTCGTTCCCCCCAAATAACTTCCTCAATGATCGCCTCCTCCGCGAGTACGGTTTTCAAAAAAAGCAACTTCTGCTATGCATACAAGGACCGGAACGTCGGCGCGCTTCTGCGGTCACTTATGTGGCAACGCTTGTCTCCGAGAACGGCTCCACTCACTTACCTAAGAACAGGGAATAACGGACCTCCTAATATTGGTAGTCTTGTACGATTGCGAGTTACGCATGTGCAGTTAGCGTCGGGAGGTGCGGGAGAGTTAAGCTGGCCTGCGACCAGTATGGGCGGCGAGTGCACCGAATCCTGACATACCATACCGTGCTCGACATTCCGTCTGGCGTGGAGTGGGGGGGCAGCGGCCCAGAGCTATCGGTGAACGTTGGCGACGCAAAGAGTTGGGCGGCAACTTGATCTGACGACCTCAATTCTGCTTGCGATCTTTATGCCGAGAATGACGTTCGGCAATTGATTGTGCTCATGGAGCCGATACGCGACTACTTCGTGGCGGCTTCGGCGACCCTGGATATCATAGTGAGTGCAGTCTCGTTCGACAGCGTTCCGTGGGGCGCGCCAAATAGTGGCGCACCGTCGCGAACGAGCTTTAGATTATATTGGTCTATTGGTCGTGCGCATGCCGCATTGCTCGGCAGGGAAGGCAAGACAGCCCGCCGCGCTCGTCTTGGTCTCGTCATCCTCCGTCCTCGCGCCCGCCGCTGATGAAACCGACGAGCTTCTTGTTGCTCTCGAGCGTGGCCCCGACGAGAAGAATTTGGCGTGGTCTAGAGCCGGCCCCATCACCGCAAAAGTTGATGTAGGGTTTGGCCGATAGATCGCGCTTCCTCCAGCGCGTGTACTCCTCCGACTAGACCTCGTTGAGCCGCCCCATGGAGCAGTCCGAGGCTCTTCGACCGGCGCCATAGGGCAGCAGAATCGCCGACGAGAAGCGTGTGCGCTCCGAACGTTAGCCGGTCGGGTCGCGAGCCAGCGGACAATGCACCGCAACCGGGCCGATTCTGGTAATGATCTCGCTGTGGCCTATATATCGTGACGTACCGGTCGTTGGCGGCCGTCGTCAGCGGCGTTCGCTCGCCATTGCGCGAATTCGCTCAGTGGATCAGCAAACGCCGCTCGGAAGATCGAAAAAGCGTTAGTATCGGTCGCGGCGTATCGCCCTCGGTCGATAGTAGAGGCGTCACGCACGATATGCCGCCTTATTGCTTGATCAACGTTCGCCCGTAGCTCCTGACAGATCAAGAACTACTGCTCATTCGGTTAATGGATCCGAAGAAGTTGTTTAATGGATAAACGCTCAGACATTAATGCTCGGCTCTGCCGGAACTTTGACCAATGGACGTCCAAAGGTGAACGAGAACAGTGAAGCGGCCGGTGCCGGTAGTCAGCCGTGCCACCGCAGTGTCGGATTAGACCGCCTGACTGTGATTACCATGCCGACACTCGCTTGGCGTTAAGCCCAGAATTACAATGCTTCAAGAAGCGGATGGCCGATGGCGTTCGTTCGCGCGAATGAAGGGCGCTCGCCATTCAGTGGCTGCAATGGGCTACATTTGGGAGGCCTGCGGCCGATGGAGGCATGACTTGATGGGAGCCCCTTCGTAGTGAGCACGTTCGCGACGTTAATGCCTCTCCGGAAATTAATCTCGCCATGTCGCTCGCAATCGAGTTAATCAGCTTACAGATAGTACTGCCACTCCTGGTAGGTGCGTACATCTGTGAGCCTGGCTAACGTGCCGCTACAGATGCGTTATCGCAAACGGAGGCGATTGAACCGCTGCGTTTACCAGAAACCCGAGACCATTTCGTCATGGTAGCCAAAAATCATGTTCGGCGGCGCTTCGTTCCGTCGAACAGATTACTACCGTTTGGCCTCTGTACATGTAATCAAACAGCTCGCTGCTTATGCAGATCGGGGTTGGAATGCCTTCGGACGTTGCCTGTATCTGTAAATGAAACACTGAGGCCACGGCATTGGACGACTCCTCACAGTAGCGAAATCGTCTCGGTCAGCTGCTCTACCGAAATCAACTCAACTGAGGCTTAATCGCGCGACCACGGCAGGGAAACGTCATGATCGAAATCCCACTGAGTCTTCGGGCGCACGGTACGCCGGGTTTCCAGCGCTTGCTCGGGAGGACATGCGGTGTAGCCAGTTGCAACCCGCACTTCGGCGAACTTCTCCAGGGCGCCTTTGATGTCACGGAAGGCGGCCACCGACGCACCGTACGCGCGCTCGTTTCAGTTCACATGCCGTACGCTGATGGATCGGTTGCCCACGCGGCATTGGATCCAGACCGCATGAGCAATTTCGTGCCCGAGGCCGGACGCACCGGCATCCACGTAAGACCGGCCCATTTTCGCAAGTGTGAAGTTGCGGCCCGGCTCGCCCTCGATGCTTTCGGGCTGAATAATATGGGAGCCAGGCTCGAAGTGAAAACGTTCATTCCAGAATGCGTCGGTATGGGGTCGTCTACGACCGGCGTAGTGGCCTCCATCCGTGCGGTTGCCCACGCCGTCAGCGCCTACCGAGGAGCTCGGATGATGCCAGCGCCTCATCTGCAAGCAACGCTCGCCGTAGCAGCCGAGCATGCGTCGGATTCGCTGATGTTCGACTGCACGGCCACCACCATCCTGTTTGCCCACCGCATCGGCAAGATTGTCCGAACGTTCAATGGTCCTCTCCCGCAAATGCATATTCTCGGGTTTGACACCGGCTCTGCCCGTGACGGTGTCGATACCGACCGATTACCGAGAGCGCGCTACTCGCGCGATCAGATCGCCGCCTTCGGGTGCGCGTTGGCGGTCCTGGAGCGAGCGATTGCTGAGCAAAGTGTCGCGCTCGCCGGCCGGGTTGCGACTTTCTCCGCGAAGATGAGCGAGACCGCCGTTCAGAATCCGCTCAAGAAGCCGAAGTTCAACGAGCTCCTCCGCATCAAGGAAGGCACCGGTTCGGCCGGTATTGCAGTCGCCCATAGCGGCACGGTTGCTGGCCTGATCTTCGACCCGGCTCTCCCCGACCTTCGTACTCGAGTGGCTGAGGCCAGCTCCGCGATCGCTCACCTCGGTTTCGATCACTTTCGTACATTTTCAACACCGTATTGAGGATGCACGGATGGCGGACAGGCTCTACGAGATCGTTGGCGCTCATGCCCCCCTCAAGATCGTTTCATTGCCGCCTGAGAATTTGGCCGCTATCGACTTCAGGATCATGAAGGTGTTCCCGGCCTTCAATATTATCGATGCAGGTATTCGCAACGGCGAAATCGGCCGCAATAGGACAATCGTCGAAACATCGAGCGGAACGATGGCTCTCGGTCTCGCGATCGTCTGCATGCACTTCGGGCTCAAGTTGCACATCTTCGGCGATCGCGCCATCGAGCCGCCACTCCAACGCACGATGGAGGACTTGGGGGCCGAAGTACACCTCGTCGACGCGGCAGCGTCCGACGCGAACGTCCAATTGCTCCGGAAAAACGCCCTCCTCGACTTCTTGGATCGCACCGGCGCCACCTGGACAAGACAGTACGACAACCTCGGCAATCGCCTTGCCTATGCGCGTCCAGCTGAGGAAGCGATCAGGCAATTCGGTAAAATCGATGCACTGGTTGCAACGGTAGGCTCGGGCGGATCATCCTGCGGTCTTGCTCACTATTGCCGCGCATTCTTTCCAGAGATGAAACTCGTCGGGATCGATACCTTCGGCAGCGTATTGTTCGGCCAGCCAGCGAGCCACCGCGATCTGCGGGGTCTCGGCAATAGCATTTTGCCTGGCAACTTGTTGCACGAAGCGTTCGACGAAGTTCATTGGCTCGGCGCCAACGAGGCATACCAAGCTGCCCACAGACTTCATCGCGAGACTTCGCTCAAGCGCGGTCCCACCAGCGGCGCGGCCTACCTCGTCGCTAAGTGGTACACGCAGAATTGTCCCGGAAGCAAGGTGCTCGCCGTATTCCCAGATGACAGCAGCCGTTACGAGCACAACGTCTACGATCCAACATGGCTGAACAGGCACGGCTATCGAGCGCCGCACGCTGCAGCTGAGCCTATTCTAGTGCATTCTCCTCTTCGCGCCAGCGGCGGTTGGTGCCGCTTCGATTGGCGTCGGCGCTCGCTGGCCGACGTGATGGCGTCCTCGCATTCTTAGCGCTGAAGGTTACTGCAATGGCCATCTCTGCCGCGATCTTCATTGAGTCCAACAGCTCCGGCTCAGGCGCCGATTTCATTCGGCATGCCCGAGAACTGGGACTCCTTCCGGTCTTTGTGACCGCCTCACCTGAGAGGTACGCTTTTCTGCACGACAGCGCCGGCCTCGACCTACGTAGATGCGACACGTCCTCCGAGGCTGCTGTTACCGCGGTAGTCGATGACGTCGCCGCGGCTATGCCTATCGAGTTGCTCACGACATCTAGCGATCTCTACCTCCACACGGCCGCGGTGCAAGCTAAGCGCCTTGGGCTTGCTGGTCCGGATCCAAATTCCATTGCACTTTGCCGGGACAAGGCTCGGCAGGCCTCTGTACTTCGTGCGGCGGGCATCTGCGTCCCCTATAGCGCCACCGTCGTTGCCGACTGCGATATCCGCGAAGCGATCACACGGGTTGGCTTGCCTGCGGTCGTAAAGCCGATTAGCGGAACCGGCAGTGTCGGGGTCAGTTTGGTGGAAAGCGAGACCGACGCGATTCAAGCTTTGCGTAACCTGCTCAGCACCACGACTGACGTGCGCGGGCGCTCTATTCAATCTGGTGCCCTCCTGATGTCGTACGTCGCTGGAGATGAGTTTTCCGTCGAGATTCTCGACAGCCGGGTCATCGGTGTGACGCGGAAACACCTGGGAGCCCTGCCGCATTTCGTCGAGATCGGACACGATGCGCCGGCGATAATATCGCCTCAGTTGCAAGCGCAAATCGTAAATAAAGCTCTTCGCGCAATAGACATCCTGGGTCACGCGAGGGGGGCCGCTCATGTCGAACTCCGGATACACCAGAGCTGCATCACCATCATCGAAGTTAATCCACGGCTCGCCGGCGGCTCGATCCCCAGCCTTTTTCGTCACGCGACTGGTTTCAATCCGGTTCTCGCGGTTCTCCGCAGTCTGCTCGGAATGCCCTCCACGGCACCAGCCTCAGGCGCTCACGGTTCTATCCGATTCATCATGCCGAAGTGCGAGGGTACCTTCGACATCCCTCAGGCCGGGGAGCGACTCGTCGACCGTTTTGGACTTGCGGAGTTCGCTCTCTATCGCACTCTGCCCACAGAGTTCAGTCGATGCAACGATTTCCGCGACCGAATCGGTCACGTCATTGCAGTGGACGACGATCCAGCATCCGCTGCCCGGCGGGCCGAGGCTGCGGTTGCGTTCGCCTGCCAAGCATGAGGAGTCGATCTTGCAAGACACAGGCCGCGTCAAATCGACTCTTCATCCAGAAGCGAGTTCCATTGTCTTCGACGCCGATCTTCGCCGGGCAGTCAGTGACGAGCTACCATTCTACGCCGAAATCGATCGAGCCCAAGCCATTATGCTTGAGCGAGTCGGGTTGATTGACCGCGATGTCGCTAGGAAGGTGCTCGTCGAGCTCGACAGATTACAGGCCGATAAATTTCAGAGTGTTGCTGTTTCGCCTGCCCCTCGCGGCTCGTATCTAGCCTATGAGGATCATCTCAGGTCGGTGATCGGCAAGGAAGCGAGTAATCTGCATCTCGGTCGGAGTCGCAACGATATCAATGCGACGCTCGTGAAGCTGAAGCTGAGAGGGCCCTATCAGGAATTAGCCGGCGAACTCCTCCAGCTTTTGCGCGTGTTATGTGGGCTGGCGCGCGCTCACACTGAGACGGTCTTCCCGCTGCACACACACCGTCAACCTGCCTTGCCATCCACCTTTGCGCACCATCTGGCAGCGTTCGCGAGCGCATTTGCGCGCGATCTGGATGCGCTTATGGCCGCGCATCCGCTCCTGAATCGCTCCTGTCTCGGTGCTGGCGCGGGGGGGGGCACAACCTTGCCGATCCTGCCGGACCTGACAGCAAGGCTGCTCGGCTTCGCGACGCCCCCGGTCAACTCGATCGACAGCGTAGCATCTCGCGATCTCGTCCTTCGTCTTCTGGCCGATTTCGCTGTTCTTGCATCAAATCTGAGCCGCGTAGCGGAGACCTTACTACTCTGGGTGGGAGATTCCGGACTGGCTAGCCTTCCGGACGAACTGGTTGGCTCTAGCTCCGCGATGCCTCACAAGCGGAATCCTTTCCTTCTCGAGCAGGTACAGGGAAAGGCGGGCGCGGTAATTGGCTGCTTTGTCGCGGCTGTCACGGGCATGCACAGCGCACCGTTCACGAACTGCGTGGCCGTCGGAACGGAAGCTACTCGCCATGTCTGGCCCGGCATTGACCATTCGATCGGGTCTGTGCGCCTTATCCGGCTGTGCTTTTCCGGGCTGACCGTTGCTAAAGACGCTCCGTCCGCTATGCTCGAACGGTCGTTCGTGAATGCCATGGAAGCTGCGACGCGGCTCACGATCTATGGAGGTCTCGATTTTCGCTCCGCTCATAATAAAGTCGGGCAGCTGGTTACGACAGCTATCGAGTGCGGGGTACCGAATCTCCTGGCGATTGCACAAGGAGGCCGGATGTGGGGCCCCGGGGTCTCGCTGGCGCCAGACGTCATTGCGAGAACGGCTCGAGCAGGGGGAGGGCCCGCTCCGGAGGCCGTCCTTGCAACGCTCGACGAACTCGAAACGGGCATCGAACGATCGGTCGTCTTTCTGCGCGAACTCGGCGCGAGTTGGAGCCGTGCTCGAGAGGAACTTCGATCCGCAATCACGAAACTCGATGAACCAAGGCTTCAATCGATCGATGACGGAGAATGAGCCAAGCGATGAGGCACGCCGCATTTGCCTTCCACGTCGCTACCCAGAAGGATCCGGTGGCCAAGAACCTGTTGAACGTCCTCAAGGCGGAGCGTCCACTCAGGTGCACGGATAGGAAATTGACAACCATCCGGTCCTGGGATCTCCGGCGTTCCTGCTGCCCGACGCATGACGTCGGCGATACCGCAGCGATCGTCCGCAGCTTGAGCAACTCATGGCTGGACTGAATCGCCATGGATTCCCCTGAGGGTCAGTTTGTGATTCAAGGTGCTGGCTGGAGTTGGGGCTCAGCATCTGATGAACCGACCTCTTTCTAATGATCTGCGGAAGCGTTTGGGGGACGCCCGCGCCCAGCAACCGGCCAGATCAGCTTGACGTCGACTGGATACACCTTTAGGTGACGCGGGATGCCCGACGGCCCAGGCCAGCCCGCGTGCCGTGAGCCCTTGTCGAAACGGCGCACTGAGGCCGTATCCTGCGTCCTCCAGCACACAACCGGACTGCACGCCGGCTGCCATGGCGCGATCAATTTCGGTCAAAGCGATCTCTGGCTTGGATCGTGGCGTTCGGTATTCGACAGGAACGCCGGCACGCTTCAAACGAGCGGCATCGCCGGTCCAGCTCTCAGCGAGGAACAGACGCAATGCGATCATCACCGGCACTTAACGGCGCGTAAGCGTCAGCGACACCAATGTTTGGCAATTTGCCGTTTTACCCAAGGCCGAGGCATATTGCGCCGCGACGCCGACTGAGTGTTCGCCTTCTTCGGTTCCGCGGTGTCGTCGATAACCAGCACCGCATCTTCGTCACCGACGAGCCGGTCGGCCTGATTGAACAGCTCTGTCTCTGGTGGTGTCGTATCCCAGACACCACCAGCGATGAAATGGTGCAGCTGATCGTAATCGCTTGCCGCAAAGCGCTCCGTCATCGGCTGAATGCTTTTGCGCTCATCAGGGCCGATCAGCCCCGCAATGTGCGCGGACAATTCGTCGCCGGGTCATTATGACCCAACCGATCCAGGAATGGCTTCAGCCAACGCTCGAGTTGGTCTTATCAATCCGATGTCGCATTCTCCATGGTCGACCCTCCAAAAGCCGCCCCCTATGAATCATCGAAAAACAAACTCGGGAATCCTGATAAGCTCACCAAGCTGACGAATCTGCCAAAGTAGTGCTAGGTAGCCAGTTCATCAGCTCTGCCTTCACCGGCATGCTGGCGGCAGCCGGCATTCGTATCTCGATGGACAGTCGGGCCGTTGGATTGACAATGTGTTCATCGAGCGACCGTGGCGCACGTTCAAGCACGAGGATATCTATCTCAAAGGTTGGGCCGACGGGCGGCGAGGCCCATGCCGGTTTGCTTCGTGGCTCGCCTTTTACAACGCCGTGCGCGCCCACCAAACCCTGGCCAGTCGCACGCGGATGGAAGTGTGGCACGAACGCATGGCCGCCGATCTGACTGTGGACATGACGCTGCACTGGACAACGCTGCCCGTTGCCACATGCCCACAGCCGCCAACAGCAGGCCGACAGGGTGTTTGCAGCGTGATATTAGGAGATCGGAGCGGCCGAGAATCCAACTAAGTGATTCGCCCCCCTGTGCCCACGGATAGGGTCTACTTCACGTCATCCACGCTCGCCACCGCTCCCTTGAGCGCCAGCACCAAGCAGCGCAGGTTTGTCGCTACGCAACGCCCGCTCTGCAGATCTCAACAACGAGCGGGACATCTCCACTATTCCTCACCAGAGTAGGTAGTGGCTCGGTCCCCCGTTAATGCTGTATCGCAACCACGAGCATAGGGTAGCACGCAGCTCATCACGGTTGGTGCAGCAATGACAAGCGCAGTTAATTTGCGACAAACTTCACGTTTTTCGAATTGTCCGACGATACCGCCGCGCAAAAAGCATCAAGGCTTTGAGTGGGATTCGATTTTCACGAGTGTGCCGCGATCACGCCAGCCACTCCGACACAGGGGCCAACGTTTCAAAATTTCTGGCCGGATCGCTCACTAATTCACCCCGGCGAGGCGCATTGGATCACAGGCGTCGACAAGAATAATGAAGGTCGCGGTTTTCAGAGGCTGCTCGCCCGTGCGACCCTTCGCACAGAAAACTTCGCTGAGTATCTTCAATCCCTGAAGGCAGGGGGCTTGTGAAAGATAAATTGCAGAGGGACAATTGGTTCATTGGCTAACTGGTGACGAGCTGAGGAGTGAGGTTGTTGAGCGTAACGGAACCGCGCAGCTTCCGACGCTGGATTGACGATATGGCAGCACTGTATCGCTGTCGATGTAACACGGGAGAGCGAACGCCGAATATCGAAGGGGAGTTACTTGGTGGCTTCCTTCTTCACGCTCTTCTCCGGTTCGAGGCACTTCCACACTGTTTCCCACGGAGTACGCATGAAAGCGATTATGAGTAGATCGATCGGAGGCCCCGAGACGCTAGTACTAGATGAGGTTGAAGACCCTGTGCCTGCTGCCGGTCAGATTGTCGTTCGCGTCAAAGCAACTGGAGTAAACTTTCCAGACACACTGATCATAGAAGACAAGTACCAATTCCGGCCAAAGAGGCCATTTTCGCCTGGTGCCGAGTTTTCTGGCGTGGTCGAAGCGATTGGAAGCGACGTATGCGCGTTGCAGCTTGGTGATCGAGTTATGGGATTTTGCAGATGGGGATCAATGGCGCAGAAGATTGCCGTAGATGCGAGCCGTTGCGTGGTGATACCGGACAAAATGCCCTTTGACGAAGCCTCAGCCTTCATTCTCACCTACGGTACGTCCTACTACGCATTAAAGGAGAGGGGAGCTCTGCGAAAGAACGAGACGCTCTTGGTGCTTGGAGCGGCTGGCGGCGTCGGCCTTGCGGCGGTTCAAATTGGAAAAGCAATGGGCGCTCGCGTCGTGGCCGCAGTTTCTACAACCGACAAAGCAACATTGGCCCGAGAGCACGGAGCAGACCGGGTGGTGACATACCCAACACCGCCGTTTGATTCATCGTCCCGCAGAGACGCCGCGCGCCTTCTCAAAGAGGCTTGCGATCCCGATGGGGCTCACGTTGTGTGTGATGCCGTCGGCGGTGACTATTCAGAAGCAGCTTTGCGCGCTATAGCTTGGGATGGTCGCTTTCTCGTCGTGGGCTTTGCTGCAGGTATTCCACGGGTTCCGCTAAATCTTGGTTTGCTTAAGTCTTGCCAGATCATTGGCGTGTTCTGGGGACCCTGGCTTGACCGTAGTGCTGCTCATCTTCGTCGAACTGCAGCCGAGTTGCTTGAATGGTATCAAAGTGGGAAGCTGCGAGTTCATATATCGGCACGCTATCCCTTGGCCCAAGCCGGCGATGCCATTGCCCAAATGGCGGCCAGGAAGGCAGTGGGGAAGATCGTTGTCAATATCGATTGAATTCACCTGCGCATCCGAATGAGCACCCTTCGTGATCGCAATCGCGAAGGTCTCGCAATTGCTGTCGTTGGCTCGTGACCGTGGCCGGGCGGCGCTGGCCGTCAGCACGGCGGGTAACAGTGGCGCTACATTGGGGGAATGTCCCGACCGATGTTGAAATAAGAGGAGCGGCGTCGCTTGCCTCCAGCCTGTAGGCTCCGGGTGTTAATCCATGAAGGAAGGCAACGCCATGAAAAAGATTAGTACGACGTCGAAGTGGGGACGCGACTGCGATCGTAGAAGCGGTCTGGCGAGACAATCCTTGACATTTCTGCGTCGGCTGTGAAGAAACTCCCAAGCCATTGAGCGAGAGTCAATTTTTGGAGCGGAGCGAAATTCGACATTGCAAGCTTTTGGCTCTACTAAAGGCCAAAGCTTGCAATTTCATTTTCGGGATTCCCTCGAAATCGCGAGGCATGATTCCGTGGTTGCAACGGAGCGGAAGATGCGAAGGAACGACGCGATCCTGGGCAGACCAATCTTCTGCGCGCGCGGCTAGACGCAATCATCGATATGGACCATCAGCTGGTGAAGTTGGCGAAGAGTCGGGCTGGCCGCCGCCGCCACGGCGGTATCGCAAGCCAAGGGCGGCCAGTTCGTCGCCCATGTGAAGGTGCTGCCCGGTAACCCCCGATGACGGCCACACGCGTAGAACCTTGATCCGGACATGGAGGCGATCGGGACTCTTCCCATCGCTGGATGAAACGAAGGGCCTAGACCAGAGGGTAAGACCGTATGTCCGCCTCTGTCGATGAGGTGGCTCGCGTTACCTGTGCGTCCGAGGGTGGCTCGGGTAGTTCTTCATGACAAGAGGACGAGCCGTGGCAGATTATAGGAAAGTATTTGTCGGAATTGACGTCGCGAAGCTCAGGAACGCCATCGTGATTGTTGAAGCTGGCCGGGAAGGAGAGCTTCGCTTCTTCGGTGAGGCTAACGCGTCCGCGACAAGCATGCGGCGCGTTATCGCGAATAGTCAGTCGGTTCAATCGCGTGCATTTCTGTTACGAGGCCGGTCCGGCGGCCATATTTCCTTGCGATCTTACGGATGCGGGTCTCCAGCGTATAGCAGGTCGGTGAGCCGCACGCCGTGGTCCCGCGCCCAACATCAGCGCTTTGCCTAAAAGGTCCGCGGTGTCCGCAGGCTCCAGTCGCGCAGCTCCGGCGCCACCTCCACTGCTAACAGATCATAGGTGTTAATGATGGTCGGTGCATGGTGATGTTGGCCACATGGGGTGCATGAGGATGTGCGTGGTGTCGGGGAAAATTAGCGCCCAGTCAACTACCAACGTTAGTGATTGATCTAGATGACAAGCACGCCAAATAATCGTGCGGGTCTGCGGGTCAATTTTCTCCAAGGAGTTCGGTATGCAATATCAACACGATTTGTTCTTGCCAACAGCCTTGATCGATGGATCTGACTCGCCGCTCGCAGAAATGCTGCAGGTCTGCTTCAATCGCGCCCCCTCCTTCCTCTTGGAAGCGCATGATGGGCTCTCCAGGGTAATCGCCGAGGGCGCGGAAGGTCTGTGGCCGTCAGATCTGTCCTTCTGCTCTCTCGAATCCCTCGATCCTAGCGAAGCTTCACTGAACACGGCAATGTATGCGGCAAACAGCATCTTCGCCATCGCGTCGTTGTCGGCTTTAGCCGGTCGTTCCCTTTGAGAGCCGTGGCAGATTAAGACGGGGTGTAAGGAGGCAAAATGATCATAGCGAGTGAGCTATTTCGTGGTGCTGCGCACTACTATGCGCAGCACGCGGTACCCTATCCTGAAGACTTCTTCCGATCCTTGGTTCGGGTTTGCGGGCTGTCCAACAGCAGTCGTGCGCTCGATCTTGGTGCCGGCACCGGACAGATCGGCATTCCCTTGGCGCGCTCGGTTGCGGAGGTGCTTTCAGTCGACGCAAACGACGAGATGGTCCAGGAAGGAAGGCGAACGGCGGAGGCGCTAGGAGTCAAAAATATAGAGTTCCTAGTGTCGAGATCTGAAGACCTAAACGAACCAATGTCGCCATTTGATATCGTAACAATCGCGGATTGCTTTCTATGGATGGATCGAGAGACCGTTCTGGCAAAGCTAGCCAAAATGCTTAAGCTAGAGGGCGGCGTTGCGATCATCGAACGAGTCAAGGATAGCTCGGAACCTGGAGAATGGCGCACTGCGATGTACAGCGATATGAAGGAGTTTTGGGGAGGAAGCTTTCCGGCAGGTCCCGGAGGCGTTCGGCCTTTATGGACGATCTCCAATCATAGAGAAGTCCTTCGTGCGTCACATTTCAGCGAGATCACAGAGCTTCGTCACTATTATGAGCATCACTGGAATCTTGATGACCTTCTTGGCTTCGTCTACTCAACGTCCATGGGGGCGCCAGGTACTCTCGGGCCTCGCCGTAGCGAATTTGCTGCACGTATTCGTCGGTTGTTACTGTCATATTCGCCCTCTGGTTTTTTTGTGGAACGAGGTTACATCACGACGTTCCTCGGATATAGACCCTAGCATTACAGTTGCAATTCTTTCCTGAGATGGCTTTGCGCGCGTTGCGTTGATGAGCCCTAATCCAGGACGAGCATACAAGGTGGGCGTGCGGGATGCACCACTGGGCTAGCTTCATGGCGGTGCGCCGAATTTCTTTGTTCGACCAGCGCTTTGGTCGAAGCCGTGGTCGAGCTTTTTAGCAATGACCCAATGTTGGCGCGATGAGGGATGATGACCTGCCCCGAGAGTTTCAACCAGCGGCGGTTAGAGTCTCGGTAGTTTGTACGCCAAGTGGCGCGGGTGGAGCAGCGGACGATCGGCGGAGCTGGTCGGGATTGCGGAGCCGGTCGTCCGTTGCGGTGATGTGCGCGGCATAGGCCGCAGGGGTGAGGTATTCCAGCGACGAGTGAGGCCGCCGGATATTGTAGTCGGCGACCCAGTTAGCGATCTTGGTGCGGGCGTCATCGAGATCGAAGAAGAGGGTCTCGTTGAGCAGCTCATCGGACATCCGACCATTGAAACTCTCGATGAACCCGTTCTGCATCGGTTTTCCTGGCGCAATGAAGTGCCAGTCGATGACCGTGTCCTTGCTCCAGGCCAGCATGGCGTTGCAGGTGAACTCGGTGCCATGGTCAGACACGATCATTCCTGGCTTGCCACGTCGTGCGACGATCGCCGTCAGTTCGCGGGCGACGCGCCGTCCCGAGATCGACGCATCCGGAATGGCGCCCGGGCATTCCGTCACGTCATCGACGATGTTGAGGATGCGGAAGCGCCGCCCGTTGGCGAACTGGTCGTGGACGAAGTCCAGCGACCAGCGGGCATTGGGCTTAGCCTCCACCAGGATCGGGGCCCGGGTCCCCACGGCCTTGCGGCGGGCTCGTCGCTTGCGGACGGTGAGCCCTTCCCCCCGATGAAGCCGGTAGACCCGGTTGATCTCCGACGGTTCGCCCTCCCGCCGCAGCAAGACGAACAGCCGGCGGTATCCGAAACGCCGCCGCTCGTTGGCGAGATCGCGCAATCGGGCACGCAGAGCCGTGTCTGGACAGCGGCTGGAGCTGTAGCGGATCATCTTCCGATCCGCGCCGACGATCAAACAGGCCCGCCGTTCCGACAGGCTCATGACGGCCTGCAGATGCGCGACCGCAGCGCGCTTGGCGGCGGGCCCTACGATTTTTTTGAAAGAAGCTCGCAAAGGGCGGCCGCATCGAGCATCTGCTCCGCCAGGAGCTTCTCCAGCTTCGCGTTCTCCTCTTCCAGCGTCTTTAACCGCTTGGCCTCAGAGACATCCATGTCACCAAATTTGGCCTTCCAATTGTAGATTGTCGCCTCGGAGATTCCGTGCTTGCGAGCCAGGTCGGCCGTCCCCAGCCTCATGCTCATTCAACACAGCGATAATCGGCTCTTCCGTGTCGTGAGCCTTGCTCGCTTCATCTGTCCGTCCTTCTTCAGGCCGGACTCTAACTCGATCTGGAGGAAATACGCAGTGGCAGGTCAATGATGGCCATCATGCCGAAGGCGAACATGCCGAGTGAGACACGGCGACGTCAGCCATTTAGGAGCGGGTTTTAGGCCAATCTCGTTCTTGGCGGTTTCGCAGCTGTCCTCGATGGCCCAGCGATGGCCTTCCACCGACACCAGTTCCTGTATGAACGTGTCCTTGGGGCACACGTGGAGGAAAAGGCCAAGCTGGTGTCGCCGATTAGACGGCGGATTGGAAGGCCCCGCGTCCATTCCCCGGCAAGATGGTGGTTGTATTCACTGACTTCGAGATCGGCTAGCGCGAGATAGGCCCGCCGTGCCAGCGCGGACCTTTGGTCCCTTAGCGCCAGGCGACGCCACTTGGAGGCTCTGCCCGATTGCGGTGCCGGCGATAGGCTGCTGCTTGCCCCCGGAACGGAACACATGATCAGAAGCAACGCCCAGAATGTAATGCCCACCTTGCGCCGCCCTTGCGGCTCATTGACGCCCTGAGCCCCGGCCGGCTGCATCAGCTTGCGGTAGAACCCCTGCAGATGCTCGCGCGCTTTGCCGAGCACACGCATTGCCGTGGCGCGGGCTCTCACCAGGTTGCGCATGGCCTCATGCGCCGGAGTGGGGACCCACACCGCCGTGAGCTCGCCGGCCCGGTGCCATTTGGCCAGCATCGTCGCGCCGCGGCGGTCAGTCTTGACCCGATCCCTAGCCTTCATCGGGATCAGCGAGGGCGCCACCACGATGCAGTCATGACCCAATTCCGTCAGTTGCCGATGCAGGCCATAGCCACAGGGGCCAGCTTCGTAGCAAAAGCTCACTCGCCGGTCACCCTTGGTCAGCTTCTCTGCCAGCGACCTGATCGGCGCGATTAGGGACGATCCTCAGCTGGGACTTCACCACCACGCATCCCTTCGGCCACCGCAACCGAAATCGTCGCCTTATGGACATCCAGCCCCACGAAAATGCTATCCTTCATCAGGCCTGCTCCCCATGCTTGAGGCTCAGCGCCGGCCCATCCGGTGCACCCCTCGATAGGAGCTTGCCGTGCGGCGGGCCGCCCGTCATCACTTCAGAGCGCGAACATAGGGTCCTAGATGCACAGCTACTGATGTCCGCCGAACTGACAGCTCGACCAAATCTTTATGTGCCTGCGCACGGGTGGTTTCAATCCGTTCTACGCTTTCGAACGACATGGATGGGAATGTCGTCGATAGCCTTGGACAGTTGCCGGGGCGGGCCGTCAGGGCGAATGTGACGGTAAGCGCAATATGCAACCGTTTTGGATACCAATCTGCCAGGATCACAAAGTGCTCGCGCTTGGAGCTATCCGCTCGTGGAACCGGATCGGTGTGCTGGTCAACCTTGCTTTTGTTGGACTGGTGCTGTTTTGCTCCCGAGCCGAAATCGCTGCCGCGCTAGATCGAGGCTGTGCTCGAGCAGCCGCTTCCGGCTGCCGGGCCGATCAGCCTTCTCATGGTTGATCATGGTTGAGGTGTAAAAGTAGAGACTTGAGCTGACGGCCGGTACTTTGTCGGGGCAGATGTCCCACAAAGATCTCACATCCGGCATGACGCAGCCGGCAGCAATTTTTTGCTCGCCAAAGGACGCGCGTCAAGCAAGGTCTGGATCTGTGTCTTGCCGCAGCACCAGCGATGCCTTGATGTGGGCGCGTTTCACTGTAGGCGGTGACCATTCATCGAGATCACCCTGCAACGCGGCAACGCTCAGATAGAGCTTTTGCGGAACGCGACGCGGTAGAACTCTTGAGCACGGTGCGATGAAAGCGCTCGCAAATCTCGTTCGCCTGTGGGCTTTTGGCTTTCGTGCGGGTGTGATCGATATCCTCGGCGGTGAGACGCAGCTCGTACTCGTGATCCTCCGGGTTGCCGCAATGCTCGGTGCCGCCAGCGGGATGCCGGACGTGAGATTTTTGTCGGACACCTGCCCGGCAAAATACCGGCCGGCAGCTCAGGTCTCTACTTTTACACACCACTTTTCTTCCATGGCGTTCATCGGCCCCAGTTCGCGAAAGCCGATTCGTATTCTCGGGCGAGCTCCTTTACCAACTCGGCGGCACCCGTGATCGAGCGCACGCCTGAAACGGAGTGACCAGCACTCCAGACTTCGGTCCAGCGCCGCGGTCCCTCGGGATTCTTGCCCCCAAATTCTTGCTTCGCGCGCGCCTCGGACACGGACTCGTCGAGTTTTGATGGGTCCAAACCGGCCGCTAAGATTGAGGGGCGTAGCATGTTGGCATCGAGTCCTGAGAAAGCCTTGGTCAGCATGACGTCGTCAAGCGTGCTATCGACCAACATTTGACGATAAGAATTGCTTGCCATGCTCTCCCACGTAGCAATGAAGCGAGTACCCATGTAGGCGAGTTCGCACCCGAGCAAACGTGCCGCCGCGAGTGAAACGCCATCGGTGATACCGCCCGCAAGTACGATTGGACCATCGAACACGGTGCGAACCGCGCGAACAAAAGCAAACGGATTGGCCCAGCCGGTATGGCCTCCGGCTCCCGCGGTAAGCAGAATCAAGCCGTCCGCACCGGCTTCGATAGCCTTTTCCGCATGACGCAGTGAGGCGATACCGGCGAACACGAGACAACCGATTTCGTGCAGCGGTCCGATGGCCGCAGCCGGTGATCCCACGCTGGTGATCACAATCTCCACCTTGTGGCGCACGAGACAGGCAAGATCGTCCTTAAACCGCTTCTGCGGGATGATAAGGTTCGGGCAGTGCGGCGCGGCCGGCCGATCCAGTTCAGCGAGATCATGCTCAATGCGAATTAACCAACGATCGAGCTCCTCTACCGATCGGGCGTTGGCTGTGGGAAACGCGCCGATCGCCCCCGACCGGCAGACAGTAGTCACAAGATCTACGCCGCAGACATGCATCATAGGTGCGACGATCAGAGGTACGCTCAGCCGGGATGCGATAGCAGCTGGCAACCTAGTTTTGCGTGATAGTTCATTCACAGCTGTCTGTCCTTCCAGGCTGGCTTTGGCCTACGGTAAATGTCTTCAGCTTTGTGCCAGTCATTTGACTTCAGTGCGCATCGGATCAATGTTTGCGACGGTGAGCGTCGTTAGCTTCGGGGTAACGGAGAGAGCACTCAATTTGACGTGCTCGAAGCCAACAGGCCTTTGAAGCTCGCGCGCGGCGATCGCTCCAGGGCCTATCTTGCGTCTCCTTGAGCAAAGAGAGATCGCGGTTAGAGCAGACCTGAGAGCGCAGCATTCCTGCAGGCGACGAGTCAGTGCGTCGATTGGGGCGGTTGGCGAGGGCAGATTGCGACGATGTTGCATCCCGGATACCTGGGGGGCCCTCCAGGCCAATCAGTGACATGCTTCTGTAGTCTAGATCAATTACCAACATTTGGTGGTTGACCAGAGCGCTTATTCGCCATCCCTACAGGATTGGGTTGCGTGGCCGATCGTTTGTAGCGGTGAGGTGGGCGGTATCCGGCCGAGAATCGTACGATCATCGATCGAAATCTGGTTGGTGTCAGACCAAGCCATGCTGCAAGGTCGCGCCCTTATAGAAGGCATCACCAGTTCCGATCCCGACGACCATCGTGCTTGGGATGCTCGGCCTGAAGCCCGTCGCACTCATCAGGCGGCGGCAATGTGCAGCTTGATCGGCGAGCTCTTCGCGTTCTTTCGTGACTGACGCCTGGAGATCGTGCTGACCTGTGCGGAGGGTGGTCAGAACACTGAAGTGGCGGCCAAGCTGGGTCTGGACCGGCAGACGGTGGAGTTGTGGAACGGCGGGTGGCCGGGCTGCACGACGTGCCACGCTCCTGGGCGCCGCGTACGATTGACGATGCCCGCATCGAAGCCGTGATCGTCACGACGCTGGAGAGCTGCCCCGAGAACCCCACCATTGTAGCTCCCGCGGTATGGCGAAGGCCAGCGGCCTGTCGGTGTCGACGGTTCAACGCATCTGGCGGGCCTTCGGGCTCCAGCCGCACCGGATGGAGACGTTCAAGCTCTCGACCGATCCGAACTTCGTGGCCGAAGTGCGCGATGTCGTGGGCCTCTACGTCTCGCCGCCGGAGCACGCCATCGTTCTGTGTAAGGATGAGAAGTCCCAGATCCAGGCGCCGGACCGTAGTCAGCCGATGCTGCCGATGCGTCCCGGCCAGCCGGCCCGAAGGAGTCATGACTACCCGAGGCACAGCACCACGTCGCTGTTCGCCGCCCTCGACATCGCGACCGGCGGGTCATCGGCAGGTGCTACGCACGCCACCGTGCTGCCGAGTTCCGCAAGTTACTCGATGAGATCGAGGCCGCCGTGCCGCGCGAACTCGACGTCTATCTCGTCATCGACAGTTACGTCACGCACAAGACTCCACTGATCCGCAGATTGCCGCCCGTAATCGGTCTGCACCCGGAGTTGCGGCCGCAGCGCAAGTGGTCTGCACGATGAATGACGCGCACACTGCGGCGCCTCAGCAACGCGGGAGGCGCGCGACGGACTACTTCTGTGGCCTGGACGTCGGCATGGACGAGACGTCGATCTGCGTGGTCGATGACAAGGGCAAGGCGGCGCTGGAGGTCTCGGTGGTGACCGATCCGGGGGCGGCGCTGAAGCCGTATCCCGGCCGCTTGCGGCGCCTCGGCCATGAGGCGGGCTCGCTGTCGCCCTGGCGGCATCCGGAATTGCTGAAGCTCGGCCCGCCGGCGGTATGCCTTGAGACCCTCCATGTGCGCGCGGCGCTGAAAGCCCAACGCAACAAGACCGACAAGGCGGATGCGCTCGGAATTGCGCACGTCATGCGGACCGGTTGGTTCACAAGGGCGCATATCAGGAGCGCAGCCTGCTACCGGCTGCGGCTGCTGTTGACGCACCGGCGCAACTTGAAGCCAAGTTTCTGGATCTGGAGAACGCGATCCGGCACTCGCTGAAGGTGTTTGGCATCAGGCTGAATCGGGTCGGGCGGGGCGGCTTTCAGCAAGTCGTGCGCGAGGCGGTGGCGCAAGATGCGCTGGTCAGCGAGCTGATCGACGCCATGCTGAACGCACGCGCGGCGCTGTGGAAGGAGTACTGCCGGCTGCACGATCTGGTGGTCAAGCTGGTCGCGGGCCATGGACTGTACCGGCGCTTCATGCAGATTCCCGGTGTCGGGCCGGTGGCCGCCCTGAGCTTCGTGACCGCAGTCGATGATCCCAGCCGCTTCAAAAGATCGCGCGACGTGGCGGCATATTTTGGCCTGACCTCGCGGCGCTGGCAGTCCGGCTCGTCGATCGACGTGCAGGGGCGGATCAGCAAGGCGGGCGATGCCGATGTGCGGCGGGCGCTCTATGAGGCGGCAGGTGCGTTGCTGACTCGATTCAAGCGCAAGGACAAGGTCAAGACCTGGGGATTGGCGATCGCGAAGCGCACAAGCCATCGCAAGGCGACCGTGGCGGTGGCGCGCAAGCTTGCGGTGATCATGCATGCGATGTGGGTCGACGGCACGTTTTACTGCGGCGATCCGGCGGCCTCCGGGCGGACGTCAGAGCCCGTGCGAGAGCCAGTGCGCGCAAGCTGCTCGGCGTCCATGCATGACCAGGACACGAGTGTGACAGATCCAGTGACACGACGAGCGCAACAGTTGGAACACGAAGTTCCGCGACAGCGGACGAGACCTGGTGCAGATCATCGCCGACGGAACACGTTATCTTGCCTGTGGCCACGCACCTGACATGCAAGCTGGACTACGCCGGATTGCCTATGATGTGGCTCCGTCATGCCGATGGAAAGTTGCGCCACGACGGCATCCGCGCTGCCTTGCTGCAGCGACCTCGCGCCGTCGCTGAGCGCCGAAACCTGCACGGCGCACCGGGACTCGTGGCTGGTGTGGCGCGTCGTGCTCAGGCGTGGCGCAGAGGGCCTTCGCAAAAGAGAAAGGAAGCGAAAATGGATGAGAGTAAGCCAATGAGACGACCGATTAAACCGGCTGGATAAAAGGCCGCGTTGGCACGTGCACCTGACCCCGACCAGCTCGTCATCGCTCAATCAGGTCGAGCGTTTCTTCGCGCTCCTCACCGACAAGAAGATCAGGCGCGGCATCTATCGCAGCATCGCCGCCCTAAGGGTGGACATCACCTCGTTCATCGAACGACACAACGCTGATCCAAAACCGTTCCAATGGTCCAAGTCCGCCGATGACATCCTTGCTTCCATCGAGCGCTTCTGCCGATACGATGCCCCAGCAGAAAACGACGTCATGTTACGCACTTCTGGTTCAGACACCAGTGCCAAACCGTCACGTCATGTCCAGAGTGCGAAACATCGTCATTGGGTAAAACCCAATGAGGATCAGCGCGTTCTCGGTCGAATATAGACGCGCTCCGTTGACAAGCTTCCATGCCTCCGGTCCGCGTCAACCGACATCACCTTGGTGCTACGGGGCGGCGCCATGAATCCGTCTAATGATTAGCTCACCTCAGAGGGTAGGGCTTTCCGGTTGTTTCGGCTATTTTTTCCAAGATGCTGTCGCATAGCCGCTCTATCTCGCGGACCTCATGGTCCGCTGTAATGCACACCCCAATCCCGGCCCTTCCTTGTCCAACCCATGGGAAGAACGTCACCAAGGTATAGAAACCGCGATCGAGAAGTCCTTTTGCGATTGCAATCGCATGGGCCTCCGATCCGATGGTGATCGTTCTGATCGGAAGTGAATTGCCTTGTTCGGTGGTTACGATACGCCGGTCAAAGAGGTGGACGCGTTGCGCCAATCGCCGCTGCCGCTGGCCGAGTTCTGGCGAGCGGTGGATTTTGCAAGACCCAAGCGCGGCACCGACCGCCGCCGGATTGGGTGCCATCGAAATCGAAAGCGCAGAGGGAATGAAGTATCGTCGAAACAGCGCCTCCTGGTGGGCCGTTCCAAGCATCAACATTCCACCCGATGCTCCAAATCCGTTGGCCAGCGAGGCTGCTATGATTGTACGGTCACCGAGCACTTGCGAAAACTGAGAGCGAGCAAATCCTTCGCCTTGGCGTCCGAAGATTGATATGCCGTGAGTATCGTCGATATAGACAAAAAGCCCATAGCGTTCCTGGAGTTGACGCAGCTCCTTAATCGGCGAATAATCACCTGCGGAGTAAACACCGTCGCATACATAGGCGACCACCGGATTTTCACAGCACAAGCGTTCGAGAGCGTCGATGTCGTTGTGCATGATCGTCTCCACCCGCGTTTCAGCAGCCATCACCGGCTTATGATAAGCGAGCGAGATGTGTGCAGAGCAATCGAACACGACGACTGGCTTCTTGCCGCCCGTCAGCTGACCTGAAGCAAGGATGGGCATCGCGCCCAAATTGGCGAGCATGCCGCTGGAAAAGACGAGGACGCGCGCGCAGAAAATCTCAGAGAGGACCTCTTCAAGTTCCCCTAGAAGATTGAAATTGAGTCGCGGCCGGGCGCAGGACCAATGCAGCGACCGATGCACGCCGATCGCCTCGATTGCCCCGGCGACGATCACCGGATGACTATCGAGGCCCAGGTAAGAGGAGCGGACGAAATCGATTACCTGCGGACCGCTGTCAAGTGGACCGTTGTCGGAGGAAATGGTCCGTCCCGTCGCGGGAGCGGCCATGAGACCGGCCGTCGGGGATGCATCGAAATATAGCCTGCTCTCGCTGAGCGAGTGGGCGGTGTTCCGAAACTGTTCACTCAGGCAACCATCATCCGTGAGAGCGATCGGCTGTCGCATTTTCATTCTCCATTCCAATTTGAGGGACATCTAGCCGGCTGCGCAGCTGTGCCCGCACAACAGTGAGGCTTGGCAACATGGGCCGAACTGAAGTTTCTCTCAAATTCTTACGGACAGCTCGATCGGCTTTAGACTAAACGAGCTTAACTCGGGCCGGCAGCTACCAAATCAAACAGGCCTAGCTAGAGCGGCAGCACTGCTGCCGGCAGCCACGAAATGGGATAGATCTTCACTCCGGGCGACTGGCGCGGTCCTTTGTAGTTGTACCGATAGACCGCAATTCGCGGCGCAATCGTGCCCGTCGTGCTTAGTGAAGAGGGCTTTACCGCTGGCTCGATGGAGCGACCGACATTGAGGAACTCTTTCCCAAAGATGCTTGCCGCCATCGCGTCGCATTTCGGTCGCATCGACGCCGGTCCACAGCCGTTGCAGGGAATTCGCATCTCGACGTCTCGATCGGCTGGGCGCGGCCGTTGTCCACCCGCTCGCTGACTTCGTCGCGGACGCAGTCAAGATCGGGGCCATGCAGTATCCGGACCGGCGATGCGGCGTTGACCGAGGCCTGCTTACACCAAGCGCAAGAGGTGCGAGAAAGTGCTGCCCTTATGCGTTGTCCAACAAACCTGCTTCGGTTTCGGGAGAGACCAGCGCCCGAGCCCGGTCGCCCTCGGACCAGATGCGGCGCGCCCGAAACGGGGCAGAGGATTTCTTCGGCGCCAAGCCAGCGTTCCGCTGCAAGGTCTTGCTGGCCCGTGCCCTTGAGATGCATGTTGTGGACTGTGCCATCGCGCCATAAATGATGCATTCGATCTAAGCAAAATCAATGAGCTGTCCGCTCCGGCTATTGTGCGCGTGGATCAGTGCGGCCAGAACTGCAGTGCAGCCGTTCAAGCTGCCGATGGCATTCCCGAAGGCGATGTAGCTCATCTCGACTCGCCCGTCGACGTTCCCGGTCGCGCTTGGCAACCTCGAACCCTGCTCGAGAGTCGAGCCGGAGGTCTGGTATTCCCGAAACGCCGTCCGCACCGCGCTGGAAATGGACACAATTGAGCAGCAGCGGGTTGAGCGTTCTGGGCCTGCCAACAACCGCGCGAGATAATCGAACGCCGTTTGCGAGGTTGCTCCAACCTCAGCCGCTGCGCCTGAATCGAGAAGCTACCATCGGGCGAGCACATCGGATTCTTATCTATGGCGTTGAGTGTTGACGGCGAGTATGCCCCAGCGGGTACTGAATACCCAGACGTTCTCACCTTTGAAGTGCAGCCTCGGGCGCGACAAACCTTCCTGATTGAGTATTGCCGCGATCTCGCCATCCATCTTGTGCTCGACATTCAACTCGCGATGCGTTGCCGCAAAGTAATCGCGGTACGGTAGTGCGCCGTTGCGCCTGATGCTCGCTGGTTGCGCCAGTGTGCCAGACGATTTTTAGCCACCCTGCCCCCGAGTCCATTTCTGATCAAGAAGGACTTCGCGGATGACAGGTCGCAGCATGTCCCGCGCCGCGGACTGCATACTGGCGCTGTATCATCGCGAGGCCAATGGCGGGCTGGGGCGCATTACGAGCAGACGTTTCTGGTCAGCGGCAACGGCGGGCCTTCCTTGGTCATGGCTTTAAGTCGACGACCGTGCTCAACACCGATTACTGATCGGCTCGGCCACATCGCTCGAGAAGACCGCGGCGAACTGACCCGGTATTGCTTAAGAACTGCCGCAGTGGAATGGCAATACCGCCAAACAGCGTTTCTCAAGAATCAAACACACTATTCCTCACCAGAGTAGGTAGTGCCTCGATCCGTTGCTAATGGCGTACGATCAACCAGTACCTTGCCGTCCAGACCGTGACGCAGTTCATAAGGATAGGATAAATGCAGCAATGAAAACGTTGGGAATTCGTTGCACGTCTCACTCTTCGGGGTTTCATGCTTTCTGCCACGGTCACCGACGATCAATCCAGGGGCAAGAAGCTGGAGGGTTACGTCCTGCCCGGTTGCAAGGAGATGGAGACAGCGCCAATCCGGAAGGGTGTTACAGCAACAAAGTTGCGGAGCCAATGCCGATGGCGCGACCGAAACCGTGTTCGGCATCTACAAGTTCATCGATTTCGCGGAGAGGATTTGGATAAAGGGAGCCTGCATTCGATGCCGGTACCCAGCTCGTATCAATTGCAAGCAGGCAGCGTCCACTGTCTCGCGTCGCGAGATAGATCATGTTTTGGAGCATTACAATGGAGCCCTCGATGGGAGTTTTGTCGCATCTGCGGGTGGTAGAGATCGGTAGCTCGGCCGCAACCAGCTACTGTGCGAGGTTGTTTGCCGATTTCGGTGCTGACATTCGGAAGGTCGAGCCGCCACAAGGGGATCCACTTCGACGGAGCCCGCCACTAACGCCCAGCGGCCAGAGCGCGTGGTTCGCATTTCTGAACTTCAACAAGTCAAGCGTTATCATCGATCCCACCACCCCACAGGCGAGCAGACGACTGACGGAATTGATCGAGGACTGCGACATTTTGATCGATGGTCGTGACATCGATGTCGCAGGTTGCCCGTTCATTGATTTAGCCGCGGTCCGCCAGCTTCGTCCCGGGTTGATTTGCCTCCAAGGGAGCTGGTTCGGCCAAAATGGGCCCTATGCAGGATTGGCCGCAACCGATTCAACCGTTCGTGCGCTCGCCGGCCTTATCAGGTTGGTTGGACCTATTGAGGGGCCGCCCGTGCACGCACCGGATTTCCAAACTGGCATCATCGCCGGCTTGTGGGGCTTCATTGCCGCGGCATCCTCGGTGGTTGCGCAGACGCAGGGCGGAGGAGGGCGGTCGTTGTCGCTCAGCATCTTCGAATCGAGCATCGCTCTTAATGAGTATCTTATGTCAGAGGCGTTTGCGCACGGCGACGTGATGCGCCGGATTGGCACCAACCGCTTTTGGCCAGGATCACCGGTTGGCATTTACGCAACCAGAAAGGGCTGGCTTGGCGTCACGGTGGCAACACCGGCACAATGGCGGGCATTCTGCGATATGCTCGGCCTATCCGAATTGCGCGATGAGTCGGCTTTAGTCATCGGCGAGGATCGACTGAAACACTTAGAGGAGATTGAACGAGCGTTTACGCCGAGGTTGAAATTGCGGACCGCCCAAGAGTGGTTCGCAGAGGGACTAAAACGAAAGATTCCGATCGTGCCAGTGCCCGAAATATCCGATCTGCTCCTGGATACGGAGAAGAAAGTACGCGGCGCGATCGTGCCCGTTCTGCTTGGCGAAGAGGAGGGCCTGACGGTTGGCTCGGCGCAGCGGTTGACCCTGACGCCGCCGCGTCCCGGCGGAAAGGTTCCCGCGCTCGGCGAGCGGCAGAGTATCCAGAATACGCGAAGAGATGCGATCGGAACTGCGTCGGCATCACCCAGCCGCATTAACGCCAATCCGCAGCCATTGCAGGGAATTCGGGTCATCGACTTTTCAATGGGTTGGGCAGGTCCGTTGTGCACGCGCACACTGGCTGATCTCGGAGCGGACGTCATCAAGATCGAGGCTATCCAGTATCCGGACTGGTTTCGCGGTGTTGATCGAGGGCGTGATTATGTTGATGCGCAGATGTACGAAAAGACGGTACGCTTCTCTGGCATGAACCGCAATAAGCGCGGTATCACACTCGACCTCAAGCGGCCGCAGGGACTAGCTGTCGCCAAACGGCTCTTGGCTGGAGCAGAGATTGTCGTCGACAACTATTCTGTCGATGTGCTGCCGAAGCTCGGGCTTGGCTACGACGTGCTCAGAACGCTCAACCCTCGGCTTGTCATGATGTCAATGTCAGCCTTTGGCGCAAACAGTGCCAATCGTGATTGCCGGGCCTACGGATCGACCCTTGAGCAGGGCTCGGGGTTGCCAAGCGTGATCGGAAATGCCGACGGTCCACCCGTGATGAGCCACATTGCGTTTGGGGATGCCGTCGGGGGGTTAAACGGCTGCGCTGCAGTTCTGGTCGCCCTGATTCATGCCCGCAGCACCGGGCAGGGACAGTTCATCGATCTCGCCCAGATCGAATGCATGATGCCGTTTGCGGCGCCATGGATCACCGTTCATTCGATCACCGGTACGCCGTTAAGAAGGTATGGCAATCGACATCCGCAGTTCGTGCCGCATGGCTGCTTCCGGTGCGCGGGCGAAGACAACTGGATCATGGTAGCCGCGACGAACGAAGACATGTGGCGGAGGCTTGCCCTAGTCATTGGCCGGCCAGATTGGGCCGCGGACCCATCGCTCAGACCTGAGGAAGCTCGACGTGCCATCGAAGGTCTCCTAGAGAGAGATATCGAAGCGTGGACGCTCACCCGAGACGCGGATCAGGCCATGTCAGAGCTACAAGCCGTGGGGGTTGCCGCTGGTGTAGCCCGTCTCCCAATTGACTTGCTCAAGGATCGGCATCTCCGATCGCGCGCGTTTCTGCAGGAAGTCGAACGCGCTTTCATAGGTTGGCATCCGCAGCCATCATTGCCAGTTCGCGAAGGTTCGGAACCCTATCCAATCCGCGCAGCGGCGCCGACGCTAGGACAACATAATAGAGAGATCCTATCGGGATTTCTTGGCCTCTCCGACGCCGACATGGCGCAGTTGGCGAGGGAGAGCATCATCGGTACAGCGATGCTTCCCGAAGGGGAGCTCGCGACAACAAGGATCTTATCAGATTGAAAAACGCCACTGCGGCCCGGATTGGTATGGTTCCCACGCCTGGCAGGGGCGCACCCGCGGATCAGACCCAATGCTAGTCGCTGCGCGTTCTTTAATCGCGGGCACCGTGTCAACGAAAGCATCCGGCGAAGACCGCGAGGTACTTGGTTTGAGCGCAACAAGCGCGCGAGCGCTCCGCTCCTGTTTGCGATGATTTGTGGAAGGCGTGCTCTTGGTGATTGACGGTCGTCCGCGATAGGACAACCAGCAGCAATGACACACGGAGTAAAAATCGTTGCAAGTTTCGCGCTTCGTTCAATTACATGACACCGCCTCCCTTCAAAAAGGCGTTACACTTTTCATGGGATTCGATTTTCATGAGTATGTCTCGATCACACGGGCCATTCCAACTAAAGGGCCAACATTTCCAATTTTCCGGCCGGATCGCTCGCCGATTAAGTCAGGCGAGGGCTATTGGATCATAGGCGTCGATAAGAAGAACGAGATCGTGCTTTCAGATGCTGTTCGACTGTATGATCTTTCACAAAGCAACTTTGCAGAGCATCTCCAGTCTCTGAAGGCGTTTTACGCAGACCCAACCATACACTCACATCCTCAGGATCGCTGTACTTGCACAGCACCAAACGCGAGGAAGATAACTGGGAAAGTAACCTACAACGGAGATCTATGGGTGCGAGAAGACTTTAGAGGAGGGGGCATAGCTCAAATCATAACGCGGATAGTATTCCGCGTGTCCTTTGTGATGTGGGCTCCTGACTTCTTATGTGCGCTTGTGGCACGCTGGCGAGTGGAAAAAGGCAGCGTTGCACAATACCGTCATTATGAGCCAGGCGGGGCGATGTTGCAGCTAGTAGAAGACGATATCCTGGAAGACAATTGGCTTATTTGGCTAACCGGCGCCGAGTTGAGGAGCCAGGTCGAGCACACGAGAACAGAGCTGATTTTAGGCTCGTAATTGCCAGCATTCCGGGAGGTACTTAGCTTCAGTGCGCGGTACCGCAATGCTGGCCCCAACAGGTCGACCACATCGGGGCTGAACTGCACCCCGTTTCGACCGGACATCAGCGTTAGCCGGAGGAGCTAGGCCTAGGAGCCCGTCCGAATAATGCCTTGGGGTCCGCGAAGAAGGCAGTCGGGTTTTTGCTCCACGTCCCTTCGCGATTAGCGGGCGCCGGCGAGTTTGAGAGGATTGGGCCACGCAAACCAACGCCCACTCGCATCGGACTTTGTCGAGTCCACAAGCAAGAATTGACGAAAATCTCTCGCCTGTTTGATTTGTCAGAACACTGGTTCGACTATCTGTTTTTCAGCCGATAGCGACTTCGATAGCCGTCGCGTTTGAGTTTAGCTTCCATTGCTATCATCCCAGGCTGCTTCTTGAGCCGCCTCCATGTGGTTTTCGTTTCATCGCGGTGTCGACCTCGCCGGCAGGCCAAATATTAATGCATCGCTCAGCTAAGGCCTCAAGATTAGCTTCGCTCGCAAACCCATTGTCGGCGGAAATCTCGATTGGCCTGCGTCCGAACGCTGCCATCGTGGCATCAGTCAGTGGGATCAGTCCGTCAACATCGGCACTATTCGTTATCGGACGGTGCGAGACAATGATTTGTCCTTCGGCATCGACCGCGAGCTGGCTGCGGTAACCTGCAATAAATCCATCTCGCGTGCGCAAGATACGGCTGTCTGGATCGGTGAGGTTGCGCTGCGCTCTATCGGGTGGTCCTCCGTCGGGCGAGCGATTGGGCAGCCCATAAGTCTGCATTGCAGAAGATGGACTAGGTCCGTTGGTATCGATCATATCCGGTTCTCGTCTCACCTCTTTTAAAGCGCTGTCTTCGCCACCTGAATACGATCAAGACACTCTTTTTTGTTTTGATCCCGCAGGCATCTCATCGTCCCAGCACGCGTCGTCCGCTGCATGTGACGCTCCGCAGTTGCGAACCAACTGGCGATCTGCAATGCTAGCTCTGTCTCACTCTGCCGCGCGCGGGCGGAGCTCATCGCCCTATGACGTGAGCGATCCCCTTCAGCTTCGCGCCGTCGATCAGCAAGGCTCGCCGAGCTGCATAGTCGGAGAACTTGCAGAAACAGATCCGTAGGTGCGGAGAGATGACGCTTCCGAAAATCACGGAAGCCCGATCTGTTCATTGCCGTCAACGCCATGAAATCCAGACGCTCCTCACAGCATCGAGAGATCTGCCGCGACGAATAAGCGCTCTGCGTGTAGGCATAGAAGAGCAGAGCGGCCATCATACCCGGGTGGTACGGCGGGTATCCGCAGTTATCGTCGTAACCCGACAAAATGGAGGTTAGGTCAAGCTCGTTCCGAACCAGATCGCGGACGAAATGAGGGACATGATCTTCCGGCGCGAACTCGCCCAGTGACGGTGGGAGCAGCCAGTTGGTCGACATCCCGACATCCCAAGGGCTCATTCAAATTTGAATCGCGATTGGATCGAAACGGCAACCAAATACTCGGACAGGCTCCTAGCTGGGCATGCGCCGTAAGCGCCGCGCTTAGGCCGCGGGCTTTGAGATCTTGACGGTAAATGGAAATAACTGATCGAAGTCGCCCGCCTCGTGCTCTTCAAAATCCCGATGATCTGCTCGTCCGAAAAACGACTGCACTGCTCTGGTGCTAGTCTGAGCCAGAACGAACTTCAAGCCGGATTAAGCAAAAGGGGCAAGGTCACGTGATGGGAACGGTGTGAGCAGTGAGGCCCATGCACCGTTCCGCGAAAGGCTGGGGGTGAGATTCCTCCAGCCTACTCACCCGGCACGACGGATCGCTTTGGCGCGTGGCTGATCTTGGCTTGGCAATTCGGGCGATAGGCTCGATCTCGTCTTGAGCCCTCCTGCTCTTGGTAGTTTTGCGTCGGCTTGACGCGCTTTATAGTGTGGGCTCTGTAGGCGAAAAGAGCTTCGAGAGTGGCGTGGGTGTGGGAAGCTAAGGCGGCGGTTGGGGGAATCTCGACCGCTGCAGATGATGTCGCGCCATTAATTTTAGGAGGCATCTAATGGCGTATAGCACCATTCTCTACGAAGCGGACGATCGTGTCGCTTGGATCACTCTGAATCGGCCGAGCAAAAGGAATGCGCTGTCTCTGAAGCTCTGCGCCGAATTCCAAGATGCGCTCGTGTCAGCCGAACGTAATCCGGACGTGCGTGTGGTCGTGGTAAAAGGAGCGGGCGACCGGGCATTTTCCTCTGGCTTTGACATGGGCGGAGACAAATCAGAAGTCGGACCGTCAAGCTTGGAAAATTGGAGCTTGGATGATTGGAGTAGGTATTTCGATCTAGGTGTCAAGTTCATACGGTCCGTGTTTCACTGCTCCAAGCCGGTTATCGCGATGATCAATGGTTATTGCCTAGCCGGGGCCTTAAGCTTCGCCGTGAGTTGTGACATCCGCTACTGTTCTGACGATTCGTGCTTCGGTGCCATTGAGACCCGGATGGGAATTGGCGACACGGAGCTGCCGATGATGTCGTACCTCATCGGTCAGCGTTGTCGCGAGCTGGTCTACACAGGAGACATGTTCGATGCCCAACACGCGTATCGGCTCGGCCTCGTAAACCATGTCTTCCCTAAGGATCGCCTTGAGGAAGAGGTCACGCGCATCGCGAAGCGTATGTCTCGTGTCTCACTACCAGCGTTGGTGTGGAGCAAGAGGGCACTCAACAATACACTTCTCGCGGCGGGACTCGATTCTGCTCTGCGATATAGCTTCGCTGCTGACTTGATCATTGGGAAATCGGACTCCGAGTTTAAGCGCTTCCGCACGATTCAAAGCAGTGAGGATGCGAAGGCGGCATTCAAGTGGCGCGACTCAATCTTCGCGCCGTTCGAATCCGAGACGTCGTGGGTTTCCTCCCGTGCGGCTTCCAAACAGTCCCCAAAGCCTGAGGATGGTGCGGGTTGAGTAGCATTGAACCCAATTTTTCAGTAACGCGTGTGCGAAGGGAGTTTCCACAGAAACGGCGGAACGGTAAACCGTCGGGCCCCGGCCGCGATGCATTCCTTAAACAGGATCGATATGCTTGACCCTGCCCGGTCCGCTCGTCGTGGCGCCAAACTGACCGCCGGTATCAGGCCCAGAGAGCGTTTTTTGGCTCCTCTTGCGAACGAATCCGCAGCTCGCACTCGAATGCTCCATATTTAAGATGCGCTTTGAGATGCGCGCGATCAAGCTAAATTTGCAGGATGAGGCCAGCATCCTGCACGAAGTGAATGCCGCTAATTGCCGTTCCGGTCGACCGTATCTGGAAGTGTCGCCAGAGGGCGCACTTTCTGAAGCCGTCGCGATGGCGGATCATTTACGCGCCGACCTGCCCTTGGCGGCCTTGCGGATGGCGATCCCGGCGCAGCGGCCAAGTGTCGGCCTGATCCACCATTCCGTTCGCGGTCAATATGCCTCGGCGGACTACCGCAAACTGACGCAGTCGGCCGGCTCAGGGCGTCAATGAGCCGCAAGGGCGACTGCTATGACAATGCTCCGATGGAGCTTTTTTCAGGCGCTCAAGATGGAGCTCGTCGACAATGACAGATCAGAGAGTAGTGCTGTCGGAGAAGAAAGGGGCTGTCTTCTACATAACCCTTAATCGTCCAGAAGTGTTGAATGCCATGAACCTCGAAACGGAAAGGGCGTTGATGGAGTCGCTACGGAGGTTCCGGGACGACGACGAGCTATTGGTAGCTGTCTTGACAGGCGCCGGAGGACGGGCTTTTTCGGCCGGCATGGATCTTAAAGAAGTCGCGCGATGTAACTCTGAAGGTCAAGGGCCTAGGCAGGATGAGATTCGTCGCTTTGCTGAGCTAGAGATATGGAAACCAATAATTGCCGCCGTCGACGGCTACTGCGTAGCTGGAGGCTTTGAAATAGCCCTTCAATGCGATATTCGAATCGCAACGTCTCAATCGACCTTCGGCTTGCCCGAACCACGCTGGAACCTCATGGCGAATTATTTCGGTTGCCATAACTTGTCGAGGATGATTCCTTTAGGCGAGGCGATGTATATTCAGTTGACCGGAAATCGGATCGGCTCGCAGGAAGCGTTGCGTTGTGGGCTGTTGCACAGCGTGCACCCGGACAGAGATGCCCTAATGAAGGAAGCGGACGCCATCGCAGACTCGATAACCCTCTGCTCCCCGCTCGCGATCCAGGCGATAAAGCAGTTGGTAATGAATGGGCGAAGTCGTCCGGTGGAGGAGTCATACAAAATGGGGGAACCAATGTCGCGGCGCTTGATGGACATGGAGGACGGGACGGAGGGCCCCAAGTCTTTTGCGGAGAAAAGACGACCTGTATGGAAGATGAGATAGCGCCATAGGTGCGGCATGGCTAATTCAAATTCTCTGCCAGGAGACGGAACCCAACGGCGCCGGAGTGCCCCTGATCGCTTTGGCGCCTTCTTTGCTTATATTGGTGAGGTGCCCCTGGTTATTGGTCGGCCATGAAGTTTCCTTATTTCATGCTGAATTGATTAGCAAGCCTTACTCTCTGGATCTTCGAAAGCGCGTCGTGGCCGTGCCGCGCGGCTAACAGGGTGGAAGTAGAGCATCAACTAGGGGCTCTTCCGGATATTTGGTGCAGGTCTCCCCTTCGCTTTTCATCGTGCTTTCGCTTTTCATCGTGCGCGATCGTGCGTTTCAGGCGGCTGCCAGTAACCTATTTCTGAGTACTGCATATCCTGAACGGCCATACATCTGGCGCTCCTCTTTCGACGGGGCTGGTGCTCCAGGTTGAGTGATGGCTGCCAGGACGGCCGCGATGTCGCGGCCGATGCCTTGCGCAAGCGGCGCCAGTTCGCTGCTCGAAGCATCCTCGATCCATTGCTCGAGACTCGCATCATCGTCGCCCGTATCAATGCCGCGAGACGTCAAGTTCACTGATCTTCCCCCGAAGAAATGGACAGGGTTCAGCTGCTCTTAGCTCCATCTGGATCGGGCTGATAAAGCCGATGGCGGAGTGACGACGAGTTCGATTGTAGAGGCCCTCGATATAGGCAAAGATATCCCGTGTGGCGTCTGCCCGTGTTGCCTAGTGTCTGTGTGGATGAACTCCGTCTTGAGCGTGTGAAAGAAGCTCTCCATCGGAGCATTGCATAGCAGTCGCCCGTGCGGCTCATCGACGCCCTGAGCGGGCGGATTGCGTCAGCTTGTAGTAGTCCGCCGAGGCATATTGAACGCCGCGATCGGAATTGTGGATCAGGCCGGCACTTGGCCGCCGCCCCGAGATCGCCATCCGCAAGGCCGCCAAGGGCAGGTCGGCGCGCAAATGATCCGCCATCGACCACCCAAAAATCCTGCGGCTGTACAGATCCATGACGACGGCCAGATAGAGCCAACCCGGTTCGGTCTCGATGCAGGTGATATCGGCCAGCCAAATCTGGTTCCGAGCCGTAACGATGAAGTTGCGGTCGAGTAGATTCGGGGCGATCGGCAGGTCGTGGCGGCTGTCGGTGGTCCGCACTCGCCGGGGCCGCGCTATCATGCCCTGTTGCCGTGGCGCCGCATCAACCGCTCGATGCGATCGCGGGTCACCCCGCGGCCCTGAGCCTTCAACACGATATGGATACGCGGACTGCCATAACGCCCGCGGGTGTCGCGGCGGACCCGCCTGATGTCGTCGACGAGGTCACAAACGGCCGCAGATCGTCGGCTCTCCGGGCGCGAGCGCTAGGCATAATAGCCGGCCGGCGTAACGCAGAGCGCGTCGCACAAGAGCGTCACCTGATAATCGGCGCGGCAATCTTCGATGAAGCGGAATCTCATGTCCAGCAAAGATCGCGATCGACTTTCTTAAAATGTCGCCCCTCCATGCGCAACCGCTCGTTCTCTCGCTGCAAACGCGCGATCGCTGCCGCGTGGTCCGCCCATGAGGGCATCAAAGCCGCCGTCAGCAAAGTGCTCAACGCCACGTGACAGCGGTACCGCGTGCACATCATGCGTACCGTACTAGCGCATGCTGGCAAGGGCGGGCGGCGCGTCGTCTCCGCCTTCATCGCCACCGCGTTTGCACAGGAGGATGCCGAGACCGCGCGAGCGCAGTGGCGGAAGGTCGTCGACCAGCTTCGCCCCAAGCTGCCTAAGCTCGCGGCCTTCCTGGATGAGGCCGAGACCGACGTGCTCGCCTCTATGACGTTCCCGCCGCAGCATCAGACCAAGCTGCACTCGATCAACCCGATTGAACGCCTCAAAGGCTGGGATCAAATGGCGCACCGGAATCTTCCCAATGAAGACGCCATCGTATGCCTCGTCGGCGCGATCCTGCTCGAACAGAACGATGAGTGGGCTGTCCAGCGTGCCTGTTACATGACGTTGGAAAACATCGCGCGTTTGAGCGATCATCTGCTCAGGAAGAACACGGCTCTCACATTGAAGCCAGTCCATCACCGAACCACTGGCCAGAAAACCATGCCAGGCGATACGCTGATGTCGAGGCGTCGACCGTGAGGCGATAGGGGGCAACATGGTCAAGCTGTGTTTAAGCTAAGCAGCACGAGGGGCGACCGATACCACTTGTCCGGTTTGCTACGGCGGTATCGGAATTCCGACAACCCGCCAATGAGCGGGCTGGTAGCACCTGCTTGTTTATCGTGAGGCAAGCCACGCACGGCATTCTACGTGTGGCACGCGGATTGCTGGGATTTAAGGGGGCCCGCCAAAGCGTTCGCCGGGGCCCTATCGCCGGGAGTTCAATGCGCTGACGTTCGGAAATCCAAAAGCGGTGAACATCATGGGGCCGCACTATCGCTGGTCTGTCTCGGCTTGGACAGCTCGAGCTTTCAACGAGGGAGAAGTGGGATGATTTCGGAGGTGTTTATCACCTGTGCGCTCACAGGGGGAGGGAATAGGGCGAACTATACGAATGTGCCGGTATCCCCGGAGCAGATCGCTGCCTCCGCGATTGAGGCGTCGCGAGCGGGGGCGGCGGTGGTGCACATCCACGTGCGTGATCCCGAGACCGCGCAGGGTTCGCGGGATCCGGCGCTGTATCGGGAAGTGGTGCAGCGCGTTCGCAAGTCAGATGTGAATCCGGTAATCAACCTGACCACGGGGATGGGGTGCTCCCTCGTGCTCGGTGGGGTGGAGTCTCCGCTGCCGCCGGCGGAGGGAACGGATATGCCGGGCGCGCTTGAGCGGCTGGTGCATATCGCAGAGCTGCGGCCCGAGATCTGCACATTGAATTGCGGGACCTTGAACTGGGACAACGAGTTGATCGCGGTCAACAGCCCCGCAATGGTGCGTGCTATGGCCGCACGTTTGCAAAAGCTTGGAGTGCGCCCTGAGCTCGAGGTGTTCGATAGCGGTGATCTGGTGATGGTGCACGATTTGATCAAAGAGGGCCTGATTGACGGTCCGCCGTTAATCCAGCTGTGTATGGGGATTGGCTTTGGCGCGCCCGCCGATCCAACCACGCTGATGGCGCTAGTGCACCGGCTCCCGTTGGGAGCCATCTACTCAACATTTTCGATTGGACGAATGCAGCTCCCGTATGCGGCGTTGGCACCTTTGCTTGGCGCAAACGTGCGGGTCGGGTTGGAGGACAACCTGTACCTTTCCCGCGGGCGCCTGGCGAGCAATGCCGAACTCGTGCAGCGCGCGGTAGAGATTCTCGAGCGGATCGGGGTGCGAGTGGTGAGCCCGGATGAGGTGCGCGAGATGCTCGCGCTCAAAGTTCATGCCTGAGAGGTCAGAGTCCATGACCGAAATATCGAAGTTCACGCCTGAGGGGTGGCCGCGGGCGGTCGGGGTACTCGGGGCCGGCATCATCGGCAGCGGGTGGGCCGCACGGTTTGTCCTTAACGGAGTGGACGTGCGTCTATATGGTCGGTCGCCTCCTGCGGAGGACCGCGTGCGAAAGGTGCTGATGAGCGCGCGGCGGGCATATCAACGACTTACGTCGGCCCCGCTGCCAACCGAGGGGGCGCTGACGGTGGTGCACTCGGTCGCAGAGGCGGTGCGCGGCGTGGAGCTCGTGCAGGAGTCCGCGCCGGAGCGCCTGGAGCTCAAGCAGCAGCTGCTCGCAACCGCCAGCAGGGCTGCGGCGCCTGAGACCATAATCTGCTCCTCGACCTCGGGGTTCCGGCCGTCGTTGCTGCAGGCCGAGATGGAATACCCCGAGCGCCTGCTGGTCGCGCACCCGTTCAACCCAGTCTACCTACTGCCGCTGGTTGAACTGTGCGCCGGAGAGCGCACCGCACCCGAGACGTTGGCGCGGGCCACGGAGATTTACCGGTCGGTGGGGATGCATCCGCTCGTCGTGCGCAAAGAGGTGGACGGGTTCATTGCGAATCGGCTGCAGGAGGCGATGTGGCGCGAGGCGCTGTGGCTGGTGCACGACGACGTGGCCACTACGCAGGAAGTCAACGACGCCATCCGCTACTCCTTCGGGCTGCGCCGGGCGGTCATCGGTCCCTTCCCAATCGCCGGCGGTGGAACCAAGGTGCGCCACTATATGGAGCTATGGAGACAGTGGCAGTTGAGTAAGCTCGCGGACGCGCCCGAGGTCACCGGCGCCTTCCTGGACAAACTGGCCGAGCAGTCGGATGCACGGGCCGAGAACCTGACCGTCCCTGAGCTCGAACAGAAGCGCGACGATTGCCTGGTAGCCGTGCTGCGAGGCCTGCGGGCAGAGGGCTACGGGGCGGGCGAGACCCTCGCCCGCTGGGAGCAGGGGCTGCGCAACCGCATTGCCCCGCTCACCAATGGTTCCGACCCGTTGCGGACGTAGAGATGCCGTCTGAGGGGTTCGACGGCCACATGAAAGAGAGGCTAGCTCCAGCTCTGCGGCTCCGCCAATGAAAACCTGTTCCGTTACGTCCGCATCGACGGCGAGTACATCGCAACACCGGCAGTTACCACACAGTCGCACTTGCCTCATCTTCGGGACTTGTCCGCCGGTGACCGCGCCCGGGTGCCCACGGAGGTCCTCGGCGCCGACGACAAGCGTCTTCTGTTGCACGTGATGATGCTGCGAGGTGATGAGGGGCTGGCGGCCACGGCGAGCAGATGTTGCTTCACGCGCGCGTTCGGCCGTGATGTGGCGTGCCGCCGTAACATGCGGCTCGAATGCTCAGGAAGAGGGAATGATGTCGAAGGATGGATTGTGCGCGATCGTGACGGGTTCGGCGTCGGGGCTTGGAGCGGCGACCGCAGGCCTCTTGGCCAAAGGTGGCGCTCGCATCGTGGTCAACTATTCCAAGAGCCAGAAGGAAGCCGAAGCCACGGCCGAAACCTGCCGCAAAGCGGGTGCTGCTGAGGTCGTGGTGGTGCGGGGCGACGTCTCGCGCGATGACGATTGCAGGAAGATCGTCGAGGCCGGCGCACCCTGGGGGCGGCTCGACGTGCTCGTCAACAATGCCGGTATCACAAAACACGTGCCGCATCACGATCTCGATGGGCTCTCGGCAGAGGATTTCCAGCGCATCTATGCCGTCAATACCATCGGGCCGTACCAGATGATCCGTGCGGCGCGCTCGCTGCTCGAGGCCAGCGCCAAAGTGAGTGGACGGCCGGCCGCGGTGGTGAACGTCTCCTCGGTCGCAGCCATCAGCGGTAACAGCTCATCGGTCGCATACTCAGCGAGCAAGGGCGCGTTGAATGCCATGTCGCTGTCGCTGTCGCTGGCGCTGGCGCCTTCCATTCGCGTCAACACGGTTTGTCCCGGCTATATCGATACGCCTTGGTTCACTAAGGGCCGTGGAGAGGCCGCTGCCCGGCAGGTGCGCGATGCGGTGATCGCGCGGGTGCCGCTCAAGGTTGTCTCGACTGCCGAAGACATAGCGCAGCTCGTCTGCTTCCTCGCAGGCCCGGCATCGAGCAACATGACCGGCGAATGTGTGCGCATCGATGCCGGCATGCATCTGATCTTGTGAGGACGGAAAACTCTCCTAGCTTGTCCCTCCACGTCTGTGCACGCTGCTCGGGCCGAGTCAAGCCTGGCCATGATCCGCGCTCGGAAGCAATCTCACCCGTTCTAATCCCGGAGCGCGCCACCGGCGACCGACTGTCGAGATGAGCAGCGCGACCAGCGAGCCGATGGTGCGGTGATAAAGTCCGCTGCCTGTTCGGGCTCGCAACCACATGAATGTTGATGCGGTAGGTCGGCGGTTCCAGCCTGCCACCGACCAATACTAAAGAGCTGCGGTTGAAACGCCACGCTCGTATCTCGCTTCGATCGAACGAACGGCGCATCAAGTCGCTCGCTTGTCGCAAGCTGCAATTTCATGAACTCCGCGTGCACCGAGATCGGCTGAGTGTAATATCCGTCCCAATCCACACCACCTCCATCTCACCGGGCTTTAGGTGCCAGGTCGGCTATTGCTTGCCAAGATGCATGACGATTGACGCAAGGGCGTTGACTTTTCTGTTGGCCGCAAGCATGGGAGCACTAGGAGCTATTCGTTTCACGTTGGTGACGCTAGCTACGTAAAGTGCCAACACCGCTCCAGCGGCATTGCCGCACGACGGCAACATTCTCGTGGCAGCTCTCCTCTCTGCTGCGGCGGTCAGAGTATCATTGACCCAGTTCTGCCAGGTGACGCCCATGAGATCCCACGGATGTGTCGCGCGACCGGATCGAATTTACTGAACAAGCGGCGAAGCGAGATGAAGCGCGACACCGCTCATCTCAAGCGCGTCGAATTGAGTTCCGAGGTCAGATTTCGGAGTGATAATTTTCACTGACTTTGTCGCGTCGACCGTGGCAGATACTGGAGTGTTATATGCTTTGCGTCGTGTTTCGTCGTTTCGAGCCGCCAAAACAGTTGGCAAATTGTTTTCAAACCGGTGCCGATGAATCGCGAGACTAGGAATCGACCGCCGCGCTATAGGCGTCGCATCTACTGTGGTCCCCTATCAAAACTAATAAGGCGCCTGCTCCACCCGCGTCACACCTTCTTCTAAATTTGGTGCTATCATTCGGGAGTTTACCCGACGATGCAACCTGAGCCAATCGATGGGACGGTCGAATCATGCGGAGCAGAACCAGAGATCAAACCGAACAGGGTGTTTCTTCCGGCCTAAGTCTGTCGTTTGCATCAACGAGAGATTCTTCTTTCATCGCCCCGGGAAAAGCAGCCTGGAAAATAACAGTGATAATTCAGTGTGCGGAGGTCATCCTGAACTATCACCTCAAGCAGTTCTTCCGAACATTTCATGCGAGCAATAAGACACACGCCGTCTCGACGACCCTACATTTTGGATTGCTCAATCGAGGCGAAACACCAGCGAACTTCTTCTGCGAACCTAGCTCATCCGGTACAACCAGACAACGATTGAGTAAATGCGACGGCTGACAAGCTATGCGACAGCTCCTGCAGACGAGTCATCGCCGACCTACCACGGTTGGTGGGTCGTGGTGGGATGTTCCCTGATCGCACTCTTCATCTGCGGGTTTGGCCTCTACGGTCAAGGCATATACTTGGCCGAACTCCAGCGCGCGCACGGCTGGCAGACCGCGCAGTTGTCCGCAGCCAGTACCCTCTCACTTCTGGTGAGCTCGGTACTGGTTGCATTTACCAGCGACTTAATGGTTTGGATGGGTCTCAGATCGCTATTGCTTTGTGGAACGTCATCTCTGGCTGCCTCAACGACGATCTTGGCGCTGATGACACATCCGTGGCAGCTGTACTTGGCCTTTCTCTTGATGGCGCTCGGCTCGACCTGCATGGGCACGGTCGTAGTCGCAATCGTCGTCAATTCATGGTTCGAGCAGCGTCGTGGCCTCGCGCTCAGCCTCGCCCTTAACGGTGCTACTTGTGGTGGCGTTATTTTGGTTCCTGCGCTCCTGGCCCTCGTCGGCACAATTGGCTTCACCTTAGCGATGTTGGCTGCAACGGCGACCATACTCGTTGTGCTCGTGCCCGTCGTACTGGCTCTGAGCGGTCGCCGAACGCAGGAACGACTCGAGCAATATTTTGCGCGGGCCGATTATCATGAAGGGATCGGCCAAGCGCCGACTAGCCCCTCACGCAGAGCCCTGTTGCGGATGATCGGGTTCTGGACAATTGCGGTCCCGTTTGCGATCGCACTACTCGCGGGGGTTGGACTCATTGTCCATCAGGTGCCGTTTCTGGAACCTATCATAGGACGGTCCGCCGCAGGATTCGCGGTGACGATCACGGCATCTATGGCGGTTGTCGGACGAATATGCCTCGGTGCATTCGTCGATCGCGTCGATCCGAGGTCGGCCAGTGCGGCGTTCATGATAATCCAGGCCGCGGCCCTCGTCATCGTCCTTCAGACGTCAAATCCCACGGTGTTGCTGTTTGCCTTCGGGCTATATGGTTTCTCGATAGGCCATCTGACCACATTGCCTTCTTTGATTATCCAGCGGGAAATCGGACCCGCTGCTTTTGGAACTGCCCTCGGATTATCGACTGCGATTGGCGGCATTGGGAGCGCTTTCGGCCCCGGATTGTTGGGTCTGATCCGAAGCTTAACGGGGGGATACGCAGCGGCTTTGGTACTTTGTTTGGTGTTGACGATCACTGCCGCGAGTCTGGTGCTCTTGCGGGAGCCATAATCCAGCACCGAGTACGGTCTCGACTGCGATGGTCTCGCCCAGCGTGCTGGTGAATCATCCGAGACGTCGTTTCCACCTAGGCCAGCGCCCGTAGGCTGACTTTTCTTTTGCCTTCCGCGGTTCATCCGCAATGCGCCAATCCTTAGTGTTCGCCGCCCAGCTACCAAGGTTAAGTTACGCTGTGAAGCCTGCTCATGCCCGCGCGGGTATTCGCTGCAGGCCACCGGCGCCGGGAGCTGCTCCTTTCCGGATCGGTCGCAGTGGACGGTCGATCGTCGCAGCATTCATCGCAAATAGCTTCCCGCGGATTTTCGGCCGCAAGATCCAGGTGTCCGTGCCGCTCCATCGCCTCAATCAGCACAGGCTCAGCCCTTCAGGCGCTTGCCGTACACCCGGTCCGAAGCCTCCCAAAGAAGCGCGAGGGCATTCTGCTCCGCTTCGCTAATGAATCCGCAGCCGCGTGGGCGGGGCGATCGAGCGATTGCAAGCATGTCATTCGCCAGGCAATTTTGGACACCGATTTGACACTGTATAGTGGTCGTTCAAATTAGGTGGAAGGCCGTACGTCTGTTCAGACGAAGTCGGACTAAGTGTCCCAAGCTTTGATGGTGCATTCTTATCGCACGATTCGAAGGATGCGCTATGGGACAAGTTCTACACGGCTGCGCCGCCACGACGGAGGCTGTCCGTCGAGCAATACAAGATAGTCAAGAGAGCCTGAGAGGCCTCGCCAAGCGCTATGGGATCAACCAGAAGACTGTCGCGAAGTGGAAGCAGCGCGAGACCGTCGCTGATCGTTCGACTGGCCCCAAGGAAGCCAAATCGACTGTCCTTTCCATCGAGGAGCAGGCGATCATCGTCGCTTTCCGACGGCACACGCTGCTGCCACTCGACGATTTCCTCTATGCGCTGGAGCCTGCGCTCAGATCCATGCGTTGAGCGAGGGTTGCGGCCGGTCCCTGTCTATCGGATCGTGAGGCGTTCGGGTGACAATGGCGTCGATCAGTTCGATGTCGGCAGGTTCGCGCCAGGCGTGAGCCGAGGCCGGCTGCAAGGACGATAGCGCGGCGAGGAAAATCGGGCATTACGGTAACCCTCTGCAATTCCAAGCACGCCGAACCACCAAGAATTCAGTTCCACGTGTTCAGGGTTGCAGACAGACGCCGCAAGCCCTTGTCGAGCGAGCCAAGATCGACCCCGTAGGAGAGCCGGATCCCGGCTGGATCGCCAAAGATCGTGCCCGAAACTGTCGCGACCCCAGCATCCATCAGCAATACGTTAACGACGTCATCGGCGTTGGATTCGGGGCCGGGCCCCTTGGTCCGCCGCTGCCAGCCTTTGAGATCGAGATAGAAGTGAAACCCGCCTTGGGCTGCAGGTTGGGGGATCGACCTCAGCGTCGACAGGATCGAGAGCCCAAGCGTTCGCGCGTCACTGACCTGACGTTGAAGTTTTTGTTGGAAGGCGTCATCACCGGACTCTAAATGATGGAGCAGTGCATGCTGGGAAATGACATTTGGATTGCAGGCCGTATCGCGTTGTAGCGCCTGCGCTGCGCTGATGACGGCTTCTGGGCCGGCGAGATAACCAATTCGCCAACCGGTCAGGGCCAGGGATTTGGAGAACGAGTTAACGAGGAGAGTTCGGGGGCGCGCCGGAGGAGCGACCGACACGATCGAATGATGCGTGTGCGGAGCATGGGCGAAAGCCCCATAGCTTTCATCGAACACAATCCACAGATCCCGCTCAACTGCAAGCTGGGCAATTTCCGCAAGAGTTTCGCGGTCATAAATCGTGCCGGTCGGATTGTTCGGGGTGTTGACTACGACAGCTTTAGTCTTTGACGTAACTGCTGACGCTAGATCCGGAAGCTTCGGCACATAGTTATTGGATCTTGTCTCGATTAAAATCGGCACTCCGCCCGCCAGGAGGATCTGCGCGGGGAAAGAAGTCCAATTTGGAACGGGGATGAGTACCTCATCCCCCGGATTTAGAAGCACCATAGCGGCGTTAAACAGCGCATGTTTGGAGCCGCTCGTTATTGCGACTTCGTCCGCCGACCAAGGTTGACCGGTCTCGGTGGAAATTTTGCGAGCTATCGCGTGGCGGAGCTCCGTCGGGTCGCCTGTCTCCGGGGTGCGGTTGATGTTGCGATTAATCGCGATGATCGTACCCTCGCGCACCATTGGCGCAAGATCACTGTGGATCTCCTCGGCGGTCAAGTCGATGATTTGCTCGGCGCTCGCGGCAGCTGCTTTGGCTGCCGTCCACGCCGCGGCGGTGTCCGAGAATTTGAATAAGGTAGTTCGCTCCGCCAGCATGTGCTCTCTCCCTTAATCGGGCATGTCACGATTGGCGCTGCGGCACAAAGCTTGTCTCCTACATAAAAGGACGACATGCTCATAGTGGAGCTGACAATTCATCATCCATTTGATGGTTTCGGCGGTTGGAGCGCTGCTGAGAGGAGAGGGATTGTGACCGAAGAATGTCGTCAACTTTGGTGAGTGACGGAAGAGCCGCCGTGCCATCGTAAGTCCTCTGCTCGGATTGTATGACGGATGGTTTTATGTCAGCTCTCCTACGGAATCGCTGCCGTCTCTGAATGAAAGGAGTCGCCTCGACGCCCAGGCAGATATCGCGCTTCCGCTCGGGCCAGTTCGTCGTGTCCTGGCAGCTCGAAGACCTCATCAAGCGTTGCAATACCAGGCTCAATGCTCCCAGTGTTCTCCTCGGTGATAATGCGATGACAGGTTTGCCGCATTGCCGCTATTGCAGCTCGCATTGAGTGGTTGGCCCAGATCACTGTGAAGATGCGTGCGTCGCGATACACAGAGGCCGATGTTCGATAGTATTTGGTAGGAACAATCACGACCGGCAATTTGTTCTGCCAAGCGCGTGCTAACGCAAGGATCTCACCGGCGGAACTCCTTCGCGAGTGAATGAGGATCGCGTCCGCTCCCGCGTCCGCATAAGCATGAGCGCGCATAACCGCTTCGTTCATCCCTTTACCGTCGATCAGTGCCTCGATCCGGGCCAAAAGAACGAAATCTTCGAACACTGCATCCTTCACCGCGCGCAGACGGCCGGAGAATTCGTTGATATCGGCGAGCGGACGCCGATCGCCAACGAACGAGTTCGTCTTCGGAAAGCAGCTGTCCTCCAGCGCGACACCGGCTGCGCCGCGTTGGTGGAGTGTGCGCGCCAGCAGACGAGCATTGTTAAAATTTCCGAAGCCGCCATCGCCATCGACGAGGACAGGCAGTTGAGTCGCGTCTACGATCCGCTCGATTACGTCCGCGAGTTGGCTCCAGGACGCCTCGTTGACGTCACGGTAACCGAGTGAGCACGCGATCGACAGACCAGATGCCCAGAGGCCTTTGAAACCTGCGCGCTCCGCTATCGCGGCGGAGAGACCGTCATGCGCTTCCATAAGGAAGGAGAGCTCGCTGCTGGAGCAGACCTCGGCCCGCAACATTTCTGCAAGTGACGAATCAGCGGAATGATCAGTGCGATTGGCGAGAACAGATTGGGATTGATCTTGCATGCCAATTCCTTGGGCGCTGGACCCGCGGAGGTTCCTGCAGTGAAGGTGACATGCGTCTGTCATCTGAATCAATCGCGAGAGTTGGTAGTTGACCGGGGCCCTAAATCGTTGCTTCAAGCTGCGCAGGAACTTGGCTGAGACCGAGGAAAATTGGGTCGATTTTGCATGTTCCTGGCATTGTGCGCGCGCAATAATTCGGTTTGCGCGTACTTGACCTCCGGACTGCGTTCGGCGGTCCGACATTGTGGAGGGGAAGGCCTCAGAGCCGATCAGCAGGCACATCATGGTCGGGCTGTCGCCTTCTCATACTCAGTCCCACAGGGGAGAGCGCGCTCGTCGACCGCAACGTTGATACTGACGTGTGAGCCAGAGCACACCACGAGCTATAGCTGAGGCTGAGTCGCTAGCACGCCATGAGCCAGCCGCTTTTTAGCCAATCGCTGTGGCGATGCCTGCGGCGGTGGTCCTGCTGGTTACAAGTTCTTTGGATACTGGAGCTCAAATCGAATGATGGCCGACCCTTCGCCGGTGACCAAATGCGTGCTTCGGTGTCATCCGAGAGCAGGCGTGTCAAAAGACATCATCCTATTGATCAGGTGTCAAACGCCCTCCGGAACTGCCCCCTTTGCGTCATGAAGAACTGCCCCCACCATCGGGCTATGATCTTGGTTGAAGGCGGTTGCTTCCGCCGGTGACGGGACGGAGGGAGGCGGAGCTGATCGGAGGGCCGTCACCGGCGGGCGGCGGTTT
>NZ_JACMYO010000023.1 GCF_020889685.1 Bradyrhizobium oropedii
CCAACATCCTGTTCATCTGCGGCGGTGCGTTCTCGGGCCTCGAGAAGATCATCTCCGCGCGCGGCCGCTCGACCTCGATCGGCTTCGCGGCTCAGGTGCTCGCGCCGGAAGACCGCCGCACCGGCGAGATCTTCCGTCACGTCGAGCCGGAGGATCTGCTGAAGTACGGCCTGATCCCGGAGTTCGTCGGCCGTCTGCCTGTCGTCGCGACGCTGGAAGACCTCGACGAGGCCTCGCTGAAGAAGATCCTGACCGATCCGAAGAACGCGCTGGTGAAGCAGTACCAGCGGCTGTTCGAGATGGAGAACATCGAGCTGACCTTCGCCGACGAGGCGCTTGGCGCGGTCGCCCGCAAGGCGATCGAGCGCAAGACCGGCGCGCGCGGCCTGCGGTCGATCCTCGAAGCGATCCTGCTCGAGACCATGTTCGATCTGCCGGGCCTGGAAGGTGTGGAAGAAGTCGTGATTTCGCGCGAAGTCGCGGAAGGCACGGCCCGTCCGCTCTACATTTTCGCGGACCGACCCGATCACAAACGTAGCGCTCGTGGGGCGTAGGGCGATCGAACGTAGAGTGAGCGGCTCATGTCGCCAAATGAATGGTGTAGAGAGCTTGAGAGGAGACGGAACATGGAAGAGTTCTTTCGGTTCATCCAGCAGTCCGGGCGCGAGCGCAGTCGCTTGGTGCGGGAAGCTCAGGCAACTTGTGACAGCGTGGTCCTGCCATTGCCGGGGGAAAAGCCGAGCAACAAAGGGGCGACGGCTCACACCATCGGCCATGCCATTGCGGCTCGCGACCTTGGGGCTCTCTCGTGATCAAGATCATCGCCGTCCTCTGCAGCCTGTCCTCTCCGGAAAATTGTCACGAGCAGACCGTCACCACCTCAGATTTCGCGGATGTCTCGGTGCAGTCATGCTTGATGGGGGCGCCGCAGCTTGCGGATTGGATGAGGCAGCATCCAGCCGAGCGCCTCGCAGCGTGGCGCTGTGTCATCGGCAAGCTGGGCAGGGGAGCCTAGGGTGGCTCCCCGCGGGCGGTCCTTAGCCTCCCGAAGGACCGGCCGCTCCATTAAGGCCCGACTCGAATTGGCGGCGGCCGTCTTCATAGAAGGGATTTTTCGATGATCGAGCGCAAGCTGGACGGAGATCGTTCTCTATGAACTATGATCATTTCTTTTCAGCCGCGCTTGCCCGCCTTCATGAGGAGCGGCGCTACCGCGTGTTTGCCGATATCGAGCGCATAGCAGGTCGTTTCCCGCACGCAATCTGGCATTCGCCGGACGGCCCGCGCCCGGTCGCGATCTGGTGCTCGAACGACTACCTCGGCATGGGTCAGCACCCAAAGGTGATCGGCGCCATGGTCGAAACCGCGACCCGCATGGGCGCCGGCGCGGGCGGCACCCGCAACATCTCCGGCACCAATCACCCGCTGGTCGAGTTGGAGCGCGAGCTCGCCGACCTGCACGGCAAGGAGGCTGCCCTGGTCTTCACCTCAGGGTACGTGTCCAACGAGACCGGCATCGCGACCATCGCCAAGCTGCTTCCGAACTGCGTGATCTTCGCGGACGCCTTGAACCACAATTCGATGATCGAGGGCGTACGGCGCGCCGGCGTAGAAAAGAAGATCTGGTGCCACAACGACGTGAATCATCTCGAAGATCTGCTGGCGGCGGCGCCGCCCGATCGCCCGAAGCTGATCGTGTTCGAGGCGCTCTACTCGATGGACGGCGACGTTGCACCGGTCAACCGCATCTGCGATCTCGCCGAGCGCTACGGCGCCATGACGTATATCGACGAGGTCCATTCGGCCGGCATGTACGGGCCACGCGGTGCCGGCATCGCCGCGCGGGACGGGGCCTTGCACCGCATCGACGTAGTCGAGGGGACACTGGCGAAGGCATTCGGCTGCCTCGGCGGCTACATCGCGGCGAATGCCGATATCATTGATGCGGTGCGCTCGTACGCGCCCGGGTTCATTTTCACCACCGCGCTGCCGCCGGCGGTCTGCGCCGCGGCGACCGCGGCGATCCGGCACCTCAAGACCTCGAAATGGGAGCGCCACCGCCATCAGGACCGTGCCGCGCGGGTCAAGGCTGTGCTCAATGCCGCCGGCCTGCCGGTCATGCCGAATGACACGCACATTGTGCCAGTGATGGTGGGTGATCCGGAGATGTGCAAGGAAGCGAGCGATCTCCTCCTCGCCGTGCATGGCATCTACGTCCAGCCGATCAACTATCCGACCGTTCAGCGCGGCACCGAACGGCTGCGCATCACGCCGACGCCGTATCACGATGACGCTCTCATCAATGCGTTCGCTGAGGCGCTGGTCCACGTCTGGGAGCATCTCGGTCTACCTCTCCGTTACGGCGCGCTCGCGGCAGAGTGAACATCAGGAGCATCGGTCGGGCGCATTAACCAAGCTCTACCGGTGTTGGCGCGCTCGGCATGGCCAAGATTTCAAACGATGTAATCCGGCTCTCGCATGTGCACGAGCAAAGGAGAGTGCAAGTGCTTGATCATATTCTGCGATTCATGACACTTGGCACCGTCATCGTTGGCAGTATTGCCATCTACGCTGCGCTTTACACCAACAATAGGCGTTTGGGAGCCGAGATATTTCTCAAATATTCTGATCGAATCTCTGACGTGAGGCGCGACCTCCCAATAACTGCTTTCGATGGGCGGGACGGGCCCGGTAACTTGGAGATGACGCCGGAAGAACGTCGAGCAGCACATGAAATCATCTACTCGATCTTCGAACTCTATGAGCTCAAAGTGCATGGCTACCTTCCATCGGAGGTCTGGAAGATCAGAGAGCCAGATATCAAAAGAACACTTTCTCTCCCGATTTTTCGACAAGAATTGGAAGCATTGGAGAGCAGATTTGGAGGGCACCCACGCTTTGTGAGCTGGCTCGAACAGGTCAAGCGGATATAGCCCCGCTTGCGACCTGAAAAACATTCGCGGAGGAGTAACTTCGGGGGGCTCGCATGAAGTGTCAACGCGAGCCCGATCCGGCGGTCGACGATCCGGCCGTGAAGCAAGTTCACTTCAGGTCAGGAGCCCTCGAACTTGAATGAGACGTTGAGTTTGGCGCGATAGACTTCGACTTTTCCCTGGGCGTCCAGTTGCATATCGAGTTTGACGACCTCTGCAACGCGAAGATCTCGCAGGGATTTTGCGGCTTGCTCCACCGCGTTGGCGGCGGCCTTTTCCCAGGATGTATCGCTGGTCCCGATGAGCTCAATGACCTTGTAGACGCTGTCAGCCATGTTGTCCTCCCGTTCGGTATGAAGCAGGAAGCAGGTAGTTCCTGCCGACGTCGAACCTAGCATCACGACGTCGGTGCTGAAAGCACGCGGCATCGTCGCAGCGCAGGTGAGCTGGACCGTGTTGCATCGCGGCAGATCCGAGTAAGCGCCGTTTGAAGGTCGGCTAGGCTCGGGCAGATCTAAGCTTAGGTTTGCTGTTGTTCGCCAATGTAAAGTACGCGATCGACCTCTGTGCAATGGTTTGGTTCTCCTTTCGTGGACTATGCTCGGGGCGTCAATTGTCCGATCTACCGTGGGCGACCGAGGAGTCACAGCGATGAGAATCTTGGATGCATGCGCATTGTCGGGTCTTGCTCGGAGGACGGCCGACACGGCCTCCAATTTCGCCTGTGTCGTTCGCAATCTGATTCTAGACGTGCGCGACAGCTACCGGCCCGAGCTGCACTACATGCGGGGTCCTGGTCCGAAATGGCGTGCCAAGTATCAGCCTTGGCTGCAATTCGATTCTCAAGCCGTACCGCCGACTGGGCAGCACCAGCCATCGTTGCTGCATGCACGCCGCCGCGATGCGACCAGCCCCGCTCGATAGTCAACTGAGGTTACGGTATCATGCCCCTATCGAGGGCCGGATCCCTGGATTGTCCCCGCAGCTCCGATCCAACCTCTGCTCGCGCTCCTTGGGTGGAAATCCGAGGTTGGATGCTGCTCGTTGGCGCCGCTCTTTGCATCGCATTGGTGGCCATGTTGACCAGTTCGGCGCATGCCGGCGTTGCGGTCGAAGGACGCAAATTGCCGTTGAAGTTCAGCTGGGTCGCTTGCCAGCCGAATTGCCGAGGCTGGATCAGTGCCGTCGGCGTCGTGACTGCCGATAGCCCAAGAGACTTCGATGAATTCGCGCGTGGCAGGCGGCTCAACGGCGTCACCATCGCGCTGGATTCCAGCGGCGGTTCGGTCAACGATGCGATTGCGCTTGGTCGACGCTGGCGCAATCTCGGGGTGCTGACCACCGTCGGCACCGGCGTTCAGGCTAACCCAGCGCAGAACGATCCCATCAATATGGCGCCTGCAGCTTATTGCGAATCCATGTGTGTGTTCCTGCTTCTGTCGGGGAAGACGCGTTACGTGCCCAAGACCGCCCATGTTCGTGTGCATCAGATATGGATGGGGGACCGTGCCAATGACGCCAGGGCCGCGACCTATAGCGCAGATGATCTGACGATCGTCGAGCGCGATATTGGGCGTCTCGCCAAATACACGTTCGACATGGGGGGCACCGGCGATTTGTTGTCGCTGTCGCTGAATGTGCCACCCTGGGAAGATCTGCACGAGCTGTCACAGGACGAATTGCGACTGACCAATCTCGTCAACATAGAAATGATTGATCAACCGGGCAGCCCCAACCCTGCGGTGGTCGAGCTCCCGCGCAAGCCAGTCCAGGGCGGCAGCTTCGTGGCCAGTGCCACTGCGAACGGGACATCTCTGGAGCCCGCGAAATCGGTCTAGTCAGCTGAAGCCGTGGGGCGGATGGGCGACCTGGGGACCACAGTGGCGGTGCCCGGACAAGAGTAGCAGATCAGAGGGTACCGGCAGGGCTTGAACCGCGCTATGGGCTCCTTCACGACGTTATGATCTTATCGGACGCCTGGAACCACAATTCGATGATCGAGGGGCGAGCGCCGCGCCGCTGTCGACAAGAAGATCTGGCCCCACAACGACGTCGGTCATCTCGAAGAACTGCTCGCGGCGGAGGCGCCCGAGCGACCGAAGCTGATCCTGTTCGAGGCGCTCTATTCGATGGACGGCGACGTTGCGCCGGTAGACGAGATTTGCGACCTAGCGGAGCGTTACGGTGCCATGACCTATATCGACGAGGTCCACTCGGCGGGCATGTACGGCCCTCGCGGCGGGCATTGCGGCGCGTGAAGGGGCGTTGCATCGTATCGACGTGATCGAGGGCACGCTGGCGAAGTCCTTCGGGGGCTTCACGGCTATATCGCGGCGAAAGCTAACGTCATCGATGCAGTGCGCTCTTACGCGCCAGGATTCATCTTCACCACCGCGCTGCCACCGGCCGTCTGCGCCGCTGCCACCGCAGCCATCCGGCACCTGAAAACCTCGCAACGGGAGTGCGACCGCCACCAGGAACGCGCGGCGCGGGCGAAGGCCGTGCTCAACGCAGCAAAGTTGCCGCTCATGCCTAGCGAGACGCACATCGTGCCCGTGATGGTTGGCGATCCCGAGGAAGTGCAAGAAAGCCAGCGATCTCCTGCTAACCGAGCACGGTATCTATGTTCAGCCAATTAACTATCCGACCGTCCCTCGCGGCACGGAGCGGTTGCGGATCACGCCGACGCCCTATCACGACGATCAATTGATGGACGCGCTTGCTGAAGCGCTGGTCGAGGTTTGGGGACGTCTCGGTTTGCAGCTAGGGCAGCAAGCGCTTGCGGCTGAGTGACCCGGCGAGTTGCGGGCTCGCGGGGATGCGGTTCGATGGGGTGGCCGAGTGCTACCATGACAATTTGGAGGAAATCCCCATTGCACAGCCTCGGAGTATTGAGGTCCCACTTTCTTCGCTCTCTAGCTCCTAGAAGCAACAAATCTGCAACACGGCGTCGCTAACCCATTGACGTAATTACTTCGGAAATAGTTTCCTAAGCCGTAGGTCGGGTGTATGCGGCTTCGTCGCAAGGGCCGCTATGGACTCACGCAAGGAAGACGATAGATGCTCAAGGTGGTTTGGACAGTTACCGCATCCATAGGACGATAGCAGCCAGAGTGACGACGGCTCGGTTATTTCTGGCTGTCTTTTCGAGGCGTGTTGCGACCCTGCGGAACTGCTTAAGCTTACTGAAGCAGCATTCGACCAGATGTCGCTGGGCATAGAGATGCTTGTCGAGCGGATGCTTGAGTGCACGTGACGGGTTGTTGGGGATGACAGCGAGCGCCCCCTTGGCTGCAATGGCCTGGCGCAAGTGATCCGCATCGTAGGCCGTATCGGCCATGACGACCTCGGCCGGCAGTCCCTCGATCAATGTGGCGGCTTGCGGTGCGTCGCCCTTCTGGCCTGCGGTGAGCGTAAACCGCACGGGACATCCCAAACCTATGTATCTTGGTGCTCAAGCCGCCGCGCGAGCGCCCGATCGCTTGATCTTCAGACCCCCTTTTTTCGCCCCAGCGGCGTGCTGATGCGGCGAACCTGCAAGAAAGCCGGCCCCGCTCCTCAGGCGACAGACACGATAAATTCCGCGGAAGCCGGTCGGAGGAACGAAGGTAGCCGATCTCCTGACTTGAACCCCGACGTGCCGAAGCCTTAAGCAATGCTGCTTCCACGAAGGCTGAAATTAGAGCGCAATTTCAACGACATACGAGTTCGTGGTTTTGTTCTGAATGGCGCGCCACTTCGGTACAGAGCTGGGCACGCCAAAACCCGCCGTTTTTGCGCTTGATGTGGCGACGAGCGTGCGAAGCAATACGCTTTTCGATCCCATGATGCGCAGCTCTTTCTGATCGACTTGCTGCCCAACCTTTCGGAACGGCGTTCAAAACATGAATAACCGCTTCGTCGGGCGGCGCAGCGGCCAGCCAAAGATACTGGTCCCGGCTATAGGTCATCTCGCGAACAATATGAGCAACGGTTTGCGCCATGGCCCACTTTAACCAATGAAACGCGTAAGTTGTAGCCAGCGAAGCCATTTCGCGGCCGCCGCGTCGAATACCTGCCCCGAGCTGACGGTTAGAAGGCTCCTCCACCCTCCACCGGCTTGGGTATCGGTTCCGAATACAGCAAAAGGGTGTTCCGGGGAGACCCGACATTGCCTTTCCGGGACCGCCGAAAGGCTATTCTTGTCCACGGCTGCTTTTGGCATGCCCACGAGAATTGCTCGATCAGCCGCGTGCCAAAGACACGGTCCGAATTCTGGCAAGCTAAGTTTGCCGCTAACCGTGAACGGGACGCCCGCTTGGAAGGACTGGCGCGCGAAGCCGGTTGGAAGTGCCTAGTCGTCTGGGAATGCGAGTTGGCGGACGAAAAACGGCTGGCAACCGAATTGAGGTCCTACTTAGGGCCAACTCGGGCAGGGAGGTCTGCAAATTGCAAGCAAGGCTCCTCGAGGCCTGAAGGCAATACAAAATCCAAGTACAAAAGTCGTCTTAGGCGCAATGGCCGGCGGTTGTAGATATGAAAGAGGCCGCAGATTGCTGCGGCCTCTCTTTTTCGATCAGGACGTCACCAATGGCGGTGATGATGGCGCCAACCGTAGTGATGGCCTCGGTGCCAGCCATAGTGACGGCCGCGGCCCCAACCGTAGTGATGGCCCCACCCGTGTCCATGTCCATGGCCGCAGCCCGAAAGCTTGGGTTGATCGAGGCGCCGGTGGTTGCTCTGCGTGGCCTGACTGAAGTTCAACGGCGACAGTTGGTACTCGCCGACAATCGTATCGCATTGAATGCCAGCTGGGATGCCGAAATGCTTAGTCTCGAACTGGCGGACCTTTCGGGGATAGGGGCTGATCTATCGACGCTTGGCTTTACGACCAAGGAATTGGCAAGGGCATCGTATCGCTTTTGGCCCGGTTTGTGCGAGCGTACTTTGCCAAATCGGCTTTAGGTCTGATTTGCAGCCGACTTGGAGCGGCTCAAAGTAAAGTTGGTGTGCCAGTTCAAGCGATGCAGAGTTCGGAGTGGATGCTTAGGTATGAGGTTTGGCGCATTTGAAGTTGGGCGGCAGCCGCTTGAAAGTCTTAGAACGTTTGCACTTCGGACAGTCGCACTCTCTTGCGACGACAGCTTCTCCCAATCTGCCCAAAACTGCCTCGCGGTCGACATGCTCCCTCCATCCCCCTGAGATCGCCGAATCGGAGCAGAGTGCCAGGGCTGGTGCCTTCCGACTTGCGATCTAGTCGCCGGCCGTTAAATCGCGATCCTGGGCCAATGCCCTGCTTCTTCCATAACGTCTCATCTGCGAACCCATCCCATCGCCCACAGTGCTTTAGCCCGGATGGCCGGTTGCGATGTGCGGTGCGGGCGCCTCCAGCTGCACGAAAGGCGTAAATTTGGAATTGCAAAACCTCCGCGATTGGGGCACCAATTCAATCATTGCGAGGGTTTGACCAATGCTTCTTGGATCCCTGGCGCTTGCTACCAGAGAACAAGATCGTTCTAACGAACGTCGTTCGTTCTTGGACCAACTTTTCCAGACCAGCCGAAAGGCTTTTCCGGAGGTTGAGACATTGGTCTATGAGGCCAGTCCCTCCTTCAACGCACAGGCATTTTGTATTGGACGGCAGAAGTTTGTTGCTTTGTTTGGGGGGCTCGCGTTCAACAGGCGCCTGGGTAAGGACGGGCTGCTGTTTGCGACTCTCCACGAGATCGGTCACCATCTTGCTCCAGGACCACGGTTGACAGCCACGAGCAATCTAAGCTGTGATTGCGCAGCCGACCGTTGGGCAGTAGGCGAGGGTCAAGACGTCATTTTATCGTGCGGCCTCGCTCTAGATATCAAATGCGCATTAGAGCAAATCGAGACAGCTGTATCTGAACTGGGCGGAGCATTGTCCGTCGTAGCCGACTGCCTGTGCTCCGACTGGGCCCGTCGCAAGGCCGCACTAACTTTACCGCTTCCGGGTCCGCTGAACCAATGCGAAAGAATATCGAATTTGTTTGGTAAACTTGAAGGAGAAAAGGATGGGCTCTCTGATTCCGAGCGGCGGTGATGATAATGTAATCGCGAAGCTCGATGCCCGGTTCTGCGGCCAGCCGCTGCAGAACTTACGAAATTTCATCAGCGGCACCGATGCTCATTTCTTTCATGCTCCACGACACTTGCGGCGCATTTCGTATCGATTGAAAATCTGGCCCGATGGTTTGAAAGGACGCTGGTTCTATTTTTTAAAACATCTGCTTCCCAATACTGCGCAAGATGACCCACAGGGGCGGCCGTCGACGGTTGCAGTCGTTATTCGCGATGCTTTGCGAGATTTCGTGGCGGATGCGAATTGCACTCAAGTCAGTTTTCACGTCCAGCCTGATGTGCACGGGACCCTGCCAAACGGTATCGACTATCGGGCTGATATTGATCCCGGTCCGGCGGCGCGCCCCGCTCATGCCTATCCCGCCAGCATCACTCTCGTCTGTCGTCAGGAAATTCCGCAAGGTGTGAATGAGCCCGACCCGACGGCGAAGGACACGGGAGAAAGCGGTCCTGATCAGCCGAACATCTAGACGGCCGAACGACAAATCTGCTCCACTTCTGCCTCGTCTCTACGCCGACTTGATTAGGAGGCGGGAACTCCGGAGACGGATTTCGGAGGCGGTACAATTGCAGACAAGGTCGGATTGCAGACGTTCTGGCGAGCGAGCAGCCCTTCGCTCATTCACTTGCGACAATTGGTAAGAACGCGTGCTCGTGCGCAGTGGTAGAACTCTTTCGGACTTGAGGTTATATTTCAGGTATCGCGCCCGGCATCTAAGGGGCCATCTATGCAATGTTGGCGTTGCGGTTTTCAGAACAGAATAACGAACGAGTATTGTGAAGGTTGCGGTACAGCTCTCGGTAATGAGTGCAGGGCCTGTGGCTACCTCAACGGATCAACCAGTCGATATTGCGGACAATGCGGCACCGCATTGGCTCATTCCGTCTTAGGAGAAGCCAATCGGTCTTGGCAGCAGGTTCTCCGATCTCTCCATGCGAAAGGGGGAGAGCGCAAGCGTCTCACAGTTTTGTTCGCGGATATCCGTAACTCAACAGCGTTAATAGACAGTTTGGGTGATCCCGAGTTGGGCATGAAGCGCCTGCAACCCATCCTGGAGCTTATGAACAAGGCCGTGGCCCGCTACGACGGCGTCGTCAACAAATCACAAGGCGATGGGGTAATGGCGCTTTTTGGTGCTCCCCAGCCTCATGAAGATCACCCAATCAGAGGTTGTCTCGCGGCGCTCGCTATGCAGGACGGAATCAAACGCCGCGGTGATCCTGATCTGCAAATCCGCGTTGGCGTTCACACCGGAGAAGTTGTTGTTCAGGCGATAGAGCACGGGCTTTATCAAACATACGACGCGGCCGGCGCGAATGTTCATCTCGCGAACCGTTTGGAACAACTGGCCGGCCCCGGCGAGATCTTGATATCGAAGGATACATACGCTGCGGCCAAACAATTCATCGAGGTCGAATCGCTGGGAGTCCAATCTATCCGCGGCATCGCAACGCCGATCGAGATATACAAGATCGTCGGCCTGCAGCATGCACCGGCGAGCGGAGTCTTCCGCGAGGGAAGGCGATTGAGCTCGCTTATTGGTAGGGCTGATCAGCTTTCCATGCTCATGCTTGAGCTTGAGAATACCATCAGGAGCGAAGGCAACGTCATCGGCGTTGTCGGTGAGGCCGGTATTGGCAAGAGCAGGTTATGTTTTGAGTTTGCCGAAAACTGTCGCGCGAGAGGCATTCGGGTCTTTGAGGCGCGGGTATTGGATCATGGCAAGGAAACGCCATTTCAGCCCGTACTAGAACTTCTGCGTGATTACTTTGGCGTCCGGGTCAAGGAGACAGCAGAACCGTCTCGACAGCGCGTTCTTGAAAGGCTGACCGCTCTTTCGGCACCAGAGGCGTTCTCGGCCATTATGCTCGAGTTTTTGGGGCTCGCCGATCCGTCGCAAACAAAGTCGAAGCTTGATCCTAAGACGCGCAAAGCGCTTTTGCTGGATTTTGTGCGAGCGCTGCCGCGTTCAGGTCCGCAAGAGGCTGCAAACGTAGTCATCATCGAGGATTTGCATTGGATCGACGCGGCAAGTCTAGAGTTCGTCGAAGCCTTGGCAGATGCCGTCTACGGTACCACGACGCTTCTGGTAGTTAACTTCCGACCTGGTTTTGCTTCGGCATTGACCCAAAGATCGCACTATCGACAAGTCAACATGCTTCCATTGCCCAAGAATGAAGCGACGACTTTGGTGCTAGAGCACTTCGGGCCGGATCCCTCGCTTGCTCTGCTTGGCAGGAATATCATCGAGCGGGCGCAAGGTAATCCGTTTTTTCTCGAAGAGCTAATCAACACGCTTGTCGACCGTGGAGATTTTGAAGGTGAAAAAGGTGCGTACAGGCTGAAAGGAGGCATTGACTCGGTTCCGCTGCCGACGACGGTTCAAGCGGTTGTCGGGGCCCGGATCGACCGGCTTCCAGACGCAGCAAAACAGGTACTGGAGATGGCTTCCGTCGTCGGTCGCGAAGTCTCTATTTCGATCTTGGAGGACCTTGTTTCCGGATTGAGCGGTCACACGTTGTCCGATTCCATTCAGCAATTGAGGCAGGCCGAGGTGCTCTATGATGTCCCTCCATTCGAGCGTCGGCTTCTGTCATTTCGTCATCCTCTGATACAGGAAGTCGCCTATCGCTCGGTGCTACTAGAACGTCGGCGCAAGCTTCACGCCGACGTCGCTCATGCGATCGAACGCTTGTTCAAGGAGCAAGCGGACGAACGGGCGTCTCTTTTGGCTTATCACCTCGAACAGGCCGGAGAGAAGGTCAAGGCCGCGCAGCAGAATATGCGTGCCGCGTTTTGGGTCGGCACGCACGATCCGAGTCAAGCACTAAGAAGCTGGAAAAAAGTTAGAGAGCTCCTGTTGGATCAGTCGAGATCCCCGCAAATCGATTTCTTGAAGATGGCGGCTTCTGGTCAGATCGTTAACTTCGGCTGGCGCGAAGGGATGTCGGCGGCAGATGCCGTCGTTTTCTTCGAAGAGGCGAGGGATTTGGCAAGATCCTTAAAGGATATGAGATCCAATGCCTTGATCCACGCAGCCTACGGCCGAATCTTGGCCAGCGGCGGCTCCGCGGACGAATATGTGAAGATAATTCAAGAAGCCAAGACGGTGGCCGACGAAGCCAACGATCCGAGCGTTCAGATCACGCTTAAGGCTGTTCTCTGCCACGCTTTGTGGCTGTCCGGGAATTTGCCAGAGGCGCTTCAAATGAATTCGGAGGCGATGGACCGCGCCCATGAAATCATAAAATTCGATCGTCAAACCCTGGGCTTCGATATCGAGATTTGGCTCGCCGCTTTGCGTGGCAGAATATTGGTGGTGCTCAATCGATTAGATGAAGCCCGTCCATTTCTCGAACGAGTAGTTCATCTCGACAGCGCGCAGGTCGATCAAATTCACCATGTGATGCCGAGCATGGCTTACGTGGACGTTGCGTGGGTCCGGAAAGATGTCGTTTTGGCTCAGCAACATGCCGACCGAGCCTTCTCGATCGCTCTAAAAAGTGGCAACCCCTATCTGCGGGTCTATGCTCAAGCATGCCGGGGACTTGCTCACATCGTCGCTGGAAGGTTCACGCCTGCAATCAACGATCTGTCGGACGCATTGAACTTCGCGAGGTCGCGACAAGCAGGTCTAGAGAACGAGCCAAGAATTCTAGCAGATTTAGCAAATGCCTACAGATTGAGCGGCGAAAGTACGGCCGCTCTTTCTACGGCCGAACAGGCCATAGCGGTAGCCACGGAGCGCCACGCTCGCGTCGCGGAATGTTCTGCCCGGATTGTTCGGGCTAGTATATTGTTGCGATCGGAAAATGATGATCAGCAAGCGGACGGAAGGGCTGAGCTAGGGCGCGCAGCGGCGCTAATGCAGGAGACTGGCGCTATGCTCTTAGAGTCGTTTTTGAAGGACGTGACCGCAGGAACCGACAGCTCGCCGCAGGTCTCCGCGCAGGCCAGTTGATCATCTGACGAGGAGCTTTCCTTATTCAGGTTTGATGCTTTACGCGAGAGTAGCAGGTCAGCGGCCGACTTATTCCAAACAAATGATATGCGAAACCGAGCTCGTGTTCCGGTGTAGGGCCGCTATCATGCCGCGGCTGGCGTCCCCGGCGCGCGCGGGCACCTCGCGAACGAAGTGACCAACGGAGCGCACTTAATCATGTCAGCTTTTGGCCCCGTTGCGGACATCGGGCCGGCTTCGACCGATATTGTTTTTTGAGCCAAAGCCGACGTCTCAGGGGCCAGATTTTAGATTTCTGACCGTAACAGTCTCGCCGATCTCGAAGCTCATCAGGTCTTCGCCGACGACAAGCGGTCCGGCATAAGTCTCGCGGGTTGCCGCGATCAGGTCGTCAACGCTCGGTGCCGTCACGGAGTCACTGGCGAGCATGACCAGATGCGTGAATACGGCGAGTTTAGGCCGCGTCTTCGCGAACACGCGTCCAGCTTCCTGTGGCGAGGTATGATGATTGACGATGCGCTGGATGTCGGCTTGACCCCGAAGCCTCGGCGGCGCCATTGCGACCTCATGTACCAGCAAGTCAGCGCCCTCGCCGTAGCGGAGCACGTTTGCGTTGTAGCGAGTATCGCCGGAGATGACGGCCATGCGGCCGCGGTATTCGATACGATAGCCATATGCCGGCTTGATGGCGTCGCCATGATCGACCGTGAAGGCTAAGACGCGCAGATCGCCGGTCTGATAGACGACGCCATCCTCCGCAAACTCGTTCACCGTGATCGCGACATGCTCGCGTGCCAGCTTCTCATCCTCGACGCGGATCTCGATGTCGCGGGCGTAGGCCGCTTCGAGGTGATGCATCAGTTTGGCTGTGCCAACCGGGCCGATCACGTTGAATGGGCGCTGGCGGTTGCCGAAATATGAGCTCAGCCAGCCCGTCAGCCAGAGGTCAGGAATGCCGACTGTGTGATCGGAATGAAAATGCGTGAGCAACAGTGCATCGACCCGACCGATGGGAACGCCGAGCTGAAACAAGCGCATAGCGGCGCCGCGGCCGGCATCGATCAGGATCGTATGCTCGCCCGCCTCGATTAGCGTGCTCGGGCCAAAGCGATCGGGGCGGGGGATTGGCGTCCCCGTCCCGAGCAGCGTCACGCGAAAACCCGATGGCACTATTGCTGGACCTTCATGCCGGCTACGACATCGTGCCAGTGTGCGACCTGATCGCCGACCAGCCGGCCGAATTGCTCAGGCGTGCCGCCCACCGGCTCGGCACCGATCCTTGCCAGCGCCTCGCGCACCGAGGGCTTCTGCAGCGCCTTGTTGATCGCAGCATTGAGCCGCGCGACTGTTTCCTTCGGAGTGCCATGCCTGACGGCGAAGCCGGTCCAGTCCTCGACGACCAGCGAAGGGTAGCTGGCTTCGACAATAGTCGGCACATCAGGCAGGATCGGCACACGCTTCGGACCGGTAACCGCGAGCGCCCGCAGCTTCCCGGTCTTGATCAGATCAACCACCGGCAACATGGTGATGAACATGAAGGCGTTGGTGCCGTTGAGCAGGTCGCCGATCGCCTGCGGGAATTGCGCGTAGGGAACGTGCTGGGCGCGCGTGCCTGTCTGCAACTTGAATTGCTCGCCGATCAGATGCGCGGGCGTGCCGAACCCGCCCGAAGAGAACGTCAGCTTGTCGGGCTGGCTTTTCAGCAGCGTCACCAGCTCCGCCACTGTCTTCGCTGGCACCGACGGATTCACCACCAGCACGTTGTAGGAAACCGTCGCCTTGATGACCGGGTCGAAATCCCGGCCGAGATCGAACGAGATGTTCGGCACCAGCGACGGCGCCGCAACCGACGGCACCGACATCGCATAGAGGCTGTTGCCGTCCGCCGGCTGGGTGAGGACGTCGGTCGCTGCGATGGTGGTGACACCGCCCGGCCGGTTCTCGACAATCACCCGCCAGCCTTCCGATTCCGTCAATTCCTTCGATACGATGCGGCTGATGATGTCAGGCGGCGTGCTGGCCGAAAACGGCGCCACGAAGCGTACCGTGCCGGTCGGAAAGGATGTCTGCGCGGATGCTTGCAGGCTCGAGGCGAGCAGGGCCAGCGTCGCGAGCGACAATGAGGTGATGCGGTGAAACAGGTGGGATCTCATGGAAGTCTCCATCAAACGATGAAAATCTCGATTCCAAGTCGCAACCTGCAGGCACCCTACCTTTGAACGTGACGGCAGCTTTTTACCAGAAGAATCGACGTGCATTCCACACTGTGGAACGTTACATTCCACAATGTGGAACGAGACGAGCAGGCAATGGCGGGTCCGAAAGTCATCAAGAGCCTGGAGCGGGGCCTTCTCGTTTTGCAGGCTCTGCAAATGCAGCCCGACTCGTCGCTGCAAGAACTGCATGTCTTCACCAACATCTCCAAGCCGAGCCTGCTCCGTATCCTCCACACGCTGGCCCGGTCCGGCTTGGTCACGCGACGGCTTGCCGACGGCCGCTATCGCATCGGCGCGACGCTTTCGCATGCGCCTTCGCGTCGAGAACATCGCGACCGCATCGCGGAAGCCGCGGCTCCGATCCTGGAGCGACTGTGCGAGCGGGTTTCCTGGCCCTCCGACCTGATGGTGCCGGCGGGTGACCACATGGAAATTCGGGAGACAACGCGGGCGCGAAGCCCGATCTTGTTGCAGCAAGAGCGCATCGGGTTGCCGGTCAACTGGCTGCATTCGGCAGTCGGCCGCGCCTATCTCGCGTATTGTCCCGTCAAGGAGCGACAGCACATTGTCGATCTGTTGCGCAGCTCCAGCAAGCCTGAGGATCGGTTGGCGCGAGAGCCGGCGCGCTTGAGCAGCATCCTCGCCGAGGTTCGCGCGCGCGGCTATGGCACCCGCGACGCCACGCATACCGGAGGTTACTATGGTGGTCCCCCGCATGCGGATGGTCTGTTCTCGATCGCGGTTCCCCTGCGCGATGGGCAGCGGGTCCTCGGCGCGATCAACATGCTCTGGCTAAAGACCGCCTTTTCCATCGAGACCTTTGCGGCCCGGCATCTCGACGAGCTTCAGGAAGCGGCGAAGGAAATTGTCAGTTCAGTCCGAAGTCGGAGAAGACGCTGATGTCGGCTTGTGCTGCGGTGCACGAGTCCGGATGTGGCCCTTCGCGTCAGTTGGCGCGGTGCCGCCATATGTCCGTGACCGGTGGTGGACCGGAAGACCCGTGATCAGGTGCAGACCGGCGCGATTGACCCGCGGCGGACTTCGAACGCGAGGATGCTGTTCTGCCCTATCTCAACGTACGCTTCTAATGATTTGCGATGAAGGCAAGAACAGCCGCGTCATAAGCCTGAGGGTTCTCAGACGGGACCGTGTGAGATGCCCCCGGAATGAAGACCCGAGTTCGGTTCGGTAGACATCGTTCCAATTCGTCTACGATGCGATGGAAGAACTCCGGACTTCGCTCGCCGTTCGTCACCAGTGTGGGTGCCGCAATGCGACGCGCCATGTCGCAGGTGAACGCCGGGCGGCGGGTTGATTTCGCGTCCGCGACGTGTGGGGGCGCGTTGTCCCGCATCATCTTGCGCTCGTCATCTGATCGTCGGTCGTAGGTGCCCGGTCCGCCCACCGCGTCGGCGAAGAGGCGGAGCCCCGCGTCGATGTCGTCCTTCCTGAGCGCCTCCTGAGACGGGGCAAATCGAGCGCCCCATGCTTTGAGGGTGTCGGCGCCCGCAGGCGTCCCGGCGATCAGCGCTGAGGCGGGTGGTTCGTTGATCACCAGCGTTCGGACCATCTCGGGATGATTTGACGCGAAGAAAAGAGCGGCGTGCGCACCAGAGGAGTGAGCGACGATGTGGACTTGCTTCACGCCTAGCGCAGTCAGAAAGGCAGCCAAATCCTCACCATGCGCATCTGCCGCACCGTCAGGTAGCCCGTCATTGCTCGTTGAATTGGGGAAGTGGTTGCGCCTGCTGTAGGCAATGACGTGGTATTCCTTTGAGAATATCGGAAGATGCTGCTCCCACAGACGATAATCTTGAAACCCTCCGTGGACGACAACGATGACGTCACCTTGCCCGGCTTCGGCGTAAGCCAGTTTGTCACCGCCCACACTTGCCTGCTTCATGTCATCTCCGAAGGCGCTTGACGAGACCAAAAGCAAGAGCGCGAAACAATTGATGAAGGCGTAAATTCTGAGCCGCATGGTTAGAGGCTCCTCGAGTGAAAATTCTGCGCAAGGCTTGCTTAGAAGCCGTTGAGAGATAAGTCCCCATCAATTGGCGACCTTTCTTTTGTTTTAGTCAACTCTGATGTCACCTGTTGGCCCATCACGTCGATCCCGCGACTGATGGAAAGGGCCGCTATCTAAGGGTGACCGGACCACCCGTGAAATCGGGAAGACCCGCCCATGAAGCGTAGCGCAAGATCGCAGTCCGTCGCTGGTTATCCGGCCGGATCGCGTCGGCGGCCGCTACGTCATAGCGCTACAGCGAAACAATAGTGCCCATCTTCATCAGCCGTGGTGCGCCATTTGCATACAAAGCCACGAACATTTCCGTTCTCGGTCTGTTTGCCGGCAATGGCGGCCTGGAGGATGTCCTTGCTGCCGATGATCCGGATGGCTTGGCCGTCGACCTCGACCGCGTCAATAATCGAGTGGATATAGCATTTGCGGGTGTTGGTGTCGCCCGTGTCGAGCTTCGCGCTCATCAGTCGCGCGAAGGCGTCGATCCTCTACGCCTCGGACCGCGACGTCTTCCTCTTCCTCGTTGACGTTTTGAATCCGATCGAGGCGGGCCGCTTGCCCGATGGATCGCCCGATCTTTACCTCCGCGGCTTCTATGCCTGGAACAGCGAGGTGGGCGCGAAAACCTTCGGCATTGCGTCCTTCTATCTTCGCGGTCTGCCAAAACAGGAATCTGTGGAGCGTCGAGGATTTCGAGGAAATCACCATCCGCCACAGCAAATATGCCGCCTCTCGCTTCGCGCACGAGGCCGCACCCGCCTTGCTGAACTTCGCCAATTCCTCGCCGATGCCCTTCGTCAACGGCATCGAGGCCGCGCGCGAACGGATCGTCGCCCGCAACGACGAGGACAGCACACAGATTTCCTGCGCAAGGGCGGCTTCTCGAAAGCCGAGACCGGAAAGATCACCGACACGGTGCTGGCCGAGGAAGGCAAGCCGCCGGAATCGATCTTCGATTTCGTCCATGGCATCACCGCGCTCGCACGCGACAAGACGCATCCGGATGAGATCATCATCGCGCTGCGGAGAATTGCCTCCGTCACGGCGATCAGCGGGAACGTGGACACGGGCGAGTGGGCGGCTGAATTTGCCGAAACCGAGTTCGCGCGGCTCGCGGGACGGCTGTTCTACGTTCTGCACGACCTCAATACCCTGCAGATCGATCCTGTAGCCGAGGGCATCGATGTCATTGTTTCCGGCCCCTCTCACGTGCCGAAGATCAAGACGGTAGACGGCTTGCTCTACGTGAATCGCGGCAGTGCCGGGTACCGGCGCTTCAAGCTACCGACCGCGCTTGCGAGGCTCGCTCTGCACCCGATATCTGGGTGCATTGATGGGAAGCTAACCAGGCTTAGCTTCTCACTATCGCACGCTATGTTACGCCTCACATGCGCTGCGCGTACGGGTGACGCCGTCACGCGTGCGCTCAGTTCCGTGAACGCCCACGTTACATCCCCGGAAATGTAACGGAATATTCGAGAAACTAGATTTCTATCAGCAAACCGAAGTCGCTTGCGCGCTCAACCAGGCGGCGGCAGACGGTGACGTAGCTAGTCCGCTTGCCGCGGCGTTTCTCGCTAGGCGTGGGGGCCAGACGAGGGTCGTCGATGTCGCGCGTGGTTTTATACAGCGGACCGATGGTGATCCCGCATGGCATGCCTGCCGGTGCCGCAGCCGCCAGCTGCCTGAGCTTCTCAGGGGCTGCCGTGCCTGGGCATACGGTGATCAGGTAGGTATCGGCTCCACGGTCCTGAACGACCTCAGCCCATGGCAGCCAGCGTGGCGGCTCGACCCATCGGCGCATTGCGACAATATCATTGATGGCCGGTAGCTGCCGAGTCGTTATACCGGCCTGGTAGGCTGCCCATGCGACGCGCGTGGCGAAGGAGGCGGCGTAGGCGAGGTCTTTGACGTGAACCAGCGGCTGGTCCTGCATGTAGCGCAGGGCAGGAGCGTAGCGCTCATCGAGCAACCACGTAGTGTGTCTGGTGACGTTCGTTGGAGGCGATCGTCGTCTAGAACGGGATGTCATCAGCAGTGAGGGTGGTGGGCTTCCGCTCTCGAGGAGCGGGCATCGGTGGTGCCAGCGGCCTTGGGGGACGAGTGATCGGTTGGGCTCGTGCTGCTGCTGCCCCGGCGTCATCCGTCGACAGGCGCGGCCGGTCAGGCGGCGGCGGTGCTTGGATCCTCGGCTCAGGCGGCAGCGGACGTGGCAGACCCAACCGAAGCGTTGTCGGGTACGCTTGCGCTGGTATTGGCACTGCGGATCTGCGCGACAGGAACGACCCTGGAGGATACGCCGGTTTCGCGCAGGAGGGTGCTGGAGCCAGTGGCGGCTTGGACCTGCCCGTGACGGTGGCGACACCCGGAGGCTGACGAACCGGCTGTACCGCTTGTACTGGCTGAGCCGCACGCACGGGCCGTCCGAGAGGCGAAAATACGGCTGGAGGATACGGCGGTTTAGCGCAGGGGGGCGCTGGAGCCAGTGGCGGCTTGGACCTGCCCGTCACAGTGGCGACACCCGGGGGCTCACGTACCGACTGTACCGCCTGCACTGGCTGAGCCGCACGCTCGGGCCGTCCGAGAGGGTCAAAGTACGTCGGCTCGGGGCGCGGCAGTGGGCGCAGCGGAACAGTAATTTCCGGCGCGTCGTCGTGATCATCGTAGTACGTCTCAGCGATCGTTTCGCTTTCCTCATCGTCGGTCCGCACCACATGATCTATGACACAAGGCATGTCGACCGGCATCGCGCTCGCGGTGGTCGTTTGCTTTTGCTGATGTGGATTTTCTGCCGCTATTTGCGCTCGCGGCATCAGTCTTGGGAACCGGCGGATAACTCTCATGCTTCCTCCAAAAGTGCAGCGATAGCTGCGTCGACGTGCTGGCGTACGATGTCGCTACACGGTGGCTCTGAATCACGCATCCATGAATCCAGATCGAAGTCGACAGCGGCAGCGAGCTGGGCCTCTCGCCTGATGTAGCCCGCGGCATAGCCGGCATCGTCAGCGCGACGTCTCAGATCGTCCGCGTAGCTGCGTAGATGGTCGGTCAGCAACTGGTAGATCCTCCTGACCTGCTCAGGATGCATATTGCAATCGACCCGAGCCCGCAGCTCCCGCTTATCGCAGCCGAGCAGGGCGGCACCAGTGGTGCGCCACGCAGATCCGCTTGTATGTTGGCAGGTCGTCACGAGGTTCTGCCAATGCCTAGTGTTTGGCCACCGTCGCATCACGTGCACTCGAACTGATGGCGAACCCTGCATTTGCCGCAGATGCGGTGGCCGATGTGCAGGCTGAAAAATGGCCGCTTGCACGTCATGCAGGCGCGCAACCGGGCCTTCGGATCACGGACTGAGTAGCGCGAAACCGCCGTGACGATCGATGTCTCGGTTCGGCCCATGCGGTGGGCCACCTCGCCATTCGAGAGGCCCTCTTCGCGAACGAGACGGGCGAGGGTCAGGATGTGGTCTTCTGTCCAGACCTCTCCGCCGTTCGATGGTTTGACGACAGGAGGAGCGGTGTCGCGCGATTCCGGAGCCGCTTCGAAACTCGCGTGTTTCGGCATGAACGTCATCGCTGGCAGTCCTCGATACCCGTTGAGGTGGCTGTTTCCCGGCCCATGTACTGGACAAACGCCTTTTCGGCCTTGGCGATCTTGCGACCGCGGGTATGCGCTGCGATGCGCTCGCGGGCCATCAGCAGCATCAATCTGTCGTCGACGCCGGCGACAGGCCGCTTGCGCTCCAGATAACGGTAGAGCGTCGACCGGCCAATGCCGAGTGCGGCAGCGATGTGTAGGCACCAGCGGCCGCCGGGATAGAGCCGCTCGGCGACCCAGCGGATGCGGCCGGACTGGCTGGCAGGGATGCGTGACGAGAGTTCTGGCAACGGTGCGGATCCTAGTTTTTAGTACACAGAAAGATCGATGAAGTGTCGAAAACATAATGGCACACGATCTGTTTCAACTGTCAAGTGTGAATGCATGATCGCGTATCCTTGCTGAGATTTTTTTGAAATCGGTTTGCGACTTGCAGGTTGCCGGTGGATGCTGCGCGACATCCAACGGGAGAACGTCATGATCCATGCTCTCATCACCGCAATAACGACGGCGCTGCGCGCGTTTGTTCGCGCAGTCTGTGCAGTCGCAATGGCACCGCTCCGTCTCATCAATCGCGTGCTCTGCGGCGACGCGCCGCAGGAGATTCTCGCTCCGGTCCCGTACGAATACGGTGATGAGCAGTCAGAAACATTTGATCGACAAGCGCTCTATCGCGAGATCGCCAACCGCATAATTTCTTGGGCGGCGGAATCCATCGTGGCCGGCCGGCCAGTCTCGCTGACAATGGCTCCGGGAATTCCGATCGCTCTGCGAGATTGGCTGCCGGGACTGACGCGCGCTGAATGCGCTGCCATCATAGGGGCAGATGAAATCGCTGTAGCTGCGCATTTGCAGAAGCTTTTCACGTTGCCAGGTGTGCGTCCCGTGCAGCGTCTGCCGAGGCTGCAGGAGTGGCCTGAGGAGCCCGCACCGGCGTGTGATGCGGGCTCCCCCAGCCTTATTTATTCTGCAGATGGCGGATGGCCCGCGCGACAGCATGCTCGCGCTGAAGCCGCGCGATCGTCAGCTGTTGCGCCTGGTTGATCCGATGCTCGCGGGCTCGAAGCGCCTCAGACAGATTGAGCGCTGCACGAAGTTGGCGTTCGTTCCAGTCTGCGAACGCAGCCTGACGCTGTGCTCGGACGTTGGCGATCCCTGCGCCAATCGCGCCGGCTATCGTCAATGCGCCGCCGACGGCTCCTGCGGTGAATGCTCCTGCGTTGAAGTTTGTGTGACTGCCGCCGACCATGGTCCAGACCTTCCTCATATTTATAGGACACAAAATGTCCCACTACTTGTATAATAACCGACAATATGTTACTAAGCGTTCCAGTTAATTCTTCGAATTGCGTGTATTCGCAATTTTCGAATTGTTGAGGGTGAGCATTTTGCGTATTTGGATTCAGTCGGACCTACACGGCGACATCGCACATAACGGCTACGCGCCACCTATCGACGTCGAAGCAGATCTCGTTGTCGTCGCGGGCGACGCGATGGCGCCTGCGACGCTCGCGCTGCCGTGGTTGCGCCGGTCGTATGGGCCCGATCTGCCGATAATCTACGCGCCCGGGAACCACGATTTCTATTCTGATCATCGCAGGCCAGACACCCGGACAACGTGGCAGTCGCAGCGCGCGAACGCGCCGCGCGTCGCCGAAGACCACGGAATCACGTTCCTCGACGACAGCGCCGTCGAGATTGGAGGCGTTCGTTTCATAGGGGCGACGCTTTGGTCCGATTTCTCGGCGCGGGCGCCGCACGTCAGCTTCGAAGACGCTGTGCGCGAGGCTTCGAAGGGCATGAACGACTACCGCTTGATCAAGGTCGAGCCGGGCCGATCGAGAGACACTCTGCGTCCGCGCGACACGATCAACTCGCATAAGTGGTCACGTGCGTTTATCGAGCGCACGTTGCAAGAGCCGACGGACTGCGCGGAGACGGTCGTGATTACGCACCACGCGCCAAGTTACCGCTCCTTGACGCACCGTGGTCTCGCATTCTCAGACCTTGGCCAATGCTACGCCAGCAACCTCGAGTCGCTAATGCATGGGCCGCATGCTCCAGAGATCTGGATCCACGGTCATATCCACGCCAGCCGTGACTACCAGATCGGTAATACACGTGTAATTGCGAACCCTCGCGGATACCCGACGATGTCCCGTCCAAATGCGCCGCGCGAAAACCCCCATTTCGATCCGCGCCTCGTCGTTGAGGTGGGGCCGAGCCTGACGCCAGTCATGAGGATTTAGGATGGCCGTTTTCCTGATTGCCGATACGCACTTTGGCCACGCCGGAATCATTCGGATGTGCCGGCGCCCGTTTGCCGACGTTCGCGAGATGGACGCAACGATGATTGCGAACTGGAATGCGGTCGTGAGGCAGGCCGACGACGTGATCCACCTCGGCGATTTCGCGCATCGCTATGACGCGGCCAAGCTGCCTAAGTTGTTCGCGAGCCTGAACGGCCGCAAGCACCTCATCAAAGGTAATCACGACGACGCGGCCACGCTCGCACTGCCGTGGGAAAGCGTGCGCGACATCGCGTATGCGTCGATCGACTCGCAGAACGTGGTGCTGTGTCACTACGCGATGCGCACGTGGCCACGCATCCGCAAGGGAGCTTTGATGCTGTATGGCCACAGCCACGGAAGGTTGGCCGGCAACGTGCAGAGCTGCGACGTTGGCGTCGACGTGCTTGGGTTCGCTCCGGTCCGGCTCAAAACGATCAAGTCGTACCTCGCAACGCTGCCTCTGATGAATGATCCGGAAGCGCGCGAGGAGATCGACAACGACGATGGAGGGTTGAAGCTGTGAGTATGCAGAACCGCAACTGTGAGTCATCGGAATGAGACTGATCGCCGCCACGCATCTCGTGCCAGATCATCGCGGCTGCGAACCTAAATGTGCTCGTAGTGATCTCGGAGGCGCTGAAGGTCGCCGACGAGGTCCATCTGCATCCCGACGCGGCGGAAAATTTTAAGATGTGGTTGGTCGAGGACCAGAAACGGAAGAGGAGGCTAAATTGATCATCGACCTCGTTCGGCGGCTCGTAAACTACCTGCGCGGCCCAAATGACCGCGTCGCTATCGACCTCGACGCGGTGTACCGCGAAAGCGAACGCCGCGAGCAGGCCCGGGCTACATTCCGACGCGAGCTCGATCTTGAGCAGCGCCGGACGTCGATGCAGGTTGGATCATGGGCGACCGTTACGGTGTCTCAGCGCACGCGCGCCGATACACCGCCACGCATGCGCCGTGAGATTCTTGAATGGCTTGCCGGACTCACGGCGCAGGAGGTGTTCAACCTGTCGAAGGTCGGGCGCGAGCGCATCAGGGCGCACATCTACGCGGGCGTCCTCATCGCGGGGGTCCGTCGGGTGCAGCCTCTGCCGCCGTGCTCGTTAAATTTCCCTGCACCCGTGTCGCCGGTGCAGGATCTGCGCGAGCGAGACGGTAGCGGAGGCATTAGGCCGAAGAGGGGCTTCGGACGCTGATGCCCTCCTACTACGCCCGCACTCTGCGATTGCGCAAGGCCGCGCGCTGGCAGGCGACCCCGAAGATCGTGCGCCTGCTCGGGATTCCGACGAAGCCGAAACGCAAGCTGAAGACCGAGGAACACGACGCGCAGGTCGAATTGTTTCGCGACCACATCCGGCCGCGCCTGGTGGAAGGCGTGGTGGTTTTCGCCATCCCGAACGGCGGCCATCGGGCGAAGCGCGAGGCGATCAAGATCAAGGAAGAGGGCGGCGAGCCGGGTGTCCCGGACATCTTCGCGATCCATCTCGGCCAAGTCTACTTCCTCGAGATGAAGAAGGCCAAGGGAGGTCGGGTGTCTAGGGATCAACGCGCCATGATGGCGCGCCTTACGGCCGCCGGTGCGATCTGCGCTGTAGCGAAGGGGTTGGACGAGGCGGTCAGACAGCTGGAGGCGTGGGGCCTCCTGGAGTGCGCAGTGGCGACGGGGGCAGAGGAGATGGCTGCGTGACGAGTGCCCCGCAATCGCGTGTTGTGTCGGCCGTGGTTCTTGCGAACGGGTGCCTGCAGATCGTCGTCGAACCGCCTCCTTACGCCACGCACATGCAGATCGCTCGCGCGGAGCAAGCCCTGTCGCAGGCGATCGGATGCGCAGTCGACGTTGTTACGCCGACAATCCTGCAGAACCGCCTCAAGAGTGCTATCCGGGACACTGTCTTTCACGAGCTCGACGCCGCCGGCGAGAACGGCTACCCGCTCGACAGGTGGACGGCCGAAGCAATCGCAGAAGATCTCACGCGCTGCTCGCCGGCGCTGGACGGAGGGGATCCGAAGGAACTGCTGCCGTTAGTGCGGGAGTGGATGGCGAAGAAGCCGTGCCGATTTGCCTGATATATCCTTCAATTCTGCTTCCGCCCTCCATTTTGCAGAATATAGCCGGCAATCGCGTTAACCGTAGAGGCAAAGGTTTCTGTCGATGGGAAGGTAACTCTCGTTCGCGCGCTTGATTCACGACGACGTGAATCAAATTATGATTGCGAGTTTTCAAAGTTGTGATGATTATTATCACGACAGACGCGAAACCATCGCGTCGCAGCTAGACAGGGGAGTTCAGGTGCACAAACAGTTTTTCATGCTGCATGGCGGCCATCTGGTCGCGAAAGCCGATCGTATCGCCCGGCGATACGGCGGCCGCCACGTCAACACTATCGATGCCGGTCAGGCGCGCGGCTGGTTCGAGGTGCCCTCGACCGGCGGCCTGATCGATAACCAGCGCATCACAATAATCAGGAACGAGATCGAGCGGGCCGGCGGCGTCGAGTCCCTTCGGCGCAAGCGACCGCTGAAAGCTGCTTGATGGCGAAGCTATCGCCGCGCGCCGCCCGCGTCGTCGCCGCCGGTGAGGCGGCGTTCGGCCAGCGGTGGCAGTCGGCGCTGGCGCGCGCCGCGGGAGTCCCACAGTCTCTGCTGGCGATGATCGCCGGCGGTGACCGGGAGCCGACCGACGACGCGTACAAGCAGGTCGCACAAGGGCTCATGGAGGAAGCCGATCGCGTGCGCGCGACGGCCAAGGAAATCGAGAAGCTGGCGCGGCGCATGCTCCGTGAACTGGAGTAAATCAAGCTTTCACCAGCCCCTTGAAGCTGGGATGCCTCAACGATCCGTCATCGGTGACGTCCCGATATTCCACGTCGGCGATCAGTGAGGGCTCGACCCAGCGAGCCTTTGGCTTCCGGACGGGCTTAGTCAGCTTCTGCTTCGGCGTCGCGATTGCGTCCAGGCGCTTGCGTAAGTCGGCGGAGACAACCCGGGAAAACCCGGTGCCGACCTTCCCGACGTATCGAAGGTCCTTGCCCTCGCGCTTGCCCAGATAAAGCGCGGAGATGCCGCCCACGCCAGGGATGAACCCCACGATCGGAAACTCACCTCGGACGGATGTTTTGACCTTCTGCCAGCTGTCCGAGCGGTCGCCGGACCGGTAGGGCGCGTCGGCGCGCTTGGAGATGATGCCTTCCCAGTTCAGGCGTTTGGCGGCCCCGTCGGCCTCCAGATGTTCGCTGTAGAGCACTGGAGCCGCCAGGCCGGCGTTCTCGAACAGCCGCTTCAAAGCCCGTTTGCGCTCGAGCAGGGGCACACGGCGGAGGTCGTAGCCGTCCAGATATAGGAGGTCGAACGCGTAGAAGAGCAGGCGGTCCTGTCGGCCGGCGGCCAGGTCGGCCTGAAGCGCGCCGAAGTCGGTCCTCTCATCGACGACAACCACGAAGTCGCCGTCAATGATGGCCTGGTCGACGCGGAGGGCCGCCAGCGCATCCGCGATCGCTGCGAAGCGCTTTGTCCAGTCCAGGCCCTTGCGGGTGAATATTCTGGCCTTACTGCCGACGACATGGGCCCGCGAGCGGTACCCGTCCAGCTTGATCTCATGGATCCAACGGTCCCCGGTTGGGGGCTTGGGCTTCAGGGAGTCGAGTTGCGGAGCGATGAAGCCAGGCATGGTCTCAAGGCGCACCGCACCGTCGATCGCGGCGAGAGACCTGTCCTTGACTTGGGTACGCCTGGCCATTCGTCGGTGAAAATTTGATTGCGGCGGTGAAAATTCGATTTTCACAGGCCTATTGGGCAAATTCGACTGCGCCAAGCGGATATAGGACGCCGATAGAGACGGGTCGGTTAGCACGGCTCGATATCGGTGCGTGATGTGTGACCACCGCTACTGGGCCGCCGCGCGGTTTGCGCATCTCGGTTTCGAAAAAGCGGCGCGCTTAAATGTGCCGGTTCAACGCACGGTGAGGCTGAAACCGTTGCTGGGAGCGTTGGTCCCGCGGAACCGGCCGATCTGTATTTTACGCGGTCGCCGCCGCCCGCCCGGCGTCGGTGATGCGATACTCGATATCTCCGGATGGAAGTGGTTCGGTTTCCACGAGACCCAGCTCCACGAGCCGCGCCACGATTTCGTGGTCGAACGTCGGCGGGCTGACCCAGGATTCGCCGAGGAGCTTTCTCAGAAAATCGCGCTCCAGATCGGTCAGCTCCATCTCGCGCTCCTCTGCGATCTCTCCCGGACCGGTATCGCGGCCACCTCATCCGATGTCCGGGAGATCAGCGTTTAGCCGCGGGTTCTGCCAGGAACGGAGCCATCGTGGCTCCGTTGACTTTCGAAGACAACATCCAGGAGGTCAACCATGGCCATGGAAAATCGCGAGACGTTCAGCCTGATCGGCAGCGACAAGGTGGAGGGTATGAACGTGTACGGGGCCGACGGGGAAAAGGTCGGCTACATCGAGCGCGTCATGATCGACAAGGTCAGCGGCAAGGTGTCGTACGCGGTGCTCAGCTTCGGCGGCCTGCTCGGCATCGGCGACGATCACTATCCGCTGCCCTGGCAGGCGCTGAAATACGACACCAACCTCGGCGGCTACGTCACCGGCATCACCCAGGACCAGCTCCGTGGCGCCCCCAAATACGCCGACGAAAGCAGTTGGAATTGGAGCGACCCGGCGACCACGCGCTCCGTGAACGCCTACTATGGCGTGCCGGTGGCCTGAGGCGGGACGACACTCTGACGTCTGCCTGCTCGACGCACCGCCGCCCCGGTCGACGATCAGGCCTGATCGCCGAGGAGACTTGAAAGTGAGTGACGCCGTTCGTGTTCTGGTCGTGGAGGACGAAGCTCTCATCGCCAGCTTCGTGGAGGACGCGTTGTCCGACGTCGGTTTCGAGGCCTGCTCGGTCCCTTCGGGAGAAGCGGCCTTCTCCACGTTTTGCGATGGCCGTGAGGGATGTCGGGTGCTGCTGACGGACATCAACCTAGGCGACGCATCAGCGGCTGGGAGCTGGCGCGGCAAATCAGGGAAATCACGCCTGGCTTTCCCGTGGTCTACATGACGAGCGCCAGCGCGCCTGACTGGCAATCGCAGGGCGTCGACGGCAGCGTCCTGATTCAGAAGCCCTTTGCGCCGGCGCAGTTGGCTGCCGCCGTCTCGCAGCTACTCGATACCGGGGCCTCACCGGCTTGAACCGGAATCGTTGTGAGTTTCCGATCCTTCGATCGAGCCCGTAAGGAGCAGCGGGTCGCTTGCTCGCGCTATCCTTTAGCCACGCGTTTTGCGGCCGCGGCGCGAGCCGCCGCGACGGCCATCCAGTCCCGCAGCAGGCCTCTGTCCTCTCTCGAAAAGGAGGCTCGCCGCTTGAGATCCTCCAGCGTCTGGCCGGGATGGCATCGCTCGAAATCCTCGCGGATCAGCGTCTCGAGATAGGTCCGATCTCAGGCGCCGGCGGCATCGAGAAGTTGGTGCGAGTAGGTCTTCATGGTTGTCGTTTCGATGCCCGCGGTCGAGGCGGTCGATGCCCGCACAACGGCAAGAGCGATTTGTTGGTTCGCCGGCAGATATCGAGGAGAGGCGCCGAGGCGGGAACCTGTGCAAGTCCAGGCCGTTCGCAAGCTGGGGGCTGCCTTGAAGGAGCCGTCACGATGATCGAAACCGAGACCCTCTTGGAAAAGTGCCCCCGTTGTGGCGCTTGGCCCATGGCCGCGAACCTGCAGCGGACCTGCTCCGCACAGCCGGATATCCGGTTCAGGTGTTCAAGGTGCCACGGTGACGAGGCCGGCCGGCTGGGGCGCCCGTCCGTGCAGCGCGACCCGCAGCGGACTCTGGACGCGGCCTGATGAAGATCCGGTCGCATTCGGAAAGTCACCTCGTCCAGCTCGAAGACGGCTCACAATGGCAGGTATTTCCGGGCGATATCGATCTCACGCTCGCTTGGAAGCCCGAGACCGACCTGACGGTGGCCATGACGGACGATGACGTGGCCTCGCACACGCTGGTCGGCGGCGGCGTGAAGGTCCGCGTCATACCAGCGGGCGAAAGCTGGCCTGTGCGCGAGGTCAAGGACGCGTTGAAGCAAGGCTGATCGCGGGAACCCGGCCCCATTTGACCGCGGTCTCGCACCTCGCTCTTGAACCCACCGTAGACTCCCGGAATCCAAAATGCGGCGCGGAAGGCTTATGTATTCCGCAGCACCGGGGCTGGCGTTTTCATCACTATTCATATTTTTCCGGTGGGCCGCAGGCGGATCGTCTGCGGCCATTTCGCGTCCGGACGTCTAATTGCGAGAGGCGTTTGTCGGGGCACCGGCATCAGCCGCCCCTGGCGGCGCCTAACGTATCGGCCATCCTGGCGCCACGCGCGCCCAGCGGCTTCTCCGCTCCCGTCGTCGTGTCGCGCGCGATCTGATGCTCCATCTCGGCATCGAGCTCCGCACCGAGCAGGATGACGATGGCGGAGATCCAGAGCCAGTCATGAAGCCGATCGCGGCGCCGAGCGATCCGTACGTCTCGTTGAACTTGCTGAAACTGGCCGCATACCAGGAAAACAGCCCGGACGCGCCGAGCCACAGGATGGTCGCGATCGCGCTGCCCCACGTGATCCAGCGCCAGCGCGGCGCCTCGCGGCTCGGCCCGAAGCGATAGATCAGCGCGAGCGCCAGCGCGACCGCGACGAACATCGCGGGCCACCGGGCGATGCGAACGAGAAGATCGGCGGCGTTCGAGAGGCCGACGAAGTTCAGCACCACGGGCAAGACCACCACCGCGCCGAGCGCGATCAGAACGAAGGCGATGCCGGCGAGCGTGAAGGAGAGGGACAGCGCGTTCAGCTTCACGAACCCTCGCTTCTCCTTCTCGCCGTAGACGATGTTGAGTGCGTCGAACAGCGACTTCATTGCCGCGTTCGCGCTCCAGAGCGAGACCGCCAGGCCGATAGCGAAGGTGAGACCGAGTGTCTGATTGCCCTTGGAAGCGACCCGCGTGAGCTGCTCCCTCGCGACATCGACCGCGCCGCCGGGAAGGAACCCGGAAACCTGGTCGAGGTGCTTGGCGATGCCGGAAGGATCCGAGAAGAGCCCGTAGATCGCGACGAGGGCCGCAAGCGCCGGAAAGATCGCGAGCAGGCTGTAGTAGGTCATCCCGGCGGCGAGCGCGAGGACGCGGTGCTCGGAGATGTTGCCGTAGACCCGCAGCAGGATGTCCTTCCATCCCTTCGCCGGAATCTCGGAGGGCGCGGAAGCGAGCCGGCCGCGGTCCTTGCCTTCCGTCGCGACGGCGTCGGGGCAGGCGTTCCGATCGCCCTCCCGCTTCTCGCGAAATGCTTCGTCGCGCGTCGAGGCCACGTCGTCGGACGGGGCAAGGCGATCCCATATGAACGCTAAGGTGGGAAGTCCCAGCGCTGCCGCCAGACTCCATCCGCCGTTATCCGCAGGCGGGGCATCCGGCTCCGGGATCTTAGCCATCGAACTCCTCCGCGAAATTCAATCGCACCGCGGAGAATGAGTTCCTCTTTGCTTGCCTCCGCAAACGAGGGAGCTTGCTCAGGCGCTCTTGGCGCAAGGCCAAGCGACCACCTGTCCGGACATCACCAGCCGGTCGCGGCCGCTGTCCTTGGCGGCGTAGAGCGCGCGGTCGGCCGTCGCCACCAGGGAGCCGCAGTCCATCGCACCCTCGGAAGGCATGTTGGTCGCGCCGCCGAGGCTCACCGTGACGATCTTGGACGGCAGATTCAGCGCGTGCAGCATGCCGAGGTCGCGGAGCGCCCGGCGCACATTCTCGCCGACGAGCTCGCAGCCATCCGCGTCGGTGTTCGGCAGCAGGAGGGCGAATTCCTCGCCGCCGTAGCGTGCAGCAAGGTCGGCAGGACGGCGCAGCTGCGCAGAGAGGATCCGCGCCAGAGCGCGCAAGCAGGCGTCGCCGGCCTGATGGCCATACTGATCGTTGAACTTCTTGAAGTGATCGACGTCGACCAGCAGCAGCGAGAGGGGAGAGCCGTCGCGCTTCGCCCGCGCCCATTCCTCGGCGAGGCGCTCGTCGAAAAGCCGCCGATTGGCGATGCCGGTCAGGCCGTCGGACGTGGCGGGGCGGCGAGCTTGTCCTGCAGGTCCTTCTGCTCGGTCATGTCGCGCGAGATCGCCACGACGCCGTCGATGTCATGGGTTTCCGACGACCGGGTCACGCGCAGCGCCGTCTCCACCCAGATCTCCTTCTTCTGACGGTGATTGGCGCGATAGATGATGCGTGCCTCCTCGGCCTCTCCGGCCTTCAACGCGGCGACGACCTGCTCGACGTGCGGCCGGTCCTCCGGATTGACGCCGTCGAGAGCCGAGGTCCCGAGCAGCCTCTCCGGGTCCCAGCCGAGGATGCGGGCGCAAGACGGGGAGGCGTAGAGGATGCGCTCGTCCAGCCCGACGCGCATCACCACGTCGCTGCACTGTTCGGCGATCAGGCGAAAATCGCCTTCCTTGGCGACCAGGGCCGCCGCCATACGCTGTCCCTTGGAGAGATGACGCACCAGGAAGAAGCCGATCAGCGCCATCGACAGGGTCAGACCGGTGACGATGCCAAAGCGCGTGACGGCCTGCTGGCGCCATGGGACGAGGACATCGCTCTGCGCCTTGGTCGCCAGCACGACGATCGGATACCGGCTGCTCTTCTGGTAGAAGCTCAATCGCTCCTGCCCGTCCAAAGGTGATTTGAAGTAGTAGGCGCCGGCGTCCGGCCGCTGGCCCATGGTCCTGAACAGCGGCGAGCCTGACATGTCCCGTCCGACGTAGGCGCCGTCGTCGTCGCCACTCCTGGCCAGCATGATGCCGTTGGCATTCAGCAGCGAGACCGCGCCGTTGGGACTGATGTCAAAGCGCCGGTAGAACTGCATGAAATAGGCGACGTCGACGCTCGTCAGCACCACGCCGGCGAAGCTGCCGTCGGGATGATTGAAGCGGCGGGACGCGGTGATGATCCACTGTCCGCCGGACCGGCTCTTGACTGGCCGACCGATCAACGTGCCGCGATCTGCCGAGGCGCGATGGTGCTGGAAGTAGTCGCGATCGCTGTTGTTGAAGTTGGAGAAGTCGCCGTCTTCGGTGGTCGCGAGCCAGCGGCCGGTTTCAGAGTAGACGAAGATGCCGCGGATGCGCTGCCTGTTGTACTTGCGGGCTTGCAGGAAGCTCTGGATCTTGGCCACCGCGGCCGGGCTCGTTCCGCCGACCTCCATCCGGTCGGCCATTCCGCCCAATGCCCGCCGCCGCGTAAGTTGCATCGCCGATCTCCTGATGGCTGATCGCGAGAAGTAACGTCGATGGATTTGGCCCCGTTCCACCAGCCGGTCTCGGTGCCGTCAGCGTCGCGCACGGGCGGGACGGTCGGGCTCTGCGGGCAACGATGGCGCCGTCGACACGCAGCCTCCGTCGATTCGCTTGTGCTGGCGCGCCAAGCGGCACTAAGCTGGCGGCGGCAGGGGAAATCCAAAATGCCGGTGCTGCATCCGATCCGGAAGCCGTGCCCTCACTGCGGGCGGCCGATGAAGCTCGTCCGCGACGAGGCGGCCAAAGGCGGGGAGCGCTACGTTTGCTCCGATTGCGACCGGGATCCGCTGCTCGATCCCGCCGCCCGCAGGTGGATCGACAGTCCGCTGAAGCCGCCAGGCCAATCGTAGGCCATGGACGCAAATCGACCCCGGCAACTAACAACACCTGAATACGCTCTCACGCCGCTCGGGACAGATCCGACTCTAGGTCGCGGCGTCGATTTCGCGTTGACCTATCGCAAGTCCGGTCCTCCGCTTCACAGCGCGCTCAGGTCATCCGGCACGTCGCCGAACTTCCGGATCAGCTTGGCGTCGCCGAACTCGCCGCTCGACGGATCTCCCGTCCGGCTGAAGGCGAGCGCGCCGACATGGCCAGGCTTGCGGGAAAGGGCCTCGGCGCGCATGACGGCGGCGTTCGCACTGAGGCACTCGACTGCCTCGCCCGGCGCGATGCCGTCGTCGCTCGGCACGAGTGGCAGCGCGACGTAGTAGGTCACCTCTGACATCACTCGCTCTCCTTGCGTCCGCGCGCCGGCGAAAGCCTTCTCCGTGCGTAGCCGGCCGAGACCTTTGTCCGGACCTGGTCGAGCTGGGCCTCGAGGAAGTCGTTCGCCACCAGCAGGGCCTTCACCGCCTCGCGGGCGTCGCCGCCGCAGGCCGCGATGGCCTGGTCGGCGGCGGCATCGAGGTCGGCGGTCGGAGACGCTGCGGCTTCGGGGCTTGCGGACATGAGGGAATGTTCCCTTTTTGTTCATGGAGAGTCAAGGCACGGAGGGCCTCGACGGAGGATTCCGCTGACGCGACCTGGCCGATTGCGGGGAAATCCGTCGGAAGATGCGGCGGCCATGTCGGAACTGGGCCGCCCCGTTCGTCTTAAGTCCGAAGTCCCGTTGTTTTGGAGTATTGCGTACCATGGCTCCCCGCGCGAATTGGAAGGGCTTCCTGCGATTGTCGCTCGTCACCTGTCCGGTCGCGCTCTATCCGGCCACCTCCGAGTCCGAGAAGATCTCGTTCAACCAGCTCAACAGGCAGACCGGCCACCGCATCAAGTATCTGAAGGTGGACAGCGATACCGGCGAAGAGGTCCCCAACGAGGACATCGTGAAGGGGTACGCCCTCGACAAGGGCACCTTCATCGAGGTGAGCAAGGAAGAGCTCGAGAACGTCGCGCTGGAGAGTACGCGCACCATCGACATCGATGAGTTCGTCGACAAGACCGACATCGACCCACGCTACCTGATCCGCCCGTACTACATCAGGCCAGACGGCAAGGTCGGTCACGACGCCTTCGCCGTGATCCGCGAGACCATCCGGGAGATGGACAAGGTAGCGATCGGGCGCGTGGTGCTGACCAACCGCGAGCACATCATCGCGCTCGAGCCGATGGACAAGGGGCTCGTCGCCACGCTGCTCCGCTACCCGTACGAGGTGCGCGATCCCAAGGAATATTTCGACGAGATCCAGGACGTCAAAGTCACCAAGGATATGCTGGATCTCGCCAAGCACATCGTGAACCAAAAGTCCGGCACCTTCGAGCCGGAGAAGTTCGAGGACCACTACGAGACCGCGCTGATCGACCTCATCAACCAGAAGCGCGCCGGCAAGCCGATCACGCCGAAGGAGCGCCCCGCAGAGGGCAACGTCGTCGATCTGATGGAGGCGCTGCGGCGAAGCGTGGGCGGAGCTTCGGCCGCGCCCGCGGTACCGAAGAAACGGGTCAAGAAGGCGCGGAAGGCGGCGACCGGGCAAAAGGAGATGCTAATGCCGATCACCGGCAAGAAGCCGGCGAAGGAGGCGGCGGCAAAGAAGCCCGCGGCAAGAACGCACCGGAAATCTGCGTAGGCGCGCGCATGCCGCCTGAAGAGACTGATGGCAGATGGGTAGACAGGCGTTGGTCGTACTTTACGTGATGGCGATGGTGGCCGTCATCGTCGGTGTGGATTTCGCATTCTTCAGACGCAGACTGTGGGAACGGCTGATGGTGAATATCGGCATCGTCTTGGTGTTCGCAGCTTTCTACTTTGGATTCCTCAGGCGTTGGTGACTGCCATGAAGTACACTGCAGAAAATTCCGCCAGGTTGATCGACCGGAGCCCCTTCGCGATCGTCGGCGACATTATGCCGCCTCGAGATCCCAATGAAAACGGAGACGACGAGGACGAAGAGGAAGACGACGACGAAGACGAAGGCGCCGACGAACCGCCGGTCGTGCGCGAGCCGGACGAAGACTAGAGCATGATGCTTCAGGAGCTGGCCAACCAGAGCGCGGGATGGAACGACCGGCCCGTGGGGCGTCGATTCCCTGCCTCCGGCATCGTCCCATGCCAGCCGGAGGAATACTTACCCACCAGGTTGGCGGTCCTGATGCGCGCTATGGCGCAAGGGCCGTTCGTGTCCGCAGGAGGGTGCAATGAGCAATCGCATATCGGAGCGAAAGAGGCCGACGGCGGTCGAACCGAACGGGAAGCTCGAAAGGTCTTTAGAGACGCGGGCGCCAAGGTGGCAGTGTCGGAGTATGAACGCGCCCAGCAGGCATTCCATGCGAACCGGGAGCGCCTGAAGGCGGAGCGGCTGGCTCGCGAGGCGGCGGCGAAACACAAACCCAAGTCCTGATGATAGCGCCCCGGAGCCAGTGACGCACTCCGGGCGCTATATTGCCGCTCATCGCGCGCTATCGATGATTGAGCCTCCATCCGGAGTGAGGCTGTAGCCGGTAAGAAATGAGCATCCTTGCTCGCGACAAACAGGACCACTGGCGCGATGTCTTCTTCCGGCGATCCAAAGCGAGCGAGCGGATTGGTCGGCGCGGGCACGTTCACGTCATTGCCCCACGTCTCCGCCACCGGCAGGACGTTGTTCACGGTGATCTTGTCGGCGCCCATTCGCGCGCGGCGGTCCGGGTCAGGGCGCGCACCGCCTCTTTCGCCACGTTGTAGGGCCCATAGCCCACTAGGCCGACCACCCCGGCCATCGAGCCGAAGTTGATGATCCGGCCCTCTCCGCTGTATTTGAGGTAGGGGTAACAGGCCTGCATCGTTCGCAGATAGGTGGCGACCTGTTTTGCGCAGATCCTCTGCGACATCGGCGACGGTCCACTGGGTCTGGTCGATGTAGAACCAGACGGGAAACCACTTCCGCTGGGCGTGAGCCTGGAAGTGGATGTACTGCATCGGTTCGGCGACCTTTTCGTTCCGCAGGAAAGTGCGAACGACCGCGTCGGGCGTCACGTTCTCGCGGATGACTTTCGTTCGCTGCCTTTCGACCTCCGAAACCGGCTCGACGTCTCCGATCGCGACGGGTGCCGGCGCGGAGGTGCAGCGGCCGCTCGCCACCGTCGTCATCGGCGGCGTGATCTCGTCGACCATCCTTACACTGCTGGTCTTGCCGGCGCTTTACGTCCTGTTCCGGCGAGACGGCATCAAAGACCAAGATCAACTGACACTCGATCCGAAGGGAGCCCAGTCATGAAGTTCATCATGTTGTTCGCCGCCAGTCTGGTATTCGCGAGCCCCGTGCTGGCCGAGGACTACGAAAAAGGACCGAACGGTGGCCTCATGCTCGACGTTGCCGGCATCGAACTGCTGACGTCCGGTAACACCGTGACCATCAACGTCTGGGAGGCGTGCAAGCCTAATCCGATTCCGACGAAAGGTTATCGGATGGCGTGTGTCTGCCACGGAATCAGGCCCGGAGGTACCGGAGACTCGGGCGATTCACCGCCTTTTCGACATAGCCCGAGGAATTGCCCCTCCCGCAGAGCCGCCGTCGTTCGAGGAATTGAGCCGCCAGCGCGGCGAGCCGAGGCCGCCGGTGCCGAAGCACATGGTCGCACCTTACTACGTGACGCCGCACCGTCCGAAGAACAGAGGCGGCGGCCGCAAGAAGCCGTGACGCGCAAGTGCTTGATATGACTCGTTTTCACATTACGAGTCTAGAAACGTGACGATTCTAGATTCGAATCATCCCAATTCGAGTCTTGAGATCGGATCATTTCCGATCCTATCTCGTCTTGAGAGGTTAGCTTCCCACAACATCAACAGTCTGAGCGCTTAGCTTCCCATAAAATTACAAATGCGTCAGCGTCGAGTTTTCCCTATAATTCAAGGGGTTTTCGAATCCTCGCCCCGTTGACAGATGTTGCGCTGGCATCATTTTATGTATGCCGCACTGTCCCAAGGATTCAGATGCAATCACTCACGTCGACGCAATCGCGCGCCTCCGAGCGACCCGGCCGCCCCTGGCGAGACGGCAAGCCCGCGCGCGAGCGCACGACGGGCGAATTCTCTGATGCGTTCAAGCAGGCGAGCTCCGACAACGGCTATCTTCGGTCGGACAGGCGCGCCTATCGCGAGCGCCTGAAGGCCGAGAAGGAAGCCGACGGCCGCGCCCAGGCCGAACGCGACAAGCTCGAGGCCGCAAAGCAGGCCTGGAAGGACCGCGTCGCCACCCAGGATCAGAAGGATCTCGTGCGGAAGCACGAACGGGCGCTGGACTTCGTGAAGCGCCACCTGTCGCTGCAGCCCGCTCACGAGCGCATCCACCAAGGATTTGCATGGCCCGGCGGCTGGGTGATCGAGGGAGAGGTCTGGCGCGATCCGTTCGTCGAGACCGGCCTGCGGACGTGGGAAGAGCCATTCCTGCAGCGCGTGCTGGCGTCGATGGGCAAGGCGTCCAAGGATCTGTGCGTCGGCGACACCAAGGATGGCTGCGTCCGCAATTTCAGCAAGCTCCACGGATCCGACAAGCTGTACGGCTTCTTCGCCGTCAAGTGCCGCGACATGTTCCGGCTGGATTGCGACCGCACCTTCGCCAGCGAGGCCGAACTGCTGTCGTGGCTGGCGTTCCGCGTGATGGAGAGCGGCGCGCCGTGCATGCCGCACATCGTCGTCTGGATCCCGGACGACCGCTATCCGGGGCGGATCAGAAATCCCCACTTTTACTTCCTGTTGCCGGAAGGCCGCGCCGTCTGGCCGGAAGCGCCGGACAGCCATCATCGCCTGCTGCGCGCCGTGATCGAGGCCCTGAACGAGGCGTTCGAATGCGATCCCGGCGGCCTGGCCCATCCGTTCCACGGCAAGATCCCGCTCAGCCCGTTCACGGACTACGTTGTCCCCCAGGACACGTGCATGCCGGCGCTCGACGAATATGCCGACCACATGAAGCTGACGTGGCTCGCTCCGGAGATCGCGTTCCGGCAGCAGTCCGTCGACCGCATGGTGGCGGCTGGCTTCGACCGGTCGCAGTCTAACACCTGGTTCTCGGTGCCGTCCGTCATGTCGACCACCGTGGCGCGCGATCTCCACCGCAACGGCTTCAACGTCGCCGACGAGGACGCGTTCGAGGCGGCGATCTCCGACACGATCACGCCCGAGGTGATGAACCTCATCAAGCCGGCACCGGGCGACGTCGGCACCATCGAGGAGATGATCGCCCGCTGCGCCCGCTGGGCGGCGCGGACGTTCGATCCGGACAAGGGCGACGCGACCCCGGTGAACCGCGGCGCCATCGCCCATCTGATCGAGCCGACCGACACGCTCCGGGAGAAGCGGCAGAAGGGCCAGGCCTACGTCGCCGAGAAGCGCACCGCCGCCACGCAAGCCATGCTCAAGCCGGTCTACAAGGAGCGCCGCAAGCGCGACGCCGACCACAGCCGCACCGCCGTCGCCAAGGCCACCGGCAGGTCCTACAACAACATCAAGCGGCACGAGTTCGAAGTGGACGTCGCCGCCGTCGCGGAGCTGCTCACCGAGCTCGTTTGCAGTTTGGTGGCTGTTAAGGAGGTTCACCCTGGTCTCCGGCCCAATACCTGCCTCTTCGACCCTGCATCCGGTCGTCCTTGGGCTTCACTGTCAGGTCTTCCACCACCTCCGGACCCGGATTCCGGTCAAACCATCGATCCTTGTCTCCTTCCGGTGAGCTGAAGCAAGTCTTCAGTGCCTTTCGGCGTGCGCGCATTCCGGCCAACCGTGTCCTGAATTCCGGCGATCCCGGCCAACCCCCTTGATCCTTCCCCTTCATCTTCATGGGTCGCACGCGCAACGCTGCAGGCGCCGTCGGCGATCCGGCCACCCATCGCCACTTTCAGTCTGCCGTGAAACACCCGTCATCGTCACATCGAGGGGGCGACCGTGACGAGGGCAAGAATCATGTTGAGGCGCAGCACCGCCGACGAGATCGACGAAGTCAGGATGACCACGTTCCTGCGAAGCCCGGACCGTCCGAGCGCGAGGATGTTCCGTCAGCCGCAGGATCCGAAGACCGCGAAGGCTCGCCAGCGTCTGCGGACCGCCGCATGGCGCAAGGACAACGATGACAAGGGTCGTCCGACCACCGAGGTCATCGGGAAGGCGTTGCTGCTGGCCGTCGTCGAGTCCGCTGACTTCCAGGCCTTCATGGATGCGGAGCTGTCCATCGTGATGCTGGCGTGCAACTCTGCGCCGGCGCCGTGCGAATGCCATGGACCGTGCCGGCGAGGCCTCGTCGACCAGTCCGACGCCGGAGGTCGGACCTTCGTCGACGAGGGCAGCGTAGCCAGGCGGAACGTTGACGACCTGCAACGCGACCCGATCCGGCGCGAAGCGCCTCTTCGTGAACCGGATCTTGAGCTGGTCGAAGGCGTGTTTCTCGTCCGGAGAAAGATTGTCCGGAGCGGGGTTGCCCGTTGCGACCGCCTTGAAGATCTCGGGCGGCACGACGCGGGGCAGATTGAAATGGATGCCGAGCAGTTCCGGCGCGCCTAGCTTTGCCATTTCATTAGAAACCGGCGAGCCCCAATCGCCGCCTTGCGCCACGAATTTCCTGTACCCGAGCCGCTTCATCAGCACGACCCAAGCGAGGGCGATCCGTTGCGGATCCCAGCCGGCCGTCGTCGGCTTGCCGGAGAAACCGCAGCCGGGCATCGAAGGGATCAGCTATACCCGGGAGATGGATCCGCTGCTGACTTTACGGCGCAGCGGGCAGGACTTCGCACAGGATACGAAGGAAACATCGGACTTCACGCTCAACCTCTCGTTCAGAGAGCCGTCGCTGCCGCTCCGGCATCAACTGACAAGTTTTTTCCTTTCGGTAACCGGTGGTTATCGAGGAAGCGAGAAGCGATGCCTACTAAAGTCGAGCCGATTGCGCTTGCAGCGGAGTTCAACCCATGCGACGAATCTGATGCTTCCGTAGGCACGACTCGTGTCGCCTGGGAGCCAAGGATGATCGATGGGCACGCTTCCATCGCGGACGGCTCCGGAATGGGGCGCCGGAATCCGGCAACATGGACGGCATCACCGTTTCCGTGGGCCGGATCGGCAGAAAGTCCCGCAGAGGCGTGACGAGGGCTGAGGCAGGGTATGGGCACGTCCGAAGCGACCGGCGAGCGGGAGCCGCTTGCGCCGTTCTGGCGTCTTGCTGCGACGGGATTGATGATGACCGCCATCTTCCGTGGGGGCATCTGACGTGCCGAGTTATCTCGAATTTTTCGCGGGCGGTGGGATGGTGCGCGCCGGCCTTGGCGGCCGGTGGAAGTGCCAGTTTGCGAACGACTTCGATCCTCTCAAGGTCAAGGTCTACGCGGATAACTGGGGCGACGCGGAAATCCTGGAGGACGACATCCATAATGTCGCGCCGGAAGACCTCGGACGCCGCGCCGATCTCGCCTGGGCATCATTCCCGTGCCAGGATCTTTCCATGGCAGGGAACGGCTTGGGCATCGGACAGTCCGGGGGACCCACACGCACGCGCTCCGGGACTTTTTGGGCGTTCACCGACCTGATGAAGGGCCTCAAGGCGAGCGGTAGGCTTCCGCGCATAGTTGTGTTGGAGAACGTGGTCGGCCTCCTGACGCTAAACGGGGGCGAGGAGTTCAGCACGGTCATCGGGGCGCTCGACAGGCTAGGCATGCGCGCCGGCGCGGTCGTCGTCGACGCGAGGCATTTCGTTCCACAGTCGCGCCCGCGCGTGTTCATCGTCGCCGTCGCCAAGACGTCGGCAATCGCCGAAGAGCTCGTGCGCGCCGAGCCGCATCCCACGTGGCATCCCGATCCACTCGTGAAGGCCGTCGCCAAGCTGTCGGCGCAGTGCCGCGAGCAATGGATTTGGTTCAATCTCGGCGCTGCGCCCGAGCTCAAAAAGACGCTGAACAGGATCGTCAAGACCAATCCCGTCGGGGTCGAATGGCACACGCCCGCCGAGACCAAGCGTCTCGTCGGGATGATGTCCGAAGCGCACAGACAAAAGCTCGCCGAGGCCAAGAAATCGGGCAAGCGCATCGTCGGCACGCTCTCCCTGCGCATGCGGCCTTTGAACGGAAAGACGGTTCAGCGCACCGAAATCTGCTTCCGCGGATTGGCCGGATGTCTCCGGACGCCGAAGGGTGGGGGCTCGAGGCCTCGCATCATCGTGGTGAAGGGCGGGACCGTCCGGACGCGGCTTCTCGCCTCGTCCGAGGCGGCGTCTCTCATGGGATTGAAGGCGAGCTACGAGCTGCCTGACGTCTACGAATACGCATTCCGGGTCGTCGGCGACGGCGTCGCCGTGCCTGTCGTGTCGTTCCTGCGTGCGAAGCTGTTTAATCCGCTCCTTCGCTCAGTCAAGAAACAACGCGCCGCGGGAGCCGGCAAGTCGAAGAGGACAGGGCGTAGCGCCAATAAGGGCCGGCGCGGACAGTTGGAGCTTCGTGTGTGAGATGCGCACGGCTCCACTCACCAGCTTGGCCGATTGGGAAGAGGCGCTGACGCGGCGCTTCCTGACGGCGGCAGGCGAGGGCGTGGGTCCGATCAGGTCGTTCGAAATCAGTCCCGAGACTCTTGCGATGGCGGCAGGTTGGGACGCTTCCGCCGGTGCCCTGGCGGTGTCTTCGTTCAGGAAGGCCTTGCTTGGCGACTGGCACCTCTATGCGGCGTTGGAGGACGGAAGTTTCGACAGGCGGCTCGCTCCCGATTGCCCCGGCTGCTTCTCCTATCTCGCCCTTACGATCTTCGTCGATAGCCAGCGCGACGACGATGTCGCGTCCGAGTTCAGGCCAAAGCTCGCCGCCTTCCTTGGCGTCGATAGATCGTTCTCGAAGCTCACCGGCGTCGCCACCATGTGGCGTTCGCTGCGGGACTGGCTCGCTCGACAGGTGAGGGCTGGCAAGCCCTTCCGGAAGCTCGTTTTGCCTGCGGACGACGGCTGGGTGCAGATCGGCTACACGCTCCGCCTCTCCTTTCCGTCGCGCCGCGACCACACGTTTCTCGGGCACTTCTTCGATCAGAATCCAGGCATCGCATCCGATGAGAAGGCGATGCTCGCAAGCCTGCGCAACCTCGTCGACCGGACGAACGCGTCCAAGGGGCTGCACGAAGCCTTCGACGAGTTCTACGCTGCCTACAGCCAGGATCGACGGTCGCTCGCCGACCATCGGTTCTGGAAGCTCGTGCTGTCTGTCGCGGCTGCCCGGAACGTGCAGATGCCGTCGGACGTCTCCATGGAGGTCTATCCCGACGAAGACGGCCTGCCTCATTTTCGGGTCGATGTCGTCGATCGTTCCGATCGCGGCAGCGTGCATGCTACTCTGCAGTCCGCCGTCGCGGCCGTCGCCAAGCTCGGCGGCTCTAACCTGTCGAGGGTGGCCGAGGCGGGATACGTCGTGTTCAAGCGCATCGGCACGTCTCGTTGGGCGGCGGTGCCCCGCTTCTCCGAGTGCCGCGGTGAGGTCAGGATCGGGCTCTGCAGCAGGCTCACGGCCGCGGTCGGGACGAAGCTCGGAAGGCTGCGCGCCAGCGGCGACTGGACCCTGACGGTCGATCCGGTTTCGATCGCGCGCGCGGAGGACGCGCTCCGTCGTCTGCTGGCGAAGGAGGACCTGCCGCAGGTCATATCCGGCGTCACCGTGGCCGGTGGAATCCGGACTGATCACCATTGGCTCGGACGCCGATCGGTTCTTCCCACGATCACGACCGATCTCGGCTTGCCGATGATCGTCGCCGAGGGCGACGACGACGCGCCGGCTCTGGCCTGTAAGGAGATCGAACCGAGCCGTTACGCGATCACGTCGAAGCGGCCCGTCGCCGGCACCTTTGAGCTCAGAAGCTCGGCGAGCACCGCCGCGCGTCTTCATTTCGTGGCGGATGCCTTCGTCCATGACGGCCAACGCCCCAGCAATCACGACGACGCTCCGGAGTGGAGGGAATGCGTCCGGATGCTCGGAGAGACGGCCGAGCCTCCGACGTCTTGGGATCCCGTCCCGGAGAAGCTCGATGATCTCATCGAGTCTGTCTACGCGGGCGGGCGAAGAGGATGGGCCGAAGCCGATCTGATTCCGTTGCTGGAAAGGATAATCCCGGACGACATGAGCCCGTGGGATTTCCTGCGCAGCCTTCAGGAATCCACGGTGCTGACGCCGCTGCTGAGGTCGCGCCATCGCGGCCGCACTTGGATTCTGGGGACCGTCTCGTTGGTGCCCATGCGCTCGCGCAACAAGGATTTCGTGTTGGTCGACGGCTGCGTCCCGGCGCTGCAGCGCCGCGACTTCAAGCAGGCGGTCGCGGCTCTCGGCGGCAGCGCTTTCAGGCGGACAACGTCAGCCTGGGCCGCCCCTTTGATGGGGGCGACCGGAGTGACGGCGGAGAAGCTTCGCGAGCGGCTCGACTGGCCGATAAAGGCGCCGACAATGCCTGGCAGGAGGCCCGCCGCGTTCGACGACGATCCGCAACGGCGACTGGAAGCGTACCGAAAGGCGTACGTGTGGTCCTGGGATGCCGGCCGCTTCACATCCGAAGCCACCACGTCGCGCGTCGAGCTCGCGCGCTGGGTCCATCTGGGCGAACGCGACCACGACGTCTACGTGGTTTCCGAGACCGGCGGCGAGCGGATGTTCTTGTCGCGTTGCGTCGCCATTGCACACGCGCACATGCTGGCGAACAGGCCGATGTTCCGTCGGGAGGCCGATCGGCTTCTCCGCACGGGGCGTGACGCGTTCGTGCCTGACCAGATCGCATTTTGGCTCAGGTATGAGAACCTGGCCAATCCGCTGGTAGGCCCGGCCGGCGGCTATTCCTATCAGGCGAGCCAGGCACAAGTCACCGCCATCGCTAGGCTTCTGCCCGGGGCGATCGACGCGGGCGCGACGCTCTCGGCATCCTGGGAGGCCGTCGCCGCCGCAAGGCGCCGCGGGTTCGTAGAACGATTGGTCTTCACGGAAGGGCGCGTCTTGTCCAGCAGGACGCCGTTCGATCCGACGCAGCGGAGTCACGCATGAGCGCAAGCAACACATTCATCGTCGGGCAGTGCACTCGCGTGCGGGATTCCGTATTTATGAAGGCGCGCGCGCAGTCGGTGGACGGCACGATGCGCGACCTCACCCATACGGCGCCGTCCGAATTCCCCCCAGAGGGCGAGATCGAGCTCAAAGGCGCGCGGGCGTTCCTCAAACAGGACGATTGGGCGATCGCGAAGCCCGTGCTCGACGGGCCGCCGCGGCGCCAGCGCTGGGTGTCGCCGACGGCGAAGAAGCTTCTGCCGTTCGAGGATTTGAGCGGGCTGGCGGGACCGGAAGCGGCCCGCAGGCTTCTGGTGGAGACCGGCGTCCAGGACAGCTTCGTCGGCGAGAAAATCTACCGCAGCGGCGCCGACGAAATGATCATGGTGAAGATGGTCAAGTCGGAGGACGGCAGGACGCGAGCGACGTCGGCGGACATGACACGGCTGCCCGTGTATGGCTTCGACGCATCGAAGGTCCTCGCCATTCCGACCCCCGGCGGCTCCATCTCGCTGATGGAGAAGAACCATCAGTCGCCGGAGCTCAGGCTCGCGAACTGGGCGAGCGACGCGCAATACGTCGAACGGATCGTCCGGGACGCGCTGGCCGGCGACGACGAAGAAGGAAAGGCCAAAGCTGCGGTAGCCGCCACGCTTCTCGCGCACGCGGGAAGGCTGGAGGCCCTGCTGTCCGGTGCCGGCGAACCGGATCCGAATGTCGCGCAGGAGATCGCCAGATCCCGGCGCCTCGGCGAGGTCGTGACGTCCCGGCCAGCGCTGGTCGAGGGCTTCATGAAGGCGCTTCGGCGTGAGCCTGCGATCGCGTCCCGCATCGACGACGAAATCGCACGGCTCACCGCGAACGCGGTCGACGCAAAGCGCGCCGCGTTGACCGCAGAGCTTACGGCGTCTATGGAGGCCGAATTCGCGGCCATCAAACGAGAGCGCAGCGCGAAGCTCGAGGCCGAGCTCCGGGACTTCGAGAATTCCAGCCTGCAGGACCTTCAGACGAAGCTGGACGCCAAGCAGGACTCGGCGCTGTCGGCGATCGAGCTCCAGAGGTCAGGCCTGGAGAAGGCCGTCGAACAACTTCAGAGGTCGCGCGACGAACTGGACGAAGCCAGGCGCGCGAAGATCGAGCAGCTCGAGGCGCTCGATGCGGACATCACGCGTCTGTCCTTGGACGCGGTGGACCGCAAGGCCGACCTCGATCGCCTTCTCCGCATGGAGCAGGTTCTGCAAGACGCTGGCGACCGCTCCAAGGCGCCAGTTGCCCAGCCGCAGCAGCCCCTGATGCCGCTTGCTGGCCCTTCGCCGTCCGCGAGCCCGCTTTCGGCCGGCGCGATTTCCGGTTGGCTGAAGGAGTCGCAGATGCTGACCGACGCGGGACGGCGCGGCGTGGCGCGCCTCGCCGCTTTGGTCTTGAGCGGCGGCGTGCCGATCGTCGACGGCCCAGAGGCCGACGACGTGCTCGACATCCTGGCATCCATGCTGGCGGGAGGCGCCGCGACGACGTTCGACTGCGACCCGACTGTTATCAGCTACGACGACCTTTGGCGCCGCCCCGGCGGCGGAGAGCCGACGTCGCTCGGGCACGCGCTTTCCGACGCGCGGCAAGCCTCGACCGTTCGCCTCTGTGCGGTCCGCCGGGCCGAACTGGCGCCGTCGCAGTTCTGGATCGACACGCTGCGCCGCGCCGGCAGGCAACGAGAGTTCCCGAGAGGCTTCCTGCTGTGCGTGACGCGCGAGGGCGATGAGACCGCTTCCGAAGGACTCTCGATGTCGTTTCGCGCAGAAGGGTGGCTCGAGCGCACCGCCGGGGTTGCCGCGCTGGTGTCGGATGGCGACGAGAACTTCAGGCGGATCGTGGACCTATCGACCGTCGCGCCGGATCCGTCGGCTGCCATGACTCTCATTGGTTCCGCCGCGGTGTCGATCGCGGACGCCCGTTGGCTGGCCACCTTCGTGCCGACCGCCAAGGAAGTGCTCAAAGGCGAGGCGGCCGGGTTCGCCAAGGAAGTGCTGGAGTCCGTTTCCGGGGGCGCGAAGCCCAATCTCAAACTGATCGGCAATGGAGGGCCGTCGCGTGCTTGACCCGATCGGCGGCTTCGAACGCATCAAGGACTTCTTCATCTCGTACGTCGAGACGGCGTTCCGCATCTCGAACCAGGATGTCGCGGCAGGGCGCCGCGAGCTGCTCGAAGGGGACGGCGCGCTCGCCACGGCACCATTCATCGAACCCGTCCCGCGATATCGTCAATACGATGACCCGCTGGAGAAGGTGATCGACGATCCGCGCCTCTCCCATTTGTCGCGGCAGGGGCGTGAGGCGTTCGTGGAGCTGGCGTTGTCGGGCCTGTTCGACGGCAAGGACTCGAAAGGCGCCGTCAAGCGAGAGTCGAAGTACAACCCCTATATCCATCAGGTCGAGATGCTTTTCCGCGGCTCACGCCCCGGGCAGCCGGGGATCGTCACGTCCGGCACCGGTTCGGGAAAGACCGAGAGCTTCATGCTGCCGATCCTCGCGACCATCGCCAACGAGGCGGTCAAGTGGCCGGCTCCTGGGCCGGGCTTCCTGCAAGAGAGGTGGTGGGCGGGTGGCGACGCGTTCGTGCAGATGCGCCGCCACGAAAGCCAGCAGCGGCCCAAGGCGCTGCGCGCCATCATCCTGTACCCGATGAACGCTCTGGTCGACGACCAGATGGTGCGTCTGCGCCGGACGTTGGATTCCGACGAAGCCCGCGCCGTGATGGACGAGCGGTTCGCCGGGAACAGGATCTTCTTCGGACAGTACACGAGCGCTACGCCGGTCACCGGCTACGAGAAGCATCCGCGGAAGTTCCAGGACAAGGCGGAGAAGGCGAGGCGTGCGAGACGCGGCGAGCAGCTCCGCGAAGACATGCGCCGGTTCGAAAGCGACCAGGAGGCCGCCCGAGAACACGACCGGGAGGAACGCCGGAAGGCCGCGGCAGCGGGCAAGAAAGCGCCGGATGCGACGCGCTTCATCTTTCCGTCCGTGGACGGCGGCGAGATGGTGAGCCGCTGGGACATGCACCGCGCTCCGCCAGACATTCTCGTCACCAACGCCTCCATGTTGGGGACGATGCTGTCGCGCGAGGTCGAGGACAAGGTTTTCGAGGCTACGCGGGAGTGGCTGGCGAACGACCCGGACGCATATCTGTTCTTCGTCGTCGACGAGCTCCATCTCGTCCGCGGGTCCGCCGGCACGGAAGTGTCGTTCCTCATCAAGTCGCTGCTGCAGCGCTTGGGCCTCGACGATCCGAAGAAGCTCCACAAGCTCCGCATCCTGGCCTCCAGCGCGTCGCTGCCGCTGGACGGCGACAACAGGGAGCGCAGCCTGCAATATCTCCACGACCTGTTCGCGCCGTACGGCACGAGCGTAGGTCCGGCCGACACCGGCAAGCAGGACATCGGCTTCTGGCTGGACTGCGTGGTGCCCGGAAAGCCGCACCTCGATCAGGTCAAGCTGACGACGCTGCCGACCGCGCCTTTCGAGATGCTCGTGGACGCCTCGGATCCGGAGGGCGTGCGGCTCGTCCGGGACGTCATGCCGACGAAGGAAGTGAAGGCCGCGTTGGCGTCCGTCGCGGCAGCCATCGGCCTGGACTCCGCAGACGCAGATTTCGTGCCTAAGCTTTCAGTGCGCGCCGCCGAGATGCTGACAAGCGCATGCATCGTCGACGGAAATTTGCGGGCGACGGCCGTCGACAAACTTGCGGAAAAGCTGTTCGGCTCCAACACCGCCATGAAGGCGCTTCGCGGGCTTCTGCTCGCCCGCGCGCTTCCGGAAAGCGACGGCCATGAAGCCGAGACGCCGGTTAGGCTGCCTTCTTTCCGCTTCCATGGCTTCATCCGGAACGTCGAGGGTCTGTTCGGATCGATCGATCTCGGAAACGCCGGCGCCCGCATCGCGGACCTCACGATGGAGCGCGGCGTCTCCCACGGCAAGCCGGCCCAAGGCGAGGTGCGGGGACGTCGACTTTTCGAACTTCTCTACTGCGAAGCCTGCGGCGAGCTCTTGCTGGGCGGACAGCGCGGATCCTCCTCCGGGAGCACCAAGGTCACCGAGCTCCTGCCTTCTGCAGCGAACCTGGAGGCCATCCCGGAGAAGACCGGGTCTGAATACTACGACAAGATGACTTGGGAGCAGTTCGCGGTGTTCTGGCCCAAGACAGCGGAGCCCCGGACTTCGGAGCGCGGCTACGATCGCTGGGACCGAGCGTCGTTGGATCCGACATCCGGAGCCGTCACCGAGCGCGACGACGTTCCGGCCGGCCATGTCGGCGGCTACGTCTATTTTCAGACCGACGACGCAATGGAGAACGCCAAGGGAAAGCAGGTCCGGCTCAGGATGGCGCAGCCGTTCTGCTGCCCGAAGTGCGGCACGGACTATTCCCTCAGAAAGCGCACCGGGCGGGCCAATTCTCCGATCCGCGCGTTCAGGACAGGCGTCGGCAAGGCGTCGCAGATGGTCGCGACCGAGCTCTTCGAGCTGCTGCACGCGATCGGCGCTCAGGCGAAGAGCATCGTCTTCTCCGACAGCCGGCAGGACGCCGCCAACCAGTCGCTGGAGATCGAGCGGCTGCATCTTCGGGACCTTCGCCGAGAGATACTGGTTACGGCCGCGCGGGAGTGTCTCGCGGAGGCGCAGGCGAAGTACGTCAGCGATGACGAAAGGCAGCGGCTTCTCGGCGAGCTCAAGGGCGACATGAAGGCCATGATGGCGCGAATGGCCGAGTGGACCAAGATGGACGACGAGCTCAAGGACATCGACCTCGGCTCCAGGAAGATCCGTCTCGACTATCTCCTGCAGTACGGCAGCCGGGGCGACGCGCTTTCACGCATCACGGCCGAGTTCGTCGGGCTCGGCATCCATCCGTTCGACGAGGTCGGGCGGGAAGAGTTCGGCGATAAGCCGTGGTGGAACGCTTTCGCCCGCTCCGGAGGCGTCAGTCGTTTTTCTCCGGGTCTTGCGGCGGATCAGCGGCTCGATCTCGAGAAGAAGATCATGGAGAACCAGTACGAGCTGGTCGAGGACGTGATCTTCGCCAACACGTTCTTCGCATTGGAGGAGACGGGGCTTGCCTATCCGTCGCTGTCGCGCGAGTCGACGGACGAGTCCCGGAAGCTCGATGCCTGGCTGCGGGTGTTCGCGAGCGCGACCAGGGTCCGGGAGGGCAAATTTTTCGACCGCCACGACTTCTTAACCTGGGACAAGCCGAGCGTCGTGCCGCAGAGGAACAGGGTCCGGCGGTTCGCCAACAAGGTGTTCGGCGCGTCGGTGGACGCGGGTTTGAAGCAGGTTCTCGACGATCTCGCGTCGATTGGGCACAAGGGTGGGGTCATCGAGATCGGCAAGCTCCATCTGCGCGTGGCGGAGGCCGGCGATCCGTTCTGGCGATGCGAATCCTGCGAACGCGTCCACCTGCACAGGGGTGAGCAGATCTGCACGCGCTGTTATCTTCCGTTGCCGGACACGCAGACCGGAACCGTCGAGAGCTTGTGGGAGTCGAATTTTCTCGGCCGGCGCATCGTCCGCGGCAGCGGCCAAGGCATCAAGCGCTTCCGCCTGAAATGCGAGGAGCTGAGCGGACAGACCGAGGATTTCTCCGATCGCCTGCGTCGCTTCAAGGACATCTTCGTCGGGCAGACCAACGAGGTCGGGCGGCTCGCCGAAGAGATCGACATGCTGTCGGTGACCACCACGATGGAGGTGGGCATCGACATCGGGTCGCTGCAGACGGTCTACCAGGCGAACATGCCGCCGCAGCGGTTCAACTATCAGCAGCGCGTCGGCCGCGCAGGCCGCCGCGGCCAGGCGTTCTCCTTCGTCACGACCTTCTGCCGCGGTCGCAGCCACGACGCCTTCTACTTCCGACATCCGGAGTCGATCACCGGCGACGCGCCGCCGCCTCCGTTCCTTGCGGTGGACCACGACCCCATCCCGCACAGGCTCCTTCGAAAGGTCTGGCTGCGTGCCGCCTTCGCCGTGGTGAGGGACGACTGCATAACCCGCGGCGAGCCTTTCCCGGGCGACGATCTCGTGCCGCCCGACGTCCACGGCGAATACGTTCCGACCGGGCCCTTCTACGAGGCCGGCTCCTTGTGGCCGGACAGGCTGCTGCAGGGCTTGCGCCAGACGCAGGAGATCCGGGACCGGTTCGTGAACTCCGCGGTGCTCGATGCGGCTCAACGGAAGAGGCTTCTCGCCGAGGCGACGCCGGAGAAGCTCATCGCCGAGATCATGTCAAAGAGGGAGGCGGCCCCGCGCGACAGCGCGGGCCTGGCGCAATTCCTGGCCGAGCAGGGCCTGTTGCCCATGTACGGAATGCCGACGCGCGTGCGCGAGCTTTACCTGAAGATGCGCACCAAAGGGGCTGGCTCCGAGGAAGAGCTGTCGTGGCTGTCGATGGACCGCGATCTCGACATGGCTATCTTCGAGTTCGCACCCGGCAGCATGCTCGTCAAGGACAAGCAGAAGCACAAGGTGGTCGGCTTCACCGGCAATCTCATCGATCCCGAAAGGCGGGGAAACAAGATCGTCGTCCATCCTCCGATGACAAGTTGGATCAGCGAGTACGGGTACGTGGGATCGTGCCTTGCGTGCGGCGCCGCCACGCATGAGCGCGAGGCTCCAGCCGGCGCCGTCCGGTGCGACGACTGCCACGGCGATCTGCTTCCGGCCGACTTCCGTCACTACATCTCTCCGACGGCGTTCAGGACCGACTTCAGGCCGGAGGCCGGCGACCTCGACGAGATCGGCATCATGTCCACCAGGACCGTCGCGACGGTCGCCCGCGAGGGCAAGCCGCAGGACGTCGGCAGCATCCGGGTCCATGCCGGCGCCGGCACGACCATCATGCAGTTGAACGACGGCCGCCCGAACGAGCTGGGCGAGCAGGAGCTCTTTACCGTCGACCTCATGACCGACCAGGAGGTGGTTCAATTCCGGAAGAGCTTGCAATTGCCGATGCAGGCGATCGACCAGGAAGTCTCCATCGACCGCAAGAACATGCGTTTCCTGAAAACCGACGACGGCGTGGGGCAGTTCGGGCTCTTCGCGAGGAAGGCCACCGACGCCGTCTTCGTCGAGGCGAGGAAGTTCAACCAGCGGCTGAACATCGACCTCGTCGCGAAGGCCGGCGAGCGAACGCACATCGCCGCGAGGGCGGCGGCGATCAGCGCGACGCATCTTCTAGTGCAGAAGGCCGCGCTCGAGCTCGATGTCGCGCCCGACGAGTTTGAAGCCCTTGAGCCGCGGCTGCGGCACGGCCGGCCGCTGCTGCAGATCGCCGATACTCTGATCAACGGGTCCGGACTTTGCCGCCGGCTTTGCCAGGCCGACGCCGGGGGACGTCCGGACATCGCGCGCATGATCGAGGAGATACTGACCGCAAAGAACGAGTGGCCGCTCGTCGACTTCATGGACGCCGATCACGAGGCGCAGTGCAACACGTCCTGCTACATGTGCATCCAGCAATACCAGAACCGCCGGTATCATCCGCTCCTGGACTGGCGGCTCGGCTTGGCCTACCTGCGCGCCATGATTGACCCCGGCTTCCAGTGCGGTCTCGATGGGAATTTTGATACCGATCCCGAGCTCAAGGGCTGGCTGCCGAAGGCGCATGCGCTGGCGGAATCGGTCGCCTCGATGCGGCCCCGGTTCTGGCGTGCGGAGCGGGCGGGGCCGATGGGGTTGCCATGCCTCGTCGAAGCGGACGGACAGGGACGGGTCAACAGGCGCCTGATCGTGATCCATCCGCTCTGGCGCGCGGATCCGACCCTCCTGACCAAGCTGGGCGTCGCGTCCCCGGGCGTCCGGACGCTCGACACGTTCGATCTCGAACGCCGGCCGCTGCGCGCGCTCGAGATGGCCGGCGAGAGGCCACCGGCGCCGCCCTTCACCGCGAACGCCGCCGCGGGTTAGCCCCGGCCAGATCGAAAAGTCGTTGAAGGATGCGGTCCAGCTTTGCCGCATCCTTCACCTGACATTCCCAGATGATGGCGCTTCGCCATCCGGAGCGCTTCAGAAGCCGGCGGGCCGCCTTGTCCCGCCGCGCGTTTCGTTGGAGCTTCTCGGTCCAGTAGTCCGCGTTCGTTTTCGGCAGGCGCGCGCGCTCGCAATGATGCAGGTGCCAAAAGCATCCGTGAACGAAAAGGACGGTCTTCCATCGCGGAAAAACCAGGTCGGGCGTGCCGGCAAGGTTGGCGTCGTGGATCCGAAAGCGCAGCCCGAGCGCATGCGCGGCCTTGCGCACGGCGATCTCCGGCTTCGTGTTCCTCGAGCGGATCTGCGCCATCGTCCACGACCGAAGCGACGGATAGCTATCCTTCGGACGCCCCGTCGCGGCCCCAGCCAATTTGCGGGCCTTCAGGTGATGCCGCCTAGGACGTGCTCGGACAGGTGCTCTGCGATCGATTGCCATTGGCCGTCCTCATAGCCGTCGGTGAAGGCGCTTTCGAGGCCGCGGGAAGGGCGGCTCCGAGCAGATCGGCCGGCTTCCCGACGAGGCTGGTCAGCCTGCCGGCCAGGCTGGGGTGCTCAAGACGCGCGACGGTTTGGCGCAGGCTTCGCGATCCTCGAAGGCGATCTCGGCGGCTTCTAGCGGGCCCAGGCTGGCTTGATGGCCCTCCACCATGGAGTGATGAACGACACGGACAGCGGGGGTTCCCCCGTGCCAACCGTCCGAACCTCCGAGGGACCTTGGAAGGATCGCGACCGCTTATGCCATATTTCCGTGCCGACACCTTGTCCGGCCGTAGCGACTCACCCTAACCACGCGCTGGCAACCGCAGGACCTCGAACGAACAATGCCCGGCCGACACATCGAACTACCGAAGACCGGTTATGCCATCGAAATCGACGGAATACTGAAGTCGCAGTTCAGCACCAAGAAAGGCGCGGAGGATGGCGCCATCGAGCTCAAGCGTCGCTTTCCCAAAGGTCCGAATCCGCATCTACGATGCTGAGGCCCAGACGAGGTTCGATCCGCCGGCGTGACGAGCCGTTGTACGAAAGCATGGAGCAGGGTGCCCCTGCCAATCTCCTGCCTGCTCGCATCTGCTGAAGCTCGCCGCGCTGCATTAACCCGCCCAGACCGCTCGCCGTGCCGAACGCCTCGGCCCACTTACGCCGATCGTCCCGACCTCGGACAATGACCATAAGGCCGAAGCAACCGCAGATAATCGGCCCGTCAAACCTGAGAAATTCCACGCTCTGGAGACCGATTTAGACAACCGGTGCGGGGCCTTAGGGAAGAAGCAAATCAAGTTGGACAAGAAGCAAAGTGTTTTGGATTTTGCATAACACCGCCATGAAGGCGCTTCGCGGGCTTTCGCATAAGGTTCATTACGCGAACCGTGTCTCTCGCGACGAGTTCGCCCTGCCGTGTTCCGCAGGCGCAGCGCTAGGGGTGCAGACTCGAATCCAGCGCGAATGACTCAGATCCAACCAAGATCGACAAGCGCGACCAATTCCTTGACCGCGGCATTCGCACAACCAGCCTTATGCGAAGTCGAGCTCGCGTCAAAGCGCCTAAAGTGACCCGTCGTCTGGGATCGGTCGCCGTCACGCGAGAGTGTGGAATGGCGAGTGCCAAAATCGAGTCCAGCCAGTGCCAAATTCCAGCGTGGAGCACAGTCGGTGCAGCAGAAGCGGTGGTTGTTCTCGGTGAATAGCCAAGATTATCTTGCGAGGTAAATGTCGCCTCGGATTTCACTTATCAAGCAAATTGCGGTATTTTTGTACCTCTATTCGATCCCGTCCTGCCTGCTCCCGGTCAGATCGCGTCTGCGAGAACACCGCTGGCTGGGTCGGGAAGACGCGCAAAATTTGCGCAGGTTGCTATCCTCGGCTGGCTTGTGCTCAGCAGCCCAGGAATTCAAAAATTCGATTTATCAGTATTGATGTAGGCCGCAATCTGAGTGCGAGCCATAACTTCCGCACTACCAGTTTGTGGTTTTCCAAATCACGCTTCGTTCCATTGTTTTCGATTGTGCGTGGCGCGGAGGTTTTCCAAAAAACGTTAGCATCTCCTACGAGTGCAAAGAATTTTAAGTCCCTTGCGTCTACCAGTTCCGCCACGTCCGCGTTGCGCCAGGCGCGCCGACTTCTAGCGCGTTTGGGCGCAGAGTGGAATTGCGATTATCCGGTGCTAACAAGTGCGCTTTCAAAGGCTTAAGCTGCGGCCTGCAATTCCATTTGCGTCGGCGGCCGAGCGTTGGGATAAGCAGCGCGCCGCCGCGATTGGGCCTCAATCCGGACACCGGCGGCTGCTTTAGGCAATCTCAACACAGTCGGATTAAGTAAGCTGAATGTCTGTTCGTTTCCCACGCCGCCCGAATCTGCTGCGCGCGGCAGCCGTTGTTGTGCTGCTCACGTCCGGCGCGGGCGTTTCCGGCTGCGCACAGATCGGCGACAGCGTGCCGTCGGCGTTCGCTGATCCCGCCAAATACGACCTCTATGATTGCAAGCAGCTCGAGACCGAGCGCAAGGGCCTCGCGAGCCGCGCAGAGGCTCAGGAAAAGCTGATGGCCAAGGCGGAGACCGGCGTCGGCGGGACCGTGGTCTCGGAGGTGGTCTATCGCAACGAGCTGGTCTCGATCCACGCCCAGCAGCGGCTTGCGGAGCAGGCCTGGCGCAGCAACAAGTGCCATGAAAGCCCGCCAGACGCTCCGGCGGCCGCACCCGTGGCGCCCACGCCGGCGGCGAGTGGCCCGCGTGCACCGCGAGGCCTCATCCACTAAGTCGGCGCCTTGGCGCAAAGCGGATTGCGGTTCGCGCAGGTACGGCGCGCTCAGCCGGACAGCTCAGGCGCGCCAGTCGTAGATCCAGTCCTGCCGCGCCAGCATGCGCTGCGGACCGATGGCGCGGATCGCAAGGTCGCGCGCCACCGCCAACGGTCCGCTCAAATGATAGATGCGGCCCTGCTGCCGCGCCATACGCTGCACCTTCAGCGCGCGCGCGCGTCGCATCCGGGCGTAGCGCTTCAGCGCGGCGGGAATATTTGCGGTGTTCTCCCCGGTGCTGTCGCTCAACGCTTTTGCGAGCACGGCCGCGTCCTCGATCGCCATACCGGCGCCTTGCGCGGCAAACGGCAACATCGCATGCGCGGCGTCGCCGAGCAGCGTCACCGCGCCTTCGCTCCAGCGGCCGATGTCGGGCAGGGTGAACAATGCCCATTTGCGCCAGCCATCGACCGCGCCGATCAGCATCCGGGCCGTCGCGGGCCAGCGCGCGGTGGCGAACGCAGCCTTGATCTCGTTGATCTCGCCGGGCGCGCTCCAGCCCGGCCGGTTCCAGGTGCCTGATACGATCGCGACCACATTGATCTGGCGTCCGGCCGAGATCGGATAGGCCACGAGATGGGCGTCCGGCCCCATCCACAGTTGCACGCGCGGTGCGGTGTATTCACGCGGCAGGGCGTTTGCGTCGAGCGTGCCACGCCAGGCGATCAGGCCGGAGAATTGCGGCTGTACATCTGGAAACAAATGTCCACGCACCGACGACCAGATGCCGTCGGCGCCGATCAGCGCAACGGCCAATTCCTCCTGGCGTGAATTGCCGCGGCGCTGCACGACCGTCAGGCCCTTGGCGTGCTTGGTCACATCCTCGAACTGGCAGCCGAGCCGCAGGTCGATATCGGGATGGTCGTTGACGGCGGCCTGCAACGCGGCCTGCAGATCGGCGCGGTGGATCACCCAATAGGGAGCGCCGGCGCGGAACTCGGCGGCCTGGCCGAGCGGCATGCGTGCGATCTCGCCACCGGCGCGCGCGCTCAGGATGTTGACGGATTCCGGCGTGACCGCGCGCCGCGCAAGCGGTTCCTTGAGCCCGAGCTCGACCAGGATGCGGCTGGCGTTGGGAGAGAGCTGGATGCCGGCGCCGGCTTCCTCGAGCCGCTCGGCCTTCTCCAGCACCACGACGCGAAAGCCTTGTGCCGCCAGTGTCAGCGACGCCGTCAGTCCTCCGATTCCGGCGCCGGCAACGATGACGGTTCGCGTCAGCGCCACGGAACGGTCAGGCGACCTTGTCTTTCAGCACGCATTCCGGTGGCCGCGCTTCGCCGGCGGCGAGGTCGGATGCGAAACGATAGAGCGTCGAGCAATACGGGCAGATGATCTCGTTGTCGTTGCCGAGGTCGAGGAACACGTGCGGATGGTCGAACGGCGGGTTGGCGCCCACGCACATGAACTCCTGCGATCCGATCTCGATCACCGAGACACCGGCATCGTTATGGAAGTGCGGGACGACGTGGTCGGACATATTCTCACCTTGGTGGCAACGATGGGCAGACGCAATCAATAGCATGCGGCATCGTGAAATGCCGCGCACCATACTGGCGGGAACAGTTGATTCCTAGAGCCCCGATGGCTCATTTGCTCATGCAAATTCGACACAATCTTGTCGTCCCAGAGAAGCCCTTCTTTGGTCGGAGCCGTTGTGTCTCAAAAACGGCACACTATTTCCACAGCGACTTGAACAAGGCGACTTAAACGTGAGATTTCCAGCGGAATGAACGGGGTGCGCCTCAGTCTTGCGGTGGCCGGCCTGGCTGCGAGCGCTGCGGTGGGCGCGGCCATTTGGCCGCATGCCCGTGACGCTGGCGCGCTGCTGTCAGCGCGGGACGATCCGGCCGCGCTCGCCGACCTCAGGCTCAATTCCGTCCTGCGCAACAACCCGGCGTTGATCTCCGACAATATCGAGGCGGCACTCGCAGCCGGCGATGCCGACCTTGCGACGAGCTTTGTCGCGCTCGCGAGCGAGAAGAAGATCGCGCTCAATGATGAGCTCACAAGGCGCGTCGACGACGCGCGTGCCGAACAGTCATCCACCACGCATTTCGCCAAAGGGTTCGCCACCGGGCTCGTGACCGGCAATGCCGACGATATCGCAAGCCTCTCCGGCACGGTCGCGGGCGACCTGTTCGTGTTCGGTGATGTCAGGGACGTCGTGCGCGAGGGCAAGCACCTCGTGATGGGCGAGGACACCGACCAGCTGGTGCTTGGCCTTGCCGCCGCCGGGCTTGCCGTGACCGCCGCGACTTATGTTTCGGTCGGCGGCGCCGCGCCGCTGCGTGCCGGGCTGACGCTGGTCAAGGATACGCGCAAGGCCGGACGGCTGAGCGAGGGCATGATCGAATGGGCCGGACGCTCGACGCGCGAGGTCGTCGACCAGCCGGCGCTGCGCGAGGCGGTCGCATCCGGCTCGGTGCTTCGGCCTGCGGAAACTGCAACCGCGATCCGCGCGGCATTCCGCGCCGAGAAAGCCGGCGCATTGGTGCGCGTCGCCAAGGACGTCGGACGGATCGGCGAGGCGGCCGGGGTTCGCGCCGCGCGGGACACGCTCAAGGTCGCGGAGAACCCGCAGGAGATCGCGCGTGCGGCCCGCATCGCCGAGGCGAAGGGCGGCCAGACCCGCGCGATCCTGAAGCTGCTTGGCCGCGGCGCGCTGCTGCTGGCGGCGGGTGCATTCAATCTATCCATGTGGCTGTTCGGCGCGCTGCTTGCGCTGTTCGGCTTCCTGTCGTCGATCAAGGCCACCACCGAGCGGACCACGGCGTGGTGGCTCCGACGACGCAAGGCGTTGCGCCTGAAGCGGCAGCTGGCCGCCACAGCTACTCTGGCGAGTATGCCCGTTCAGGGCTAAACTTGCGGTCGCCGGTCGATCGCAAATCCCCAATCCCAAATCCCGATCCCAAGAAAAAACGGAATGGATGATGCCGAGTTTCCATCACGGCGATGTTGAGATTGCCTATATCGACGAAGGCGACGGCGAGCCGATCGTGCTCGTGCACGGCTTTGCCTCGAGCAAGAACGTCAACTGGATCTATCCGACCTGGGTGTCGGATCTCGTCAAGGCCGGCCGTCGCGTCATCGCGCTGGACAATCGCGGCCACGGTGAATCCGCCAAGCTCTACGACGTCGAGCAGTACGAGATCGCGACCATGGCAAGCGACGTGATCGCGCTGATGGATCATCTCGGAATCGCGCGCGCCGACATCATGGGATATTCGCTGGGCTCGCGGATGACCGCGATCCTGGCGCGCGAACATTCCGATCGGGTGCGCTCGGCGATCCTGGGGGGCATCGGCATCGGGCTGATCGAGGGCGGCGGTCCCGGCGAGGCCGTCGCGCTGGCGCTGGAGGCGCCGTCGCTCGACGATGTCACCGATCCGGTCGGGCGCACCTTCCGCGCCTTTGCCGATCAGACCCGCTCCGACCGCCGCGCGCTCGCGGCCTGCCTGCGCGGCTCGCGCCGGTTGATGACGCGCGAGGAGGCGGCCGGCATCCGCGTGCCGGTTCTGATCGCGGTCGGCAGCAAGGACGAGATCGCGGGCTCGGCGTCAGCGCTCGGCCGGGTCATTCCGGGGTCGGAGGTGCTCGACATTCCGAACCGCGACCACATGCGGGCGGTCGGCGACAAGGTCTACAAGACCGGGGTCATCGACTTCCTGTCGCGGCGAGAATAGCCCGTCGGCAACGTTCTCGTCATCGTCCCTGGCAAAGGCGCGCGTAGCCGCGATCAGCACCACGAAGGTCGCGACCCACACCATGCGCGCGCCGTAGCGGTCGTGCGGCCCCGAGATCACGCCGCAGATGACGGCATTGCCGAGCAGAGCGAGCGTGATCGTGCCCGCCAATAGCGTCAGATCGTCGAGCCGTCGCTGCCACAGCCCGCGGCCGAACAGCAGCACGACCAGCAGCATCGAGGCCAGCGCGACCGGCACGTGGATGCGGTTGATGGCGGTGAAGTCGAGATGCCATTTTTGCTGCCGCGCCGCGCGCATCGGCGCTACCTGCGCGGGAATGTAGCGCTCGATGATGCCGTAGGTGTGCGGGATCCAGCCACTGGTGCCTTCGCCGGTTGCGACATGCATCAGCTGGTCGACGGTTGCGGTCAGCGCCGCCTTGGCCTGCCATTCCGGATATTCGGCCAGCGAACGCTGCACGATGTAGCCCATCTCGTCGTTCAGTCCCTTGAAGCGGCCGAGCGTGTTGAACATGCTGTGGCCCCACAGGAAGTCATCGGCGGTCGGCGGCAACTCGTTGCGATAGGGGCAGAGCTTCAGGTTCTCCTTCGCGCAGTTGTCACGCAGATATTGCGTGACGATGCCATCCTGCAGCATGCGGCCGAAGGCGACGCCGATGCCGCCGGGTGTCCAGGCGAGCTGTCCGGACAGCGCGAAATTCGCCGCCAGCAGCATCGCGGCACCCGCGACGGTGGTGAGGCTGCCTTGCACGAGGCTTGCGACCGGGATGCGGCGGCCGAGCCACGGACGCATCATCCAGCCGACGCAGCACAGGCCAAGCAGCACCGCGAGCGTCGCGCTGTGTGTGGCGGCCGAAAACGCGGTGAAGCCAAACAGCACCGCCTTCTCCAGCGTCGAGATCCTGTCACCGCAGAGCACGAGGATGAAGAGCGCGAGCACCGAAAGGCCGGCAAAGATGTCGGTCAGCAGCATGCTTGCGAGCCATGGCAGCGCGGTGGTCGCGATCAGCGCGAGGCTTATCGCGATCAGCCGGACCGGGCGAGCGAGGTCGAGCACGCGCAGCGTCAGCTGCAGGATCCACAGCGTCGCCAGCGTCTGGACGCCGAGGTTGAACCAGAAGCCCGATGCTTCGCCGAGATGGAGGTAGATGCCGAACACGGTGGACCGGCTCGGCACCAGATAGCCCTCGTACCAGCGCGCCAGATAGCCGCCGGTATCCCACTGGAGCAGCGGATAGCCGTTCCAGAAGGCAGGGGCGAGCAGGAGCAGGGGGATGGCAATGGTGGCGACCCAGACCGACCGGGCATCGGTCAGGCGGGCCCGTAGACTCCGGGTATTGATGATGTTTCCCCCTTTATTGGGGCCGACCATGCCCAAAACCACACTGCGGACGAAATCCGCCAATAGTTGCAGACGCACGGCTTGATTTCGGCAAAATCCCGACCAATTCCCCTAGACGCCGGTCCGGGGAGCGTTCGGCTGGGGTTTACCGTGCTAAGCCTTCCCGGGACGCGCTGGGTCCATCGTGCTATAACGCACGTCAGAACAACCGAATTGCGAGAGCAGCTATGGCAGTTCATCAGGTCAATCCGCAGGGTGCGAAGCTGGCTTCGCTCGATCCGATCTGGGAGCGGATCCGCGGCGAGGCGGAAGATATCCTGCGGCGCGAGCCTGAGCTCGCAACCTTCATCTATGCGACCGTGCTGCATCATGAGCGCCTGGAAGATTCGGTGGTCCATCGCATTGCCGAGCGGCTCGATCACGCCGCGCTGTCGGGCGACCTGATCCGCCAGACCTATAGCGAGGCGCTGCGCGACGAGCCCGATCTCGGCAACGCCTTCCGCGCCGACCTCGTCGCCGTCTATGACCGCGATCCTGCGACGTCGCGCTTCATCGACCCCTTGCTCTACTTCAAGGGCTTTCACGCGCTGCAGACCCATCGTCTCGCGCACTGGCTCTTTCAGAAGGGCCGCAACGATTTTGCCTTCTACCTGCAGAGCCGCTCGTCGGCGGTGTTCCAGACCGACATCAACCCGGCGGCCAGGATCGGCCGCGGCATCTTCCTCGATCACGCCACCGGTTTCGTCTGCGGCGAGACCGCCGTCATCGATGACGACGTCTCGATCCTGCATGGCGTCACGCTCGGCGGCACCGGCAAGGAGAACGAGGATCGCCATCCGAAGATCCGCCACGGCGTGCTGATCGGCGCTGGCGCCAAGATCCTCGGCAATATCGAGATCGGTCATTGTGCGCGCATCGCGGCGGGCTCGGTCGTGGTCAAGCCCGTGCCGCACAACGTCACGGTTGCGGGCGTGCCGGCGAAAATCGTCGGCGAGGCCGGCTGTGCCGAGCCGTCGCGCACCATGGACCAGATGCTCAATGCGATCGGGCTTTGATTTCATTCGCTTTCTGATCGGCGGCACGCTTTAGCGTGTGCGCAACATCACGTCGCCAAAGCCTGAAAAGGCTCTGGCGATCTTTGCCGTCTCGTCCTAAAACTCCCCCGAAAATCATCGATCGATTGGAGACGGCAGTGGACGTTCAGGAAGTCAGGAAGCTCGACGCGTATCTCAAACGCGTGTTCAGCAATCCCAAGATCCGCGTTGTGCCGCGGCCCAAGAAGGACGACTCCGCCGAGGTCTATATCGGCGAGGAGTTCATCGGCGTGCTGTTCGTCGACGACGAGGACGATGATCGCTCGTTCCAGTTCCAGATGGCCATTCTGGAAGAAGACCTGAGCGAGCAAGGCTGAAGAGCCTTGCCCAAGTTCGTCATTGCGAGGAGCGAAGCGACGAAGCAATCCATGTCACCGCTCGCGGAAATATGGATTGCTTCGCTTCGCTCGCAATGACGGCGCAAGTCATCCCTTCGCGCTGTGCATCTGCGCGGAGAGGCGGTTCATCGCGGTGGCGATGTCGCGCCATTGCACGAGCCAGCTGCGCGGAAAGCGGAAGGTCAGATCGGCGCCCTCGATGCGCTGCTCGCTCAGGCACATGCCGGGCGTCGATGTATCGCGCGTGCAGCGCGCGGCGAGCTGCGGCTCGGTCGCAGTGAACAGGTCCTCGCCGCCATAGGGCGTGCCGTCGCGGAACGCGCGTGTCGTCAAGCCGTCGTCGGTATTCGCGCGCTCGTCCAGATAGCGCGGATAGATCGTACGCAGCCGCATCTCCGGCGCCAGTGAATCGTGGTGGGCTGCGATCGACACGAAAATCCTGTCGATCGGCTGCACCTTGTCCTCGACCGTATCGGCGCTGTAGTGCTTCGGGGCGGCAGGCGCCTCCAGCGACGGATAGAGGAAGCTCAGGTCGACGCGCTCCTGCGGCCCGGAATGGCGCTGGATCTTCATGCGCACGGCCATGGTCGGCACGTTGAACAGCGTGCCGCCGACGCTCACCGGCAGCCGCGACGGGTCGCTCGGCGGGACGGTCGTATACGTTGGCCACAACAGATAGGCGACGAGCGCAATCGCACAGGCCGCGATGACCGCTGAGGCGATGATCGGAACGAGGTGCGCGCGCGGGTTGCGGCGGGTGTCGCGGGCGAGATGCTGGGCCGTCGAGAGAAGCGTCATGAACGAGGCAAAGACCAGGTCGAGGGTGGCCGAATCACCTGCCGAATATGCCACGCGGCGCGGAATTTCCGTACGATTCCAAAGGAATCCCTCAGCGAATGGCCATGCGCAAACGCAGCGCCAGGCGCCGCCGGTTAACCTTTCCTTAAGGATGATGTGGCGGCTGGCCGCCAATTCTGCGAAGCAGGAGCGAGTGGCTTGTTGCGTAGCGGAAGTTCCGATGTCGCCTGATACCTTGAATTCCCTGTTCTCCCTCTTCATCGGCTTCGCGTTCGCCGGCGCACTGGCCAACGGTTATCAGGCGATGGCGGAGCGCCCGGCGGGCTTCGGCCTGCTGCAAGAGGGCGTGGCGCCGAAGACCTTCGCCGCTGTCCCGTTTCTGGTCTTCGCCGCACCCTTCATCATCATGCGCAACACGCTGCGCGGCGCGCGCATCGAGCGCCGCCGCTTCGAGTTCGTGATGATGGCAACCGTCATCTCCGGCTTCTGGAGCCTGATGTCGGGCACCTTCTTCATGATGACGCTGCGCGCGGCGGGCGTGCTCGGCTGATC
>NZ_JACMYO010000024.1 GCF_020889685.1 Bradyrhizobium oropedii
CGAACCGGTTGCAGTGCCGGTTCGCAATCGGCCCGTCCGCATCCGAATGCGGCACGCCGCGTATTGCAACTGAAGCGCTATGCATCCCGAACGCAATGTTTGGAAAATCGCCATTTCCGCCGGGCTGCTGTCGACGCAGTCCATGATCTGCATATGCGCCCAGTTAGTCCAAGACCTTAGCGAGTGGCATCGTAGTGGCTCGCGTTGACCTTGACTTGGATAGCTAGGCGACGGCGTTGCTAACGTTCCATCTTCAACGGAATACCCCGGAATTTCCAACAGCTCTCTGTAAAGAGGCGGTAACAATTCGCTTGACGGTGATGATGCGAGTGCGCGTCACGAGACGGCGACCGCGCCTTTCCGGTGCAGAGCGGTTAGTCGGTGCGCATCGCCGCCTTCCGCACCGCTAGGAAAAGGTTGAGCAAAGTCACGAGCGAAATCATTGAAGCGACGAGAGACGGTGGCGAGATTTTCCCGGCTCTCTGCAATTTCTTGGGAATGGCCGGGGCTATCCGCCTATTGCCGGTCTCGCATGGAGAAGAAGATGACCGACGAGCAGTTGATGCGCCTGAAGGTCTACGGGAACAATGTCCAGCGCTATCGCCGATTGCTCGAGGGCAACCTAACCGAACAAGAGAGGGAATTCGTCGAAAGGCGCCTCACGGAAGAACAATTGGCGATCCAGAGGCTAAGGACGAGTGGCCTCGTACATGGCACGTCGAAGATACTGTGAACGGGTCTCCGCGAGACTATGGGATCGCGCTGATTTTGACCGGAGTGTCGGGCCGCAGCGTGTAAAAAAGAACTGGCTCTCGAGAGTTCCCGGCTTGTTCTAGGGGCTCGCCAAGCAATGGCGGTCCTTAACGCTCAGCAATCACAGTCGAATTCCGCAGGGGCCCAACTTGTTCCACGAAGGCGTCGTCATTTTGCCCCGCCTCGTTCCCCGATGTCTCATTTTGTTCATATGTCTTACTAGGTAACACCAGTGTCATTTGTTCGCGGTCCGTTTCGCCGACACGCGAGGCAGTCGATCACGGCCAAGCCCGAGCATTGCCCGCAGGTGCCGGTAGAGCGTCGGTCAAAGCCTGCTTGATGCGTTCGGCCTGCTCCTTCGACAGCTTCTCGGCAAAGCGGCCACCCTTTTCGATCTGCGCCGGCCCCTTGAGGTCCCGATCATAGACCATCCAGTCGGTGCTTCCTTTCCGAACGAGGAATCTAGCCTGCACTGGCGCGCTGAACTTCAACGATGCCTCCCAATCGGTCAGTCCGCCGGTCCCAAAAATACACGACCGGTGGCGGTTTGTTCCTAAACTGGGACACTGAAATTCCCAGCACCGCCTAGACTGCAAGGCCTATGCCGATAGACCCCGATTTCAGCGAACCATGTCGCGGCCTTTGAAGGGCAAAGACCTTGAGGTGGTCGATTTCCGAAATCGTGCGCTCTGTATGACGTGGAGCCAGCCAGTCCTCACAGCTCGGCCATCCGCCATGCGGTTTCCTGGATGAGGGCGATCACGGGATGTCGGCCCAAGGCCGGCGTGATGGCGAACCTCTGGCGATTCTGTTTCCGAGGCACTCATCGATCAGGTTCAAGGCCGCAGTCCGAGCGTCCGCGGCCTCTTCGTCCTGCTTGTCGTGATGGCGGTCTCGCAGATCAGCGCACTGACCACGGCCATGCCGACGGTTGCGGCTTGTTGGCTTGCGGGCGTGCCGAATTCGGCGCCGGCTTGTGCGTCTGGGTGACATTGGTCGGCCGCCGCGGACGCGGCAATGGTATTTCGGAGGTTACCTTTGGCAGTTCCGACGTCTGCTCAGGCGCTTCAGCCTCCACCTTTGGTGGTGAGGCGTTAGCGATCAGACGGGCCAATTGCTCCTGGCTTGCGTTGAGCCGCTCGGTGACCGTCTTGCTTTCCTGCGCCAACTGACTTTGGGCAGCCTTGATTTCGTCGATGACATTGTTGTTGCGTGCCATTTCCGCCTGGCCCGCCGTGATTTGCCTTGTCACGCTATCATTGTCGCGGACCAGTTGTTCTTGCCTCAGCTGCAGCTGTTCTACCGCTTGCCTCAGGACAGCGAGATCGCGCGCCATCGGTCCGAGCTGCTGTGCCAGGTCGGGAGAAAGTGCGGCGGAGGTCGGCGCAATGTCTTTCGGCTGGACTTGTGTCAGCGGTGTAGGGTTCGAGGAGGGTACGACCGCTGTACCAGCGGAGGACCACCACCAAGCACCGCCACCAATGGATGCCAGCAACACAAAGCCGACGGCGGCCGGGTAACGCCAATCTCTCAATCGTTGAATCGTTGCCAGCAGCGCGCGAGACACTTTCATGCTGGTCGGCGGGCGCGAGGGGCTCACTCCCACTTCGCGCGCGAGGTTCGAAAGCTGCTCCTCCAAGCTCGCGAGCTGCCCTTCCGCAACCTTGTTGTCCAGTGTGGAGTCCATTTGGCGCTCCGTATCAAATATCAACCTGATCCGACTGAGGGCAGAACTAGGGGCAACAATTGCCCAACTGAGTCATCATTGAGGCACGCAAATGGGAGAGCGTGTAGCGTACTGCAGCTTAGGCAAGGAGGGAAGCGGCTCGGCACGCTTGAGCTCACTTGGACCGCGAGGTTACTAGTCAGACGTTGAACGTCCACCTTGAACTTGCTGTGGACCTCTTCAGGGCGGCGCATACTGCGATGATGCTATCGGCGGCGTCAGCCTGCACCACGAAACAACCGGTCTCGTCAGCCACGCTTGCAGCGGCTCCCGCCGCCGGTCCATGACCGCAACGTTGGCGCTCTCCGACGAAAGCCGCCGCGCGACGGCCGCTCCTATTCCGGTGCCATCACCCGTTACCAAGGCAGTTCGTTCGCAAAATCTCATATGTTCGCCTCGCCCCCGCCCGATGCCACTCACGTTTTCGTCAAGCAGGACGACAAGCTGCTTGCCGGCGATCTTTCGTTGCTATCAGACAGACCTACCGGACCGAGCCCGCCTTGGACTCAAGCGCAGACACGTCAGGCGCATGCGGCCGTGTCGGCTGATCGCTTCGGACTGCACCGTCGCGGTCAAAATGGAAGATGCCCGAGAGGAAACGAGGGCCTCGGTTGCAAGCTTCGTCACACCGAAGGTCTAGTATTTATTTCAAGTATAAACCATCAACGTCGGCTACAGGATCATCACGGCGCTCGTTGGAAAACTGCGGAGATCGCCTCCGCCGAGCCAGTCGCCGCAGATTCCCAGCGCTGGCGCGCCGGTTCGGTGCGGCTTGAACGAGCCTTGAATTTACTTTTGGCACGAACTATCTTGCGGTGACATCAGGGCCGTCGCCTTCAACGGGCCCGGATGCCCAGGAGATTTGATTTGGCACTCGCGAAGGAGTCCCCACCGGTTTCACCGAGGAGCGGGGTTGATCAGGAGGCCGAGTACAGGGCTCAGACACGGCTTTGGCTTCGGCTGCTTGCCTGCACAACGCTGATCGAGGGTGAGCTGCGGCGCCGGTTCCGCGAGGAATTCGATTTCACGATGCCACGCTTCGACGTGCTGGCCCAGCTCGACCGCGAACCGAGCGGATTGGTGCTGGGAGAACTGCCGAAGCGCCTGATGGTCTCCGCCGGAAACCTCACACCGATCGTCGATCGTCTGGTCGAGGACGGTTTCATCACCCGCACGCCTTCGAACCTGGACCGGCGCGTGCAGATCGTCTGCATGACCGTCGAGGGCCGGAAAGCCTTCAGGCGCATGGCCAAGAGCCACGGCTCATGGCTGGCAGAGCTGCTGGCGGGATTCCCGGCTGACCGGCTCGACGCCTTGACCGGCGAGCTCGACGCGCTCAAGGGCGCCGTCAAGGACGCGATGCAGAAGCCGTGAACGGAGATGGCTCCTAGCGCCGCACCCGCACGCCGGCCGCCTCCCGATCCCAGGTATCCGGGGTCACGCCCGCATCACGCAGCGCGCCCTTCCTGATCTTGCCGTTCTCCGTCAACGGCATCTGGCTGACGATGCGAACATAGCGGGGAATCGCAAAATAGGCGATCCGCCCTTCGCAATGCCTGACGATATCGACGCCCTGCAACGATTGGCCGGGCTCGAGCAGGATTGCGGCGGCGACCTCGTCCTCGCCCAATTCGGACGGCAACGGGTAAATCGCGCAAGCCGCAACGGCCGGGTGCGACTGGATGGCCTGCTCGACCTCCCATGAGGACACATTCTCCCCACGCCTGCGGATCGAGTCCTTCATGCGATCGATGAAGCGATAATGCCCATCCGGATCACGGACCACGCGATCGCCGGAGTGGAACCAGAGGTTTCGCCAGGCCTCGACCGTCTTCTCCGGCATGCCGAAATAGCCGGTGGCGAACGCAAACGGTTCGCTGGCGCGAAGGACGAGCTCGCCGGCCTGGCCATCGGGCAACTCTGAATCGTTCTCATCGACGATGCGCGCTTCGACGCCATCAGCCAGATGCCCCATCGCCCCCGGGCGATCCGACGGGATCGATCCCGCGAACACGAAGTTGGTCTCCGCCGATCCATAGCCGTCGATCAGCGGCACACCGAACCGTTCGAGGAACGGCTGGTGGATCTGCTGCGGCACGCCGCCCCCGAGCGCGACGCGAAGCCGATGCGCGCGATCGTCGTCCGTCCCAGGCTGCGCCAGCAGCATCGATGCCATCGCGCCCAATAGATAACCGACGGTTGCTTGATGCGCCCGCGCCGCCGCCCAAAATCCCGAGGCCGAGAATTTCGGCTCGAGGACGTAGGTGCATCCATTCAGCATCGCCTGATAGAACGCGTTCAGCGCGTTGGTGTGGAACAGCGGCAGCGTCGTGAACAGCACGTCGCCCTCGCGGATCCCGAGCGCCCGCGCCGAATAGATGCCCCACCAGAACAGTTGCGCCTGCGGACAGCACACGCCTTTGGCCGGCCCCGTGGTGCCCGACGTGTAGAGGATGGCAACGGTGTCGCCGGGACGCACCGCACCTGGGCGCGCCTCATCGCCAAGGACTGGCAACGGCACCGACGCCGTCCTTGTCTCGGTGATCGGCCCGATCGTCCATCTCCGCGACGGCAGCTCGACCTCGGCATCCACGGTCTCGATTGCGGCAAGAAATGGAGCTTCGACAACGAGAAGCGCGGGCCGCGCGTTGCGAAAAATATGCGACAGCTGCAAGCCGCGCAGCGCGGTGTTGATCGGCACCACGATCGCGCCGAGCCACGCGCAACCCAGATAGACCTGAAGAAATTCCACCCGGTTCGAGCACATCAGCGCAACCCGGTCGCCGGGCTTGATCCCGGCGTCGATCAGCGTCTGCGCAGATGCGGCCGCGATCGCGGCGGTCTGCACGTAAGTCCAGCGCGTCTCCCCGGCGACGAGCAGGATGCGATCGCCGTAACGCTTTGCCTGCCGCGTCAGAATGGTGGACAGGATCCTGTCCTGCGGCGGAAACAAATCGACCGCGCGCGCCCAGACGGTCGGCGCATTGCCCTGTTCCATCGTCTTGCCGGCGTCTGCCTGCATGTCGCACTCCGACACCATCCTGCCGCTCAGTCAGGGCAGCAGCTTGTATTTTCCATCCTCGATCTGAACCAGGATACGCGAGCGATCATCGACGCCGTGCCGGTCCGCCGGCGTGTAGGTGTAGACGCCCTGCGTCCCGGCCAGCTCCTTGGTGGTGAACAGCGCCTGGCGAAGCGCGGCACGGAATTCCGGCGAGCCCGGCTTGGCTCCGGTCGCCAACGCGCGCTTGGCCGCATCGACGAGCACCAGCCAGCCATCGAAGGAATAGGACGAGAACGAGTCGGTCGGCGGCTCGCCATTCGCCTTTTCGAATGCCGCGCGGAAATCCAGCGCAACCTTCTGGATCGGATTGCCGGCCGGAAGCTGCTCGGCCGCGGTCACCGGCCCGGTCGGGCAGATGATCCCGTTGGCAGCCTTGCCGGCGAGCCGCAGGAAATCGGCACTGATCAGTCCGTGGTTGCCGTAGAGCGGCCCCTTGTAGCCACGCCCGGACAAGGCGATCACCGGCAACGCTCCCGGCGTTCCGGTGCCGCCGAGCATGATGGCGTCGGGCCGCGCCGCCAACGCGCGCAACACCTGGGCCGTCACCGACGAATCCGATCGGGCGTATCGCTCGTTGGCAATGACCTTGATGTCGGCGGCCTTGGCGCTCTGCGACAGCGAGTCGTACATGAGGTCGCCAAACGCATCCGAGAAGCCGATGAACGCGACGGTCTTCAACCCCCGCGCCTTCATGTGATCGACGATGCCTTGAACGAGAAGCGGCGTCGGTTGCGGAGTCTGCACGACCCACGGCCCGCCATCGCCCGGCGGCACCGGCGCGATCGGTGACACCGCGATCATCGGAATCTTCATCTCGATCGCGGCGGTCGCCATCGCCAGTGTCTGCGGCGCACCCGACGTGCCGATCAGAATGTCGACCTTCTCCTGTTCGACGAGCTTGCGCGCGTTGCGCGCCGACGCCGTCGGATCGGAGGCATCATCGAGCTGGATCACGCGGAGCTTTTCACCGCCGACTTCGTCGACATAGGCCTCGCCGGCCGCAATCCCCTTTGCGTTTGGAATCCCGATCGACGACACCAGGCCGCTGAGGCCGGTGACGAAGCCGACCAGAATGTCCGCCTGCCCGGCCTGCGGAACGGCGACCAGCAGCGCGGCGGAGGTCAGCAGGGTCTTCATCGAGATCATGGCACCTGTCCTTCTTGATTTGCGTTTCTTCTGTCGGGCAAGCGCCACCCGATCGCTTCAGTTCGCTGAAACCAACGCGATGACGCGCAACGGGCTGCCGGAACCGTTCTGGATCTTCAAGGGCGAAGCCACGATCACGGCACCGGTGGCGGGAAGCTGATCGAGGTTGCAGAGACACTGAAGGCCATAGCGGCCTGCACCATGCAGGAAGTGATGCGCCGGATAAGGCGGCTCGAAATGGCCGGCCTGGCCTGCGTCGGTGCCGATCGTCTCGGTGCCGAATCCGATGATGCCGCGCTCCTCAACCAGCCATTTCATGACGGCCGGATTCGGACCCGGCGTGTGCGCGCCGTCATCCCTGAGATTGGAGTAGTCGCGCCAGCCCTTCTTCGACCAGTCGGTGCGCAGCAGAACCCAATGCCGTTCGGGAATCCGTCCGTGCTTTGCCTCCCAGGCTTCGACCAGCGGCACCGTCAGCAGGAAGTCCGGATCCTGCGCTGCGCCCGCCGAGCAGTCGATCACGCATGCCGGCGCGATCATGTCCTTGGCCGGCATCGAGTCGACGGAATTGTTCGGCAGGTCCTTGCCGGTGAACCAGTGAATCGGCGCATCGAAATGCGTGCCGGTATGTTCGCCGAACGTCACGTTGTTCCAGTACCAGGCGGGACCGCGGCCGTCATAGCGCGAGATCTCCTGAATCCGAACGGGAGCTGCCTGGCCAAACTCCGGCGGCAGCACGATGACCGGAAAATCCGGACTGAGCGTGAAGGTGAGATCGACGACGCGCACCGCGCCCGACGAGATCGCACCGGCCAGCTCCAGGAGATTCTTGCTTTGCATTGTGACGTCCTCCCGCTTGGTTGAATCTTGGTCTTATTTGTCGAGCTCGCGCTCGAGCGCTTTCGGATTCGCTGCAAGACGCTGCCTGATTTCCTCGGCAACGTCCCCGACATAGATCTCCTCGAGCCCGCCCCGCAGCGCGGACACGATGGCCTGCGCAACGGCGCGTGGCGCGACCTTGGGCGGTGGCACGGTCTGGAACCACTCGGTATCGACCGGCCCCGTGAACAGGTTCATCACCTTGACGCCGCCCGGCCTGAGCTCGGCACGAAGGCAATGCGACAACGACAGGCAGGCGGCCTGCGACGCCGAGTAGGCACCGAAAGCCGGCCAGTTTACCAGCGCATGGACCGACAGGATATTGACCCAGGCGGCGCTGCTGTTGATGCCATCCGCACCCCGCATCCGCATGGCGGGACCGAACGCCTGCGCAAGGTTGATGAAGCCGAGATAGGCCTGGTCGATCTCGTCGCGCGCGATGCTCGTGCCCCTGCGGTCGAGCAGGCCGCCGGGCCGTACATATTCCGTGGTGTTGACGAGGATATCGACCTTGCCGCCGATGTCGGCCGCGAGATCGGCCGCCGACTTTTCGTCTGACGCGTCGAGCGTAACGACTTCGATCCCCTGCTGGCCGTGCAGCAGCTGCTCGCCGGCAAACGGCCGCCACGGTTCGGCAACGCCGACGAACACCGTCTTCGCACCCGCAGCCTTCAGCGCCGCGACCGCCTCCTGGCCGATCACGCTGCGGCCGTTGGTCACGAGCACACGACGGAATTTCGGATCGGCCGTCATTTCCCGCCACTGCCTGTCATCTGCCATGTTGGGAGTCCCCCCCTCGGGTCGGGCGAAGGCCACCGCCTGACCGCTCTTGTCGAGCTGAAACGACATCACGACCGGCGCGCCTTCGACGCAGTCGGCATGCAGATGCGCCACCATGGTCGGCCCGCAATCCATCTTGACGAGACCAATGCGCCAGGGCGCCCGCTCGCGGAAATAAACGTCGCTCGGTACGCGTGCCGTGGTTTCGGCCAACAGCACGCCGCGACGCGGCGCATCGACGAAGGAAAGGCCGGCTGACAGGCAGGCGGGACATGCTTCGCGCGCCGGATAGGCGAAGGCGCCGCAGGCCTCGCAGCGCTGCAGCATGAAGCGTCCTTCGGCGGCGGCGCGCGTGAACCCGTGCGATGTCCGGCTGCGCGGCCGCGGCGGCGATGCCGGAAGCCGCGTCCGCAGCAGCGGGTTCTTGCGCCGAGGTGGCTGAACCGGATCGATCATCGTGCAGATCCTGCAAAGATCGCGGCGCCGGAGGCCAGGCCGCGGTCATAGTTGATCATACCGAAGCCCGCGGCCAAACCGAGTTTTGCATTCGTCACCTGCGTGGGACCGGCTTCTCCCAGGACCTGACGCAATCCTTCGACCAGCCCGAGATAGGCGCCGGCGGCGCCGGCCTGGCCCGCAGAGAGCTGGCCGCCGGAGGTGTTGTGCGGGAAGTCGCCGTCAATCGTCAGGTCGTGCTGACGAACGAAGGCCGCCCCCTCGCCCTTGGCACAGAAGCCAAGATCCTCGAACTGCATCATCGTGATGATAGGATAATCATCGTAGGTCTGGACGACATCGAGATCGTCGGGTTTCACGCCGGCCATTGCGTAGAGCTCGCCGACATCCATCGCCCAGCCGCCGCGCACCTGCATCGGATCGTCGGCGAAGGCGTTGTGCCGCTCGATCGTCGACAGCAACCGTGCCGCCGACAATCCGAGCGATGCCGCGGTCTCGTCCCGCATCACCAGGAAGGCTTCCGCACCGGCGCACGGCATGACGCAATCGAACAGATGGATGGGATCGGATATCGGGCGGGCCGCCAGATACTGCTCGATCGTCAGCGGCGTCTTCATCAGCGCGTGCGGGTTGCGCAACGCGTTGGCGCGCTGGGCGACCGCGATCCTGCCGACGTCCTCGCGGGTAACGCCGAAGGTCCGCATATAGTTGCGCGCGATCAGCGCAAAGCTCGCATTGGCGCCGCCCGCGCCATAGGGATAGACCGCGTCCTGGTTGAAGCGCGAGAAATTCTCGAGCGTCTGGCGGAAGGAATCGACGTGGTTGGTATCGCCGGCCACACAGGCCACGATGTCGGCATCGTGTGCCTGCACCGCGCGCGCCGCCTTCCGCAAAGCCGCGATGGCGCTGGCGCCGCCGAGCGGGATGGTGTCCAGCCATCTGACGCACAACCCGAAGTGCTGCGTCAGTCCGATCCCGCTGTCGTTCCCCATGGTGAAGCTGGAAACGCACAGACCGTCGATGTCGGAGACCTTGATGCCGGCTCGCGCGACGAGCGCACTCAACGCGCGGCCAATCCACCATTGCGCGCTCTCGATGGAATAACGCGCATAAGGGATCGTGACTGGGGCCGCCATCACGATGCCGTCATAGGGGGTGCGCAGCGAATTTGTCACCAGCCGCCCGCCTTGCTTACCCGCCTCAGATCACCGTCACGTCGATAGTGCCACGGGTCGCTTTCGATCAGGGGCACCTTCTCGGGTCTCATCACGTCTGGCTCTCCAGCGCTGGTCGGCTGTTCGGACGCTAACGCTTGCGCGCGAGCATCGCCCGGAAATCGTCACGGGCCAGGGCACTGGCACGCTTGAAGCTCGGCCCGCGGCTCGGCTCGGTGCCATTGAGCCGCCTGAGCTGCACCCACATCTCGGCGCTCTTCAACGCCACCGCGGCACAGTTCACGACCGGCGCGTGTCCGACCTTCAGGCCGTGCTCCCGCCCAATCAATAAGCCCGGCAGCACGCCGGCCGGGATCACCACGTCGGCGCCGCGCTCCACCAGCGGAAGGGCGCTGCTCATGAAATCCTCGATCATCCTGGCATGGGCCGCTTCATCGCCTGCGAACGCACTTGCGAAATCCTCCGGCTTGCAACCGAGGCCGGTGACGTGGACGACGCGATCGGCGAGGCCGTACCGTTCGGCCTGCTCGTAGTGCCAGACCTCGAAGACGGTATCGAGCGTCACGAGGCCAAGGCGCCGGCCGAGCTGCGACGCCGCAAGCAGTGTCGCCTCACCGGTTCCGATCACGGGAATGTCAAGCGCCGAGCGCAGCTCATAGAGCCCCGGGTCCTGGAAGTGGCCCATCACGAAGGCGTCGAAGCCGCTCTCTTCGGCCGCGATGCCGTTGTCGATCGCCTGAACGGCGCAGCGCAATTCGGCGAGCCGGCCGAACTCCCGATCCGGCGGAGAAATGCCCTCGACGTGAACCGTGGTGCCGGCCGCGGCGATCGTGTTGAGGTACTCCGACAGCCGCGCCATATAGGGCGCGTTCACGCTCGCATCGACGAAACTTTGCCAGAAGATGCGCATCGCCCTTCTCCACAAGCCGTGACAGGAGCATCGGCTGCCGGCTTGCCGACAGATATATTTCAACCATAAACTAATTGACGCGTCAAATACGTGCGCCGGCGCCCGCCAAGGGGGCCTCGCGGGCGCCGCGAGGAGGCTGGTTTCGCGGGACAAAGAAGGGACGGAAATGGCGCGCCCGGACGGAATTGTATGCAACAACATTTTTTTCTGACAGCCCCGTGACACGTGTTGACGGCGCCACGGAGAATACTTTAGGCTTTAAGTAATCGCTCGCCGGCCGCTGCCGGGGCCATAACGATGATGTTGCAGGGCACCGATTTTGAGAGACTCAATCGCGTGGACTAGCGTCGGGCCTGGATGGGCGGCAGCAGCATCGCCGGTCGCGCTTCGCTTCTGCGGCATTCGTCTGCTTTCGCTTCGACAGACATCTGTGAATTTCCGACACCCCGCCTGCTGTTCGAGCGGCACGCCTTGCCATGGCCGCTGACGCCCGGCCGAGCGAACTTTCTTCTCGCCGCGCCGGCGTCTGGCGCTGCAGCAATAGTTTCAGTCGGTTGGTTCGCAGTTCGGGCTCCCTGCCCGGCTTCCAGACATTCGTACCCAGCATCAATGGAGGACAACGCAAATGCGGCAGAGGACTCTGGGCTTACTCGCACTTGTCGCCGGCATCTTCGCGGCACCGGCTGCGCAGGCCGACATCACGATCGGCTTCGTCACCTCGCTGAGCGGCAACGGCGCGTCGATCGGCATCCCCTATGGGCGCGGCATCAATGCCGCCTATGAGTACAAGAAGACGATCAACGGCGAGACCATCCGCCTGATCCAGCTCGACGACGGCTCCGATCCGTCGGCCGCGACGCGCAACGCGCGCAAGCTGGTCGAGGAAGAGAAGGTCGACCTCCTGATCGGCACTGCGACGACCCCTTCGACCATCGCCATGGCGGCCGTCGCCAGCGAATTGAAGGTGCCGATGATCGCGATCTCGCCACTCGGCAAACTCCCGGATTCGCCGGAGCAATGGGTCGTGTCGGTGCCGCAGCCGGCGTCGCTGCTGGTCAAGATCGTCGCAGATCGGATGAAACGCGACGGCATGAAGAACATCGGCTATATCGGCTTCTCCGATGCGTGGGGCGACCTCGTTTACAACGGAGCCAAGGCCGCCGAGTCCACTGACGACATCAAGGTCCAGACCAACGAGCGCTATGCCCGCACCGACACCTCGGTGACCGCGCAGATCCTTAAAGTCATGGCCGCGCGTCCCGACGCGGTGCTGATCGGCGGCTCCGGCACCCAAGGCGCGCTGCCGCTCATCACGCTCGCCGAACGCGGCTTCAAGGGCAATACCTACGGCACCGTGGCGCTGGTCAATCCGGACTTCGTCACCGTGGGCGGCAAGGCAGCCGAGGGCATTCAGGTCTCCGCCGGCCCCGTGATCGTGGCCGAACAGCTTCCGGACGACCACTTCGCCAAGAAAATCGCGCTCGATTTCCGCGCGGTCTACCAGAAGACCCACAACATTCCGACCACCGACGGATTCTCCGCCTACTCCTTCGATGCCTGGCTGATCTTTGCCAACGCCGCCGAGCGGGCGCTGAAGACCGCAAAGCCCGGCACGGCCGAATTCCGCACCGCGCTCCGCGACGCCATCCTCAGCACCAAGGAGCTGCCCGGCGTGCATGCCGTCTACAACTTCAAGCCCGGTGCGGTGACCGGCGTCGACGAGCGCTCGTTGGTGGTGGTCCGCCTGACCGGCGGCGCCTGGAAGTACGCACCATAAGCGGATCACGGCAGGCGATCAGAACGGGGGGAACGGCGTCTCGATGACGAGCGACATCGCAGCCATCCTTGCGATCGACGGGATAGCCACCGGCGCGGTCTACGCGCTGGTGGCGATCGGGACCGTGCTCATCTTCACGGTGACACGAGTCATCTTCATTCCGTTCGGCGACATCGCCGCCTTCACCGCACTGACGCTTGCGGCCCTCGATGCCAAGCGCTTTCCCGGGACCGGTGCGCTGGTCGTGGCGCTGGCGTGCCTTGCGACCCTGATCGAGGTCATTTCGCTCATTCGCAACGGCGAGATTCGCCTGCTGCCGCGCGCACTGCTGTTCTATCTCGCCATTCCCCTGGCAGTCGTCGGCATTGCCTGGCTCACCATGCGGATGGACCCGCCGCTTGCGGTCCGGCTCGTGCTAGCGCTGATGCTGATCACGCCGATCGCCCCGCTGCTTGACCGGATCGTGTTCCGCCCGATCGCCGACGGCACGGTGCTGCTGCTGCTGACGGTCTCGGTGGCGCTGCATTTCGCGCTGGTCGGCCTCGGCCTGCTGTTCTTCGGCCCCGAGGGGGTCCGGACCGAACCACTGACGTCATTCTCGACAGAGTTCGCCGGCGTGCTGGTCTCGGGCCAGACCATGCTGATCGTGCTCGCCGCGCTCGTCTTCAGCGGTCTCCTTTACCTCTTCTTCGACTTCACGCTGGTCGGCAAATCGCTTCGCGCCACCGCGGTGAACCGGACCGGCTCCCGACTGATGGGCATCCGGCCGGAGCGCGCCGGCACCATCGCTTATCTCCTGGGCTCGCTGATGGCCGGCGTATCCGGCATCCTGATCGCGCCGGTCAATACCGTGTTCTACGATTCCGGCTTCCTGATCGGACTCAAGGCGTTCGTCGGCGCCATCGTCGGCGGCATGACCAGCTATCCCGGCGCTGCGATCGGCGCGGTGGGCGTCGGCATCCTCGAAAGCTTCGCATCGTTCCAGAGCAGCGCGCTGAAAGACGTCATCGTGTTCTCGCTGCTGATCCCGATCCTGATCTGGCGATCCCTCGCCTCGCTGCATTCCGAGGAGGAGATCGAGGAATGACGCGCTTTCACGTTCAGCTCGCTGCGGCAGCGGTGCTCGCGTGCCTCGCACTCGCGCCCCTCGTCCTGAGCCCGTTCAGCGTCACGCTGATGAACTATATCGGCATCTATTCGCTGGTCGCCATCGGCCTTGCGCTCCTCACCGGCGTCGGCGGTATCGTGTCGTTCGGACAGGCTGCGTTCGTCGGCATCGCGGCCTATGCGACGGCGTGGGTCTCTGCCCTGAACGGCCAATCGCCCTGGCTCGGCCTGCTGTTCGGGGTGGTGCTGACCTGCGGTGTCGCGGCCGTCCTCGGCATCGTCACCTTGCGGCTGCAGGGCCATTTCCTCTCGCTCTCGACCGTAGCGTGGGGCCTTGCGATCGGCTTCCTGTTCGGCAATGTCGAGGGGCTCGGCCGCTTCAACGGCATCTCGTCGATCCCGCCGATCAGCGTCGGTTCGTTCGCGCTCGTCTCCAGCGCACAGATCTATTACCTGATCTGGGGCATCGTCGCCCTGGCGCTCCTGCTCGGCTACAACCTGCTGGACTCGCGGCTCGGCCGCGCCATGCGGGCGCTGCGCGGCGGCAATACGTTGGTCGAGAGCCTCGGCATCAACGCCTTCCGGATCAAGCTCGCGACATTCGTGATCGCGGCCTTTCTCGCCTCGCTCTCCGGATGGCTTTACGCGCATATGAGCCGCTTCATCAGCCCGGGCCCGTTCGATGCCAGCATGGGCATCGAATATCTGATGATGACGATGGTCGGCGGCGCCGGCAGCCTGCTCGGCGGTGTGGTCGGCGCCGCTATCGTGACGCTGCTCAAGAACAGCGTGCAGGACTATCTGCCGCTGATCGCCAAGGGCGCGTCCGGGCAGCTCGAGATCGTCGCCTTCTCCGCGCTGTTCATCTTGTTCCTGCAATGGGCGCGGCAGGGCATCGTCCCCTCCATCGCGCGCTATCTGCCCAAGATCAGGCGCGAGCGGCCGCAGCCGGCGCCGCCGCTGCCGCGCCGTCCGCAACCGACGCCGGGCGAGCTTCTGCTGAAGGTCGATGGCGCCGAGCGCCGGTTCGGCGGCCTCGTCGCGGTCAACAATGTCAGCTTCGAGGTGAGGTCAGGTGAAATCCTTGCCGTGATCGGCCCAAACGGTGCCGGCAAGAGCACGATGTTCAACTGCCTGACCGGCGCGCTGCGGGTCAGCAAGGGCGAGATCATCTTCGCCGGACGTTCGATCGCACGCGATCCGCAATCCCGCATCGCCAAGGCCGGTGTCGCCAGGACTTTCCAGCATGTGAAGCTGCGGCCGCGGATGAGCCTGCTCGAGAACGTCATGCTCGGCACCCACAGCCGGACCAGCAGCGGCCTGTTCGCCGGCGCCTTTCGTCTCAATCAACGCGAGGAAGCCAGCGCCCGACACGAGGCGCTGATGCAGCTCGAGCGCGTCGGGCTCGGCGACAAGCCGTTCGAGCTCGCCGGCAATCTTCCCCTCGGCAACCAGCGCATCCTGGAGATCGCACGCGCACTCGCTGCGGATCCCGCGCTGCTGGTGCTGGACGAGCCGGCGGCGGGCCTGCGCCGCCAGGAAAAGCTGCGGCTGGCGGAGCTGCTCCGCTCGCTGCGGGCGGATCACCTGACCATCCTGATCGTCGAGCACGACATGGAGTTCGTGATGTCGCTGGTCGATCGCATCGTGGTACTCGATTTCGGCTCCAAGCTTTGCGAGGGCGTCCCGAGCGCGATCCGCAGCGATGAGCGGGTTCAAGAGGCCTATCTCGGAGGCGTCGCGTGAGCCAGATGTTGTCCATGACCGACGTGACCGTCTGCTACGACAACGTCGAGGCGGTTCACAACGTCTCGCTGTCGGTCGACGAGGGACAGATCGTCACCGTGATCGGCCCGAACGGCGCCGGCAAGACCACGCTGCTGATGGCCGCCATCGGGCTGCTCGCATCACGCGGCAGCATGGTGTTCCGGGGCAGCGACATCCAGAAGATGTCGGTCGAGGATCGCGTCGAGCGCAGGCTATGCCTCGTTCCGGAGAAGCGCGAGCTGTTCTCCGACATGTCGGTCGCCGACAACCTCCTGCTCGGCTCCTACAGCCTGCGTGACCGCTCGGGCGTGCAAAAGACGTTGGATGAAGTCTATGATCGGTTTCCCCGGCTGAGGGAGCGGCAGCGCCAGGCCGCCGGCACGTTGTCCGGCGGTGAGCGCCAAATGCTCGCGCTCGGGCGCGCGCTGATGGCCAAGCCCGCGCTGCTGATGCTCGATGAACCCAGCCTCGGCCTCGCGCCGCTGATCGTGCGCGAGATTTTCCGCACCATCGCGTCCCTGCGTGACCTCGGCGTGTCGATCCTGCTGGTCGAGCAGAACGCCCGTGCCGCGCTCGAGACCGCCGACTATGGCTACGTGCTGGAAACCGGCGCAATCGTGCAGTCCGGCCCGGCCAAGGATCTGATCCACGATCCCAGGCTGATCACGGCCTATCTCGGCGGACACTGAGACCGGGTTAGTCGGTCGCGGCGAGCTGCACGACAAAATATCGAAAACAACCCCATGCACAGTAGCCCGCCACCGCAATATCAGCGGCCTGGCGGCTCGGCGCAGCATCTACTGATTTTCAGAAACCGCTTGCGCCGTCGGGCAAATCAATGCCACGATGCCATCGTCGCCGCGGCGTGGTCTCTGGCCTTGTACCTGGAAACCCGGCGACATCATGTGTCGTCCGCTTTGCTCCCATAGCGACCAAGTTCGCGCGGCAGCGCGGTATGTCGCGATGGGCCAATTCCGGACTCATGCGCCGCAACAAACGAATCCTTTGGAAAGCTAGGACGGCAGCCCGGCGGCCGCGCCTTCAGTATTCGATCCCGGGTTACCGCAGATCGCATCGGAATGCTTGTATGGAGTGAGAGGCATGAAATTCGGGCTGCAGACTCTCGATAGATACTGGTAGCTGCGGTCAGCGCCTCGCGCTACCTTCTGATTTTGTGTAGGCGGCGCTCAAAAATCGCACCGATTGCTGGCATAGACTTCGCCGCAGGCGACCATATACACGAAGTCGGCCAAGGGTTGATCTGCCTCAAATAGGCGACATTGGGATCAGCTAGAATACGGCTATTCTCGGAGAAGCGTTAATGGCTATCAAGGATATGCTTTTGCCGCTCATTGGGAACCCAAGCCCAAGATTAATTGCAGCGATCGCGAAATGCGTTAATGTGGCGGCGAGTTTCGACGCCGAGATCACTGCGCTGGCTGTCGAAGAGGATGTCTCTGTTCGGCCGCAAGTCATGATCTCGGCCGATTTCCCCGACGAGGTCAGAAGCACTACGGATGCGCAAGGCTTATTGAAAGCGTTCGATGCCGCCGTCGCCGAGGTCGGGGTGCGCAACGTACAGAGGGTTGCGCATTTGAGTGTGGGGGATGCCCCGAAACACCTTGCGCTATGCGCGCGCCCGAAGGATTTGTCGATTGTTCCGGTCAAGCCGGACGATGACCAAGCGGAAAGGGTCATCGAGGGATTGATTTTTCAATCAGGTCGACCGATTCTGTTGTGCCCGGAAGAACTCGCCGCCGAGCTGCCTGTCAACTTCGACCGGATTATCGTTGCCTGGGACCATAGCGCGCCGGCTGCAAGAGTCGTTGGCGATGCCCTGTCGATCCTGCGCCGTGCTCGCGATGTGCAGATCATCACAGCGACCGACGGCAACACCCTGGCGGAGCAGCAGTCGGGTGCGGCAGTGGTCCGCCATCTGGCCGAACATGGCATTAGCGCAAGCTTCGAAACGGTGCGGATTGATGGCAGTTCCGTCGGGAAGATACTCGAGGCGGAGGTCAAAGTTAGAGGCGCCGATCTCTTGGTCATGGGGGCCTACGGTCATTATCGGTTGAGCGAATGGCTCTGGGGCGGCGCGACCAAGACTATCATCGGGCGGCCACCTTGCTGGGTGATAATGTCGCATTGAAACGCTCGTCTCGGGCCGAGCAAGGGCGAAGCTCGATGTGGGACACCGCTGTGAATGGGTAGCCCGGACCATCCGGGACCGCGACTTCGGGTCTCAAACGTCGTGTTCTGCAATAGCGGCTGTCCGTCAACTTCTGCGCCTCGTTCGCAACCGAGATTGCGTGACGCTGCAATATGTCGCGAAGGGTCAGACTCGGAAATGATAGCCAATCGGGCCCGTGTCGGTTCTGTCCCTCCCAGCGGACGCGATCGCGCTGGTCACTCAGGTCAACTCGGGGCCATGTGTAGACATTCGCCGACTTCAGTCGATCAGCTTCATCGGCATGGGCAAGCGGCGCCGGGCGGAATCGTAATACCTAGCGCCTGCGGGGTTCTGAAGTTGATCACACCTTGGTCGGAACCTGCTCGGGCGTCCCTGATCAGACGAGGAGGCTCGTAAAGAATCGTTCGGTGATCTTCTCAGTGACTGACGGCTCCTTCTCGTCAGAAGTGACGACGGTGACAAATTCGTTTTTGCAGTCCCAGCAGTGCCAAAGATCCTGGACTTCCTGCGGATTGACGCGTTCATGCCACTCGAGGTGAACTGCCCCAGAACCACACCGAGGGCATTTTTCGTGATTTGGTATTGAGACCGATGCCATGTGGAACCTCCCTCGTTTCCCATATGCGGATGAAAGCTCGACTAGTGTCGTTCTGCTTCAGCCTCTTGCTCCAACCGCAAGATATGCGCTCGTAGCGCACCGAACGTCTCTTCGGCCGCCTCGCTAAACAGCGGATCCTCGGGATTGGTCATCGCCGAAGCGATCTCCGTCCAATCTTGGGGCTCTAGAGCCTTGAGGGCGGCAGGAAAGAAATCGCGGTCTTCCATCATGATGTGAAGCCGCTGATGGTCAATGAACTCGCGAACGATGTTGTCCACATTTTGCCGAGGGATTTCCCGATCCGCCAGAACGCTATCGACCGCACGAGCGACACGGCGCAACCGCTCAGCTCCTTGCTGATGCTCACGTGCGAGATCGCCGACTTTCGCAGCCGCAGCGGGATCGCGAATGTTTAGCTTGGCAAAGATCAAGTCTTCCTGGGGATGATGATACACCTCCGGGTAAACTTCGAAATAGCTAACAATCGCGCGAATAACCTCGTAGTCGGGCCGGCCCCCGCGGTCAAAAATCTCTAGTTCACGCTCAAGGACAACGAGCAGCCTTTCAATGTTGCGATGCTCTTGGCTTAGAAGCTCAATGATCATTGTAGCCTCCACGGATGAACCATTGAGAAAATTCAATCTAGCCCGAAACGCAATGTCAGTTTTTGCGCTGGATCAAACCTGAGCCGAACGCGGTGTTTTCAATCTCCGAGCGCGCTATGTGACGCTTACCCGGCTCGCGGTTATGCCGCCGTGGCCTTGTAAATATCCTCCGCCCCGGCGGTATGCATGCCTGCAGCGGTTTCGATCGCCTCCACACGCGCTGGGCGTCCTTTTCGGACGGCAGCTCTACGCCTCGCGAGGCAGGCAGGATCGCGCGGGCGGGCCCGGCTCATGGAAGGTAGCCCGTGGCAATCGCTTCCCACCGCGATCCAGCCGGTCAGTGAGGATCTGCCCGGATTCGTATGCCACCGTCAGGAGGCGCGTCTTGCAGACGGGAGGATTGGACGTTCGAGCGACCGACGTCCGCCTAGGGTCACGAGCGTCGCCCGCTGCAATAGATCGCGACCTGTCGATTTCCGCTATGCCCCGTTTGCGACCAAGTTCGTGTGGCACTGCAATAGGTCGCGAAGGGCCATATCCGGTCCTCATAATGCGCAGGCGCAGACGGCCGGTCTTCCTCCGGGATCGGAAAGACACGGCGTGCGGAGCAGTTGCCCGGCCCATGCGTTATTTCGACCTGGCGGCTAAGGTAGTGGGCCCTCCGGGGCGAGGCCGCTAGGCGCGCTTGCTACGCTTCGCCGTCTCGCACTGTTTGTTGCAGCCGGCATCGAGCCGCTTGCAGCGATTCCTTTATGCGGCTCGCCATGGCGTCAACCGCGGAATCCAGCGCGGCACATTAGTCCGAAAGCTCTCGTACTCCGTGCCGAATGTTTGCTTGAGCGTCGGTTCTTCGTACATCACCACAAAGACATGAAAAAAAAGCCAGAGTAGCGCGCCGTACCAGAGGAGACGCCAGTCACCAAACAAAAGGGCCTGACCAAAAATGACTGCGACGACCGCGATGTAGATCGGATTTCGCACGTAGCGATAAAGGCCAGTCACTACGAGCTTTTGTGTCGGCGCGATCGGGGCGGGCGTCCCCAGCCCCTCCAGCGCAAAACGGGCAAATGATTCCGCAAGTCCGGGCACTCCGACGATGATCAATATACCGCCGAGGATGCGGGTTAGATCGACGCCGAAAAAAGCTGGCCGAAATTCCCACTGCGTGACCCACCAGGGGACGAAGCCTGCCAGCACCAACGGCGCAATGACGAAGAACAGAGCGGAGCCCAAGACGGCAATTGCTTTCGACATTGCGTGCTCCCACGACCCGACAAGAATAGTTTAGCAAATCACTTTCTGCTACGAGCATTGAACGCGGCTCCACAATTAGTTGTCGAGTTCTCTTCACCTCGCTTCTGATCTTCAGGCTGAGTTCCGGTATGGGTCATTTTGGACGGTTTCAGCGGAGATTGTCGGCTGGCCGATGTCCGCTTCTGCCCCGCAAGCGTCCCCTTGCGGGAAACCACCTTGCCCTCGTCCAACTCGCATCTATCCGGATATGGCTGGCCGCGCGTTATCAGTTCACGCCCTTGGACCTCTTTGGCCGCACAATCCTCGTCAGCATCGGAAAATGCTTGTTGCCGCCCGCGAACGGCGGAAACTGGACGAAGTCCGCGCGCATCCGCTTGATCACGTCGGAGCTCAGCGCGCGCGCAAGGGCTTGCGGGCTGTCGAACATCAGCCTGTTGCGCTGCATGTATTCGACCCGCTGCGACGGCAGCCGGTCGACCCAATCGATGCGCGTATAAATCTCGATCTGGCGGACGCCGGGGAAGGTCCGCATGATCGACGGATGGTGCTCCAGATAGTGCAAATTCCAGGCATTCATATCGTCGGCCGGCCCGGGATAATGCACGAGGTAGCTGCACGGCGTGACCGTGCCGTTCGCATGCGTGGCGTCGTCGACCGGAAATGCGCGCGTCACCATCGCCTGATGCGTCACGTCCAATCCGGCGAGGCTCGGCAGTCCGCGACCTGCGGCAAGACCTGCGAGCACGCCACCGCGATCCATCGCCGCCTCGCACGCAAACAGGTTTAGAAATCGCAGTTGCAGCGCAAATACCGGCCCGGCGCCATCGGCCTTGTAGGGATGATCGACCGATTGCTCCAGCGGCGTAAACAGCAGGCCCTCGGCCATCGCCGGAATCGACCCCACCATGGCAGAAGCAGCCGCAAGATCGTCGGCTTCAATTCGCCGCTCGCCTGTCGGATCGGCGAACGTCATGAACAGCGAGATCATGATGCCGCCATCTCCTCGCCGGCTTGCAGATGCGACATCAGCGCCGCGCGGACGTCGTCGGGCCAGGGTATCGCGTGATGATCGACCAGCGACGTCGCGGCAAGGATCTGGCGCGCGCGCCAGCGCAGGCCATCTGCGCCGGTGACGACGTGCGCCAGATGAAGCGACGCGCGGCCGATCTTGACGATGTGCAGGCCGAAGGTCAGGCGGTCGCCGAACTTCGACGGCCGTGAGAAGTCGCAGGCCAGATGCACCGTCGGCGTCCCGATCTTGCGGACCGTGATCAGCTCCGGCCAGGAAAACCCGATCGTCGACCAGAACTCCTCGACCACGCCATTGAGGATGTTCAGGTAGGACGGGAAATAGGCGATCCCCGAGGGATCGCAGTCGCCGAACCTCAGCTCGCGATCGAACGAGAACGACGTCATCAGATCGCAACGACCGGGTGCCGGATGACGCCAACGCCATCGACGCCGGCCTCGACCACGTCACCGGGCCACAGCCACTCCTGCGGGCTCATGCCGGCACCGACGCCTTCGGGCGTTCCGGTCGCGATGATGTCGCCCGGCTCGAGCGTCATGCCCGACGAAATGTCGGCGATCAGGGTTGGAATATCGAAGATCATGTATTTGGTGTTGGAGTCCTGCTTCATGACGCCGTTCTTGGTCAGCCAGAGCCGGAGATCATGCGGATCGGAAATCTCGTCCGCGGTCACGATGCAGGGACCGAACGGCGCGTAAGTGTCCATGCCCTTGGAAAAGATCCACTGCCCGGCGCGGCGATTGTCGCGCGCGGAAATGTCGATCATGACGGAATAGCCGAACACGTGATCCATCGCCTTCTCGACCGGGATACGGGTTGCGGTCTTGCCGATGATGACGGCGAGCTCCACCTCCCAGTCGAGCTGCTTGGTCATGCCGGCATTGTGCTGGATCGCCGCGCCCGGACCGATCACCGCGGTCGGCGGCTTGGAGAACACCACCGGCTGCTTCGGCAGGTCCTTGTCGGTGTCCAGGCTCTTGGCGGACTCCGCGACATGCGCGCGATAGTTCAGCCCGATGCCGAAGATGTTCTTGCGCGGGCGCGGGATCGGTGCCTGCAGCTTGACGTCCTCGATCGGAACGGCAGCGCCGGCCGGCAGGCGCCCGTTGGCACCGTCGAGGCATTCTTTCAACGCCGGCAGCAGCGTGACACCATGATCGATGAACGACAGCATGTCGGCCGGCCAGACCAGACCGCGTGACGCACCGAGCCGCTCGACATCGACCACCAATCCGTCGACGACAAGTCCAAGGCGGGCACCGCTCGGGCCCAAAGTGTAGGTGACAAGACGCATGAAAGCTTGATCCGGTTGTTCGGGTTGAAAGCTGTGGGGAAATGTCAGGCCGCGACCGGCTGATGGCCGGCATTGTCGCCGTAAGCCTCTTCCCGGTAGAGGCCGAGCCCTTCGATGACGGGAAGATCATTGAAGCAGAACAGGCAGGCGTCCTCGCTTTCGGAGGCGTTGCCGTGCTCATGCCAGGCCCAGGACGGAACGCAGAAGATGTCGCGCTCCTGCCACTCGAACCGCTTGCCGCCGATCACGGAATAGCCGTGTCCTTTGGCGACCTGGTAGACGAAGCTTCCGGTGTGCCGGTGCGACCTGGTCTTCTCGCCCGGCCGCAGCATCTGCATGCTCGCGCCGATCGTCTGCATCACATGCCCGCCGGTGATCGGGTTGACGTAGTTCATGAGGATGCCGTCAAAGGGCGATCCGTCGGTCGCGGCGGCATATTTCCCGAGCGACTCGTAAGTCGACTCCCACTCATATTTGAACATCGGCGAATAGCCGTTCGACCATCGCGAGTCCGCCGGCCGAAGGCCGGGATTGCCCCAGGTCTTGGTCATGTCGTCGACGGGATAGCCGGACTCCTCCTGCTGGATCTTCGGATGCACGACGAAGAAATTGGCCTCCAGCGCATTGACCAGCGGAATATCGAGCCCATCCTGCCAGATGCAGACCGAGCCGTTTGCCTCGACGCCATGCTCGTGCCAGGTGCCGTTCGGCGTCAGCACGAAATCCCGCGCGCCGAGCGTCATCTTGTGACCGTCGACGATGGTGTAGGCGCCCGCTCCTTCCATGATGAAGCGCAGGGCCGAGGCCGAGTGCGCGTGGGCCGAAGCCACTTCGCCCGGGTGCATCACCTGCAAGCCTGAATAGAGCCAGCCGACCGCGGCCGACACGTCGCGGCGACCGGGATTGTTGAGGTAGATCACCCGCCGTCCCGCCTTCTCCGGCGAGACCAGCTCCACCGAGCGCAGCACGTGCTCACGCAGATCGCTGTAGCGCCAGAGCACGGGAACGGACGCCGACTGCGGCTGCCACGGCTCGATCTTGTTGGCGACCGTCCACAGCGCGCCGGCCTCGAATTGCTCGAGATCCTTGTAATAGGCCTTGAGCTCCGGAGTATCCTCGACATTGGCCCGGCCGATGACGTTTTCGCTCATCCTGTCCTCCAAGTCTTGTCTCATGACGTCCTATCTCGTGACGTCCTGTCTCATGCAGTCCTGTCGCCACACTCACCGCTGTCGTCCTGGCGAAAGCCATGACCCATAGCCACCGCATTCGCGGTGAAAGGGATCGTGGCCCCGGATCGCTCGACAATGACCATTCGAGGTAATGGGTCCTGGTTTCGCCAGGACGACGGTGAGGAGGGGTCGTTGGATCGACACATCCAATCATTCCGTCCTGCCGGGAATTGACGCGAAGCTCGCTTGCTCCGCGGCTTCGGCTGTCAGGCGTTCGCCTTCCGCGAGGCCAAGCGGCGCCTGCGGACGGCGATTGACCCGCAGATCGAAGATGTCGAACCGGTTATAATGCCCGACGATGTCATGCATCTGCTTCGGCTGGATGCATCGCTCGAGATCGATGTCGGCATAGACGATGCCTTCATCGTCGATCAGCGGCTCGCCGACGAGACGGCCGTCCGGCCCGATCACCCCTGAGAATGCGCTCGACTTGCGCTGCAAGCGCGCCCGCGCATCGGGCACGACGGTCTGCATTGCCGCGATGATCTCCTCCGACACGGTCGAGCAGGAAACGATCGTGAAAATCTTTCCTTCGAAGGAATGGGCAATGGCGCGCAGCTTGATCGCCTCCGCCATGTCGTAGTCCGGCGGCGCGACCGGCAGCGAGATGTAGCTCGCAACGTGAACCAGCTCGCCCTGCCCCAACAATGCAAAGCGCGCCAGCGTGTTGGTGTTCTCGCCGCATGCGAGCCCGCCGAGGCGCCCGATCTCGGTCTCATAGACGCGCAGGCTCGACCCGTCGCCGCCGGTCCAGGTCAGCTTCTCGGCCCAGGTCGGCACCAGCTTGCGGTGTTTGCCGAGCAGCGTTCCGTCCGGACCGATGAAGACCAGCGTGTTGTAGAGCGCGCCGAGCGACACCGGGCTGCGCTCGTTGACGCCAAGCACGACGTAGCACCCGCTATCGCGCGCGGCCTTGCGGACAATGTCGATCTCGGGACCTGGGACCAGCACCGATGCCTTGACGAGCTTCTCGAACCAGGCGCTTCCGGTTACGGGATCGGTGATCCAGTTCCAATAGGGATAGCCGGGCACGAACACTTCGGGGAATGCGACCAGTCGCGCGCCGTTCGCCGCGGCTTCACGCACCAGTGAGGCGGCCTTGTCGGCGGTCGCGCTCGCATTGAGATAGACAGGAGAAGCCTGGACGGCGGCGGCTCTAAAGCGCGGCAGCTTCAGCATTGGCCCTACCCTGTCGCCGGCTCATCATCGTGGCGCAGCGTTGACTTACTTTACATGTAAACGTATGCTATCGCATATTTCTGGAGGGTGCAATGGCTGAACGGTCTTTTGCTCGCGAGGTCGAGGATCTCCGGCTCGGCGACGGCGACACTTTCCGCGGCGAAGGCATCCTCGCCATCACCAAGGCCCTGCTGCAATCCGGCGTCGCCTATGTCGGCGGCTATCAGGGCTCGCCGATCTCGCATTTGATGGACGTGCTGGCCGACGCCAAGGACGTGCTCGACGATCTCGGCGTCGTGTTCCAGAGCTCCGCCAATGAAGCGGCGGCAGCAGCAATGCTGTCGGCCTCCGTGATGTATCCCCTGCGCGGCGCGGTCGCGTGGAAGTCGACGGTCGGCACCAATGTCGCCTCCGACGCGCTGGCCAATCTCGCCTCCGGTGGCGTCACCGGCGGCACCATGATCATCGTCGGCGAGGATTACGGCGAAGGCTCCTCGATCATGCAGGAGCGCACCCACGCCTTTGCGATGAAATCGCAGATCTGGCTTTTGGATCCGCGTCCCGACCATGAATGCATCGTCAATTTGATCGAGAAGGGTTTTGAGCTCTCTGAGGTCTCGAACACGCCTGTGATGCTGGAGGTGCGGGTCCGTGCCTGCCACATGCATGGAAGCTTTGCCTGCAAGGACAATGTCAAGCCGGCCCACACCATCAAGGACGCACTGAACAATCCGAAGCGCGACGTCGGCCGCATCGTGCTGCCGCCGGCGGCCTATGAGCATGAGCAGGAGAAGATCAAGACGCGGATGCCCGCCGCCATCAACTTCGTCCGGGACAACAGGCTGAATGAATGGATGGGGCCGAAGCAGGGCAAGGTCGGCATCATCATGCAGGGCGGGATGTACAACAACGTCATTCGCGCGCTGCAATATCTCGGGCTGTCGGATGCCTATGGCAACACCCAGATCCCGCTCTACGTCATGAACGTCACTTACCCCGTGATCGACACCGAGGTCGCGGAGTTCTGTCTGGACAAGGACGCAGTCCTGATCGTCGAGGAAGGCCAGCCGGAATATCTGGAGCAGGCGATCAACACGGTGCTGCGCCGCAGGGATATCCAGGCGCGCGTCCACGGCAAGGACGTGCTCCCGATGGGTGGCGACTATACCGCGCAGGTGCTGCTCGGCGGCGTGCGGGAATTCCTCGAGAAGACCGATCCGCGGCTGCTCGGCAACCGGCCGCCGGCGCCGGACGCAACCGCCGTGCTGAGCCACCCCGAGGTCGAGAAGCTGAAGCAAGTCGTGCCGGCGCGCCCGCCCGGCCTCTGCACCGGCTGCCCGGAGCGGCCGATCTTCGCCGCGATGAAGCTGGTCGAGAGCGAACTCGGCGAGCACCACGTCTCCGCCGACATCGGCTGTCATTTGTTCTCGATCCTGCCGCCGTTCAACATCGGCGCGACGACGATGGGCTTTGGCCTCGGCCCGGCCTCGACCTCGGCCTTCAACGTCAAGGCCGACAAGCGCTCGATCGCCGTGATGGGTGACGGCGGCTTCTGGCACAACGGCCTGACCAGCGGCATCGGCAACGCCGTGTTCAACAAGCATGACGGCGTCTTCGTCATCGTCGACAATTACTACACTTCGGCGACCGGCGGTCAGGACATCCTGTCGTCGCGCGCGGTGAGCAAACGGCGGAACACCAACAACTCGATCGTGCAGGCCGTGAAGGGCATCGGCGGGCAATGGGTCCGGCAGATCGACCGCACCTACGATGTCGGCCGGATGCGCGACACGCTGAAGGAAGCGCTGACCACCAAGGAGCAAGGCCCCAAGGTCATCGTCGCCTCCTCCGAATGCATGCTGAACAAACAGCGCCGCGTGAAGCCGCAGATCAGCAAGGCGATCAAGGACGGCGTTCGCACCGTCAAGGAACGGTTCGGCGTCGACGAGGATGTCTGCACCGGCGACCACGCCTGCATCCGCCTCTCCGGCTGCCCCTCGCTCTCGGTCAAGCAACTCGACGATCCCTTGCGCGACGATCCCGTTGCGGCGATCGACAATTCCTGCGTCGGCTGCGGCAATTGCGGCGAGGTCGCGGAAGCGGCCGTGCTGTGTCCCTCGTTCTATCGCGCCGACGTCATTCACAACCCGACCGGCTGGGACAAGTTCAAATCAAAGGTCGCGATGGCCGTGATCGGCTGGCTGCAGCGGCGCCGCGATCGCCGGCGTCCGGCGCTCGAGGCTTTGGCATGAGAGCTTTGGCATGAGAGACGAAACGGTGAAGCTGGCCCTCCCCGCCGCGGGTGACGCAACCGAGCGGCCGATCTCGATCGCGATCGTCGCGATGGGCGGCCAGGGCGGCGGCGTGCTCACCGACTGGATCGTCCAGCTCGCCGAGAACCACGGCTGGGTCGCGCAGTCGACCTCGGTGCCCGGCGTCGCCCAGCGCACCGGCGCCACGATCTACTACATCGAGGCGATGCCGCCGCTCGACGGCCGCAAGCCGATCCTGTCGCTGATGCCGACGCCCGGCGATGTCGACGTGGTGATGGCGGCGGAGTTCATGGAAGCCGGGCGCTCGATCCTGCGTGGCTTGGTGACGCCGGACCGTACCACGCTGATCGCCTCCAATCACCGGACCTTTGCGATCGGCGAGAAGATCGCGCCGGGCAACGGCATCGCCGACAAGGGCGCGGTGACCGGCGCCATCGGGATCGCCGCCAAGACCGAGATCATCTTCGACATGAATGCGCTGGCGATCGCCAACGGTAGCGTCATCTCGGCTGCGATGTTCGGCGCCCTCGCGGGCGCCGGCGTGCTGAGCTTCAGCCACGACAGCTATCTCGACGTCATCCGCGCCGGCGACAAGGGCGCGCAGGCCAGCATCCGCGCGTTCGAGGCCGCGTATGACCGGGTGCAGTCGAAAGCCCCGGAGCCGGTGACGCCCGTGCAATCGGAGACTGCCAAGACGCCCCCCGCTCCGGCGGCTCTGGATCCCCGCCTTGCCGGCCTCGCCGCCCGGTTGACGCAGGAATTGCCCGACGCCGCACACGCCATCGGCCGCGCCGGGCTGAAGAAGGTGGTCGATTTCCAGGACGTCGCCTATGGCGGCGAATATCTCGACATCCTTGGCAAGCTCCACGCCGCCGATCGCAGCGCCGGTGGTGCCGCGCGGAATTTTGCCTTCACCGGGGCCGCTGCAAAATATCTCGCCAACGCCATGACCTATGACGACGTCATCCGCGTTGCCGACCTCAAGACCCGATCCGGCCGCCGCGCGCGGATCGAAGGCGATCTCGAATTGTCCGCGGGCCAGGTGCTGCAGACCACCGAGTTCATGCATCCCCGCATGGAGGAGGTCATGGGCATGCTGCCGGCGGGATTCGCGCGCTGGCTTGGCGCCAAGCCGGGCCTGCTCGGCTGGCTCGACCGACGCGTCAACAAGGGACGAAGGGTGCGGACCTATTCGCTGCCCTGGTTCGTCGCGCTCTATGTCGTCGGCGGACTGCGCGGCATCCGCCGCCGCTCGCTGCGTCACGCCATCGAGACTGCGCATCGGGATGAATGGGTCAAGTCCGCGACAGAGGCAGTCCGAACGAACTATCAGTTGGGCGTCGAGGTCCTGCAATGCAGGCGCCTCGTCAAAGGCTATTCCGATACGCACAGCCGCGGCCTGTCGAAGTTCGACAAGACGCTGGCGGCGATCAAGCTGGTCGCGCCGCGCGAAGATGCCGCCGACTGGGCGCGCCGGCTGCGGGAAGCCGCGCTGAAGGACAGCGCCGGCAAGGAGCTCGACGGCGTGATCCAGACCATCAAGAGCTTCGCATGACGTCGTCGGCACTCAAGGAAAGCATTGCTCCCGAATTCGGGCAGATCGAAACCCGGCTTTGGCTGCAACTGTTGTCACTGCATGGCGAGCTGTTTGCGTCGCTGAATTCCATGCTGAGCTCGGAGTTCGGGTTGTCGCTCGCCAAGTTCGACGTGCTGGCGCAACTCGATCGTTACAAGGACGGCCTCGCGCTCGGGCAGTTGTCCCAGAACCTGAAAGTGTCCGGCGGCAACGTCTCGGGCCTGGTGCAGCGCCTGCTGGCTGATGATCTCATCAGCAAGGAGATGTCGAGCGAGGACCGCCGCTCGTTCATCGTCCGGCTGACGCCGAAGGGCGAGGCCCTGTTCAGGAAGGCCGCCGACGTGCATAAGAAGCACTTGAGCGAACGGCTCGAAAGCATTCCCGCCCGGGAGCTGGAGACGGCACTGTCGATGCTGCGGTCCCTCTCCTCGAAACTTGGCAGCGAAAGCAAGCAGCAGGGTCGCAAGAAGTAATGGCCAAAGACTCCAGGAGCAGATGGAAATCCGGTCCACCGCGGACGCGGGATCAGCTGCAAAGCTACATCCCCTATCTGTTCAACCGGCTCGCCAACCGCTGGAATCTGGATCAGAACCGCGATCTCAGCGAGCACAACATCAACAACGTCGTATTCCGGACGCTGTCGGTGCTGTTCATCTACAAGACCCTGACCGTCAACGAGATTGCCGTTCTGGCCGTTACCGAGCAGTCGACCGCGAGCCGCATGGTGGAGTCGATGGTGACAGCGGGCCTCGTCAAGCGCGAAATCGCGGAGGAGGACCAGCGTCGCCGCGTCGTCGGATTGACGCCGGACGGCGAAGCGCTGCTGCGCAAGATCTGGCCGATCATGGAGGCCAACTACGACCGGCTGACCGTGGGCATCGACCCCGACGAGATCGAGGTCTGCGCCCGGGTGCTGGCCAGGATGGTCGAGAACATCCGCCAGAACCAGATCTGATCTGACCCGACCTGACCTTGCGATCAGGGACTGAGGCCGGCAAGACTGGTGCCGCCGCAGACATAGAGCACCTGGCCGGTCACGAAGTCCGAGCGCTCGTCGAGGAAGAAGCTGATCGCGTGCGCCACGTCCTCGCGGGTGCCGAGCCGCCCGACCGGAACGTTGCGTGCCATCCTCTCCTGCTGCTCGGAGCCCTTCGGGACGATGCCCCAGAAATTGTCGGTCAGGATCGGACCCGGCGCGACCACGTTCACCGTGATCCCGCTCGACGCCAGCTCCAGCGCCCAGGTCCGCGCCATGCCGTGCACGCCGGCCTTGGTCGCGGAATAGGCCGAGCGCGTGGCCGCGCCCATCGCGGCGCGCGAGCTCACGAACACGATCCGCCCGAACCGCCGCGACCGCATCCCTTCCATCGCCGCCTGGGTCAGCAACATCGGTGCGCCCAGATGCAATTGCGCCAGCGTCAGGATGTCTTCCGGCTTCGCATCGGGCAGCAGGTTCGGCAGGATGATGCCGGCATTGTGCACGAGGCTATCGATGGCATGATCGCGGCAGATCTCCTCGGCGATGGCTCGCGTCTCCGCCATGCTGGTGAGGTCCGCACGATAGGCGGTGAGCAGATCGTGGGTCCACACAGGCTTCTCCAGCCCGACCGAAACCACCCGCTGTCCTTCGCCAACGAGCTTCTTCGCCAGCGCCTCGCCGATTCCCGAATTGCCTCCGGTGATGAGTGTGGTGCGGGTCTCGCTCATGATCGGCTCCCTGCCAATTGTCACTCCTGCCGCCGCTTGAGGTCGCGACAATCGAAGAATGCGCCCTCGCGCATCAGCTTCGCGACGAATTCCTTCAACCCGGCGCGCTGGATCTTCTCGGTCGCGGTCAGCGGGAGTTTCTCGACGAAACAGATCCAGCCCGGTGCCTTGTAATAGGCCATCTGCTCCAGGCTCCAGCGCACGATGTCCTCGGCTTGCGCACGATCCGCCCCCGGCTGCTCCGCGATGATCACGGCCGCGACCTCGTCGCCGCGCACCTGATCCGGTGTTGCCGCCACCGCGGCCTGCCGGATCGCGGGATGGCGGTTGAGGACGGATTCGACCTCGACCGCGGCGATGTTCTCGCCGGAGCGGCGGATCACGTTCTTCTTGCGATCGACGAAATGCAGGTCGCCATCGCCATCGCGCGAGACGATGTCCCCGGTATGGAGCCAGCCGTCCTTCCAGGCCTCGGCGGTGGCTTCCGGATTCTTCAGGTACTCCCTGAAGAAGCCGTAGCGGGGATCGGCCCCCGCCCGCCGTACCAGCAGTTCGCCCGGCATTCCCGCCGTCGCATCATTGCCGCCGTCGTCGACGATCCGAACCTCGACTTCGGGCGCCGGACGGCCGAAGCAGCTGGTGCCGACCTTGCGCGGCTCGACATTGGCGGCGATCACGCCGCCGCTTCCGGTCTCGGTCATCGCCCAGGCCTCGAGCAGCGGAAAGCCGAAACGCGCCTCGAACGGCGCGTGCAGCAGCTTGTCGACGCCGGCGCCGAAGCCGAACTGCACGCCGTGCGCTCGATCTTCCTCAGATGGCGGTGCGCTCATCAGCATCGAGGGCATCACGCCGAGATAATGCAGGCAGGTCGCCCGGCTGTCGCGCACGGATCTCCACCAGCTGCGCGGATGGAAGCGATCGAGCATGGTCAGGCTGCCACCGACCGACAGCATCGCCATCAGCGACACCGCCATCGCGTTCATGTGAAACAGCGGCAGCGGCGTGATCATGCGCTCGCCATCGCGCTTGAGATCGATCAGCCCGCCGACGTCGCGGTACCAGTCTCCGGAATGCAGGAAATAGGTGTTGGTGAGCACGCAGCCCTTGGGCTGGCCTGTCGTCCCCGAGGTGTAGAGCAGCGCGCATTCGGTCGCCCCGTCGCCCGCGCTCGCCGGGCGTGCGCCGCCCAGCGGGGCTGGAACGTCGTCGCCCTCGGTTGCTACCGGAATCGGCCGGCCGGCCTGGCGTGCCGCAGTCTCGACCTCGTCGCGGCGTTTGGCGAGCACGAACGCCGCATTCATCTCGGAATGCGCGATGATGTATTCGAGCTCGCTGACCCGCAGATCGGGATTGATCGGTACCACGGAAACGCCGAGCGCGTTCAGCGCGAACCACAGCTCGACGAAGCGCGGCCTGTTCTCGAGCAGGAGCCCGACCCGATGGCCTTCGCCATAGCCGCGTCCGGCAAATGCCGTGCGCCAGTGCTCCACCCGCTCGAGCATGGCACGATACGAAATCTCGCCGGCCGCGATGCCGTAGATCTCGGCCGTCTCCGGCAGCACGTTGAGAAAGCCGGCGTCCCCCCGGCTGAGGGCGATGTCACGGAAGCGGACATGGACAGTGGTCGCAGCGGTCAAGGCGCACTCACATGAAGAGCTGGATATTGCCGAAGGGAGCGTCGAAGTTCACGAGATCAATGCGCTTGAGCATGATCTTGAGGTCGTCGCCGACTTGAACGAGATCGTGCGACGCCCATCCCGAGAAGCGCTCCAGCGTGTCGCCGCGGGTCTCGGTGTAGATGTAGGACGTCCGCGCCTTGAAGATGCCGGCCGCCGGATCGCAGGCAACAATCCGCGGCGCCTGCAGCAGATGATGGCAGCGGCTCTTCGGCTTCTGGCTGAAGGTGCGTTCGCCGGTCAGGCGCTCGACGCGCACCTTCATCAGCAACAGGTCTTCATACATCAGTGACGGCTGCAGCACCGGATCCTGCTGCTGCCATTCCAGCGGCATCCAGTAGCGCGCATCCGGATGAAACAGGTCGAGCCAGGCCTGCCACTGCATCGTGTCGAGCAGCTCGGCTTCCCGATAGATGAAATCGGTGATGGTGTTTTCGCTGATCATTCGGCGGCCTCGACCGGCTGGTCCATGTCCTGGTTCATGTCCATGGTCATGTATTTGGCCCAGGCATGAAACTGGTTCCGCATCTGGCGCTCCGACGTGCCGTTGATGACAGCGGTGACATCAGGCTCCTCGCCGCTCTCGTAGAGCCGGCGCAGATTGACCCACTGATTGCCGTTCGACTTCAGTCCTTCCTGGGCCCGCTCGTACATTTCGAGATCGTCGTGCCCGACGATCGAGGTCGGCGCGTTGATGAAGCGGTTGTACATCAGCGCACGCTCGTAGAGCTTGTCGGGCGCACCGACCAGGCGATAGACCCAGCTCTCCACCAGTGTCCGGTCGACCGCGATCGGGATGAAATTGCGGAGGATCTGCACCGCGCCCTTCACCATGATGTTCGGGAAATAGACGGTGTTGTGGCGGACCTCTCCGAGGATCTCGTGGGCCCGCTTCTCGCCATAGGCGGCAACCATCTGGCCGAGATAGCCCTCGACGTCGGAATAGTTCGAATGGATCGAGTTGGCGACGCCGGTATGGCCATGGCCGTTGGGCCAGATCCGGATGCCGCTCTGCTCGTAGAACTCGTACGGGCTCATGAACGGCCCATAGAGCTGCACCGCCATCGGCGTCTCGGTCGAATTGCCCTGCTCGCGCTGCCAGACCTTGATGGCGGTGCCGGCCGAGCTCTCATGCGCGACCATCGGATGGCAGGTGTCGGTCTGGTTCTCGACCAGCATCTTCCAATTGCAGGTGTGCATGTAACGGATCGGCGTGGCTGCGACGGCCAGCTTCCCCTCCGGCGAGCGGTCGGCCATGTTGTCGATGGTCGAGAGGCTTTCACCGAAATAATCCTCGAAGCCGACGCCGTTCTCGCTCAGCCGCGCGAAGATGAAGTCCCGGTAGATCACGACATTCTTGATCTTCGACAGCCCGCCATTCGCCTGCGTGTCGGTGAACCCGGTGCCCTCGTAGCCCTTCTTCAGCGGAATCGCGAGCAGCGAGCCGTCGGTCTTGAACGACCAGGCATGATAGGGACAGCGGAAGAACTTTCCGGTATTGCCGCACGGCTCGGACGCGATCTTGACGCCCTTGTGCGGACAGCGGTTGTAGAAGACGTGGATCGAGCCGTCGCTATGGCGGCTCGCCATGACCGGCTGCCGGCCGATCTTGGCGGTGATGAAATCGCCTGGCTTCGACAGCTGGCTGGCATGGCCGACATAGATCCAGCTGTTGGGAAACAGATGCTCCATCTCGAGCTCGAAAACCTCGGGATCGACATAGACGTCGCGATGCACTTCGGCGTCGCGCACGAGCCCCGCGATCGCGCGGGGATTCTTTCCGTATTTCGCCATGGCGCCTCTTGCCTCCTCTCAGAGATCCAACACCAGCCGTTCCGACTTCGCACGCGACACGCAGATCTGCATCACCTTGTTGGACGCCTTCTCGTCGTCGCTGAGAATGACGTCGCGATGATCGGGCAGGCCTGCGATCACCCCGCACTGGCAGATGCCGCAATCGCCGCGCTGGCAGTCGTACAGCACGTCGAGGCCCGCCGCTTCCAGCGCCTGGATGATGCTCTGATCGGTCGCGACCGTGATGACCTGCCCGGTCGACTTGAGCTCGACCTCGAATGGCTTGTTGGGGGAACCGGGCTGCTCCGCCTTGAACAGCTCGAAATGGATGCGGTCGGCCGGAATCCCCTTGGCGAGCGCGGCTGATTTCACCGCGTCGATCATGCCGGCCGGGCCGCAGACATAGACGTGCGCTTCCGCGGGCGCATCGCCGAGCGCTGCCGCGATATCGAGGCGGGACGCATCGCTGTCGTAATGAACCGCGAGGCCCTCCGAACAGATCGCCTGCAACTGCGGCAGGAACGCCAGCAGCCCCGGCATTCGTCCGGCATAGTGCAGGCGATAGGGAATTCCCTGCGCCTTCAGCTCCGCCGCCATCGACAGGATCGGCGTGACGCCGATGCCGCCGGCAAACAGCAGCGCGGGCGCTGTGCCCTGATGAAGACCGAAATTGTTGACCGGCGCGGTCGCCCTCACGACGTCGCCGACCTGAAGCGCGTGGATGAACTGCGAGCCACCGGTCGATGCCTCCTCGCGCAGCACCCCCAGCGCCACCGTGCCGTCGGGCAGGTCCGGCAACGCCATCAGGGAGTACGGCCGGTCTCCTCCGTTCGGCAGCAGCACGCGAATATGCGCGCCTGCTTGCCATAGTGGCACGGCGCCGCCCTCCACGTCGAACACGACGCTGCGAACGACCGACGTCTCCGCAACGACCGACTGCACCTTGAGCTTAAGCGGATGCGCGTCCATTTCGGGCATCTCATATTATATGAATTTGCATATTTTTATACATGTAATAATTCCCTGTCAATCGCCGACGTGGCGACAGGAAGCGGGTGCGTCAGGGCTTACGAGGACCCGGTCGATGCAGAAAGGTCGGTGGCCTGCGACCGCCACCATGGCGCATGACCAGCATGATCGTGAGAGCGAACGGGATACGAAATGGAGCGTGTCCAGCGCTGCCTGAGCTTGTTTGCCCACCGGTCGACCGGCGCCGGGCGCCCAAGGCTTAGGGCATGGAGGCTCAGGGCATGGCGCCAAACCAGATCACGAGCGCGAACATCACCAACAAGGCGACGGTGATGATCGCTTCGCTCGTGGGTATTCGCTTCATGGGCCGCCTCCGCACGCGGGAGCGGGATGCTGCGACGGGGCGCTGGTCCACATCAGCACAACACCGCCCGCTTAAAATGCATGCGGACAGCGTCAGCTCTAGCCCCAGGACTGAAATGCAAAATCCCGGTAGCCATCACGTTTACACATCGGCGCAGAAAGTTCACGTGACGATTGGGCATACCCCAAAGGGTGTAGGATTGCATACCGCAAGAGGCCCCTCCTTGGGGCACCCTCGCCCCCCGTCACGACCTCACGATGACGATCTCACACGACCGTGGGCCACACGGCGTGGCGCCGGCAGCGCCTGTCGCTCGGGACCGCCGTTAGCGCCAAGACCCGTCCGGCCCAAGGGGTAAAGTCGGATGGTCGCGGTTGTCCTTGTCGGGCTTGACCTTGAACCCCTGTCGAAACGCGAACCAGATAAAGCCGCCCAGTGCGGCCACACAAATCGGCGCGAGAATCCAGTCGGGCATGTCGTGGTCCTCCAGTCTACCGACAATTTGGTCGCCGCTACCTTCGGCCGAGTTCAATACGGATGCCGCTCGCCATTGCAGCGCGCTCCCTCCTGCGCCAACAGGAAAAATGACGGCTGGTGCCCCCATCGACACGCAGCGGGATCGTACCCAATTTGTATTCCGGATGCTGCCGTGCCCCGTTTCGGGTCTTGGTGCTATTAGGTCAGTGGCCCTGCCCGATAGCCCCTCGTTCCGAAGTTTGCCTGGTCCCCTCTCCTCACCATCGTGCGGCCATGCTTTGGTCAAAACTGCGTTGAGTGCTTGGCGGGAACATCGACGTCATGACAATGCGATTCGCCGCTTTTGGTGACACTGGATCAGGGGACAGGTCGCCACCGCATTCTTGAGATGCCCACTGCAAAGGCTTGGGATGGAAAGGGCAACGTTCGACAAAGCCAGGATTTTCGCTTTTGGCGACGCTCGGAGCATTGCGACCTACTCGGTCGAAATCTTGATAATTGCCGCGATTTATGGCGGCCTTGCTGAATCCGCGCGATTGCTTCCCGCGATAAATCCGACCGGGACGACGCTATGGCCACCAACCGGGCTTGCGCTCGCGCTGGTCCTGCTGCGCGGTTACCGGATCTGGCCGGCGATCCTGGTGGGAGCCGTCTCTCCCTACCTCATGGCCGACCGATCGTTCCTGGAGTTTGGCGCCGCCGGGATCGGCAGCCTCCTTGCTGCATTTGCCGGGACACAGCTGATCGACCGCTGGTCGAACGGTCGCGAGACGTTTGCCACGCCTTCCGGCGTTGTAAAATTTGCAATCATTTCCTTTACGCCGACCACGGTCATCAGTTCCACCATCGCCCTGGCCGGCTTCACGCTCGCCAACGAATCGAGCCTTTCCGATTCCGTCGTCGCCGGGGTGACCTGGTGGCTTGCGGACGCGGCTGCGGCCCTGCTGATTGCTCCGGTCATCGTGCTCTGGGCGGCGATCCCCTTGCGCGTTCCCTCGAAATGGAAGCTATTGGAATCGATCGCTCTCCCCGCTCTCGCTGCGATCATCGGGATCGTTGCTTACAGTCCGCTCATCGGTACCGATCTCATCAGCACTGACCTCGACGTGTTGCTGCCGCATCGGAGCCTTCTGGGCTTTCTGGTTCTACTACCCTTGATCTGGGCCGGCCTGCGCGGCGATCGATGCACCGTGTCGACGGCTGCGTTCATTTTTGTCGGAATGGCCGTGTGGGGATTCTCGGTGGGGAATGATCCATTTCCGAAACTGGATCCGAATGGCGCACTGTTATCCTTGCTCGTGCTTTCGATCATCGTATCGGCGCCTCCTCTTGCCCTGGCAGCGGCAATTGCGACGCGCCAGGCCACGGAAGTCCATCTACTTTCCGTTCAGGACCAACTGAACGGCCAACTTGAACGGAAAGCCTTGGCGCTCGACAGCATCAGACGGCACTTCCAGACCCTTATCGAAGGCGTCGTCGATTATGCGATTTTTGCGCTTGATAGAGAAGGACACGTTACGAGTTGGAACAGCACCGCTCAAAAAATCATCGGCTACACCTCGGAAGAAATCATCGGCAAGCATTTTGGAATATTGTATCGGCCGGATGAGCGACGCGCGGGTTCACCGACACACGCGCTGGAGACGGCCATCGAAAGAGGCAGGTACGACGTCGAGGGTTGGCGCATCAGAAAGAACGGTACGCCGTTCTTCATCACGGGCTCGGTCTCGTCGAGCCATGACGACGCAGGAAATCTGATCGGCTTCATCAGTATTCTGCGGGACGCAACCGAGCGACGCGACGCGGAGGAGAAGCTGGTTCAGGCGCGCGAACAGCTCGCGATGTCACAGAAAATGGAGGCAATCGGCAAGCTGACCGGCGGGATTGCACACGACTTCAACAATCTATTGATGATCATCGGAGGCAGCGCCCAGATCTTCACGCGCCTGCTCGATCCAAAACTGCCCAAGGCAATCGAAGCCATACAGACCGCGGCCAAACGCGGCGAGAGCCTCACACGCCAATTGCTGACCTTCTCTCGTCATCAGCATCTCAGCCCGACGGTCGTCGATCTGAATGCGTCCATCAAGAACATGCGGACGATGATCGAGAGCTCACTGCGCGGGAACATCGTGTACAACGAGAACGTCGGTGAGGGCGTCGCGTCGGTCAAGGTGGACCTCGCCGAGCTGGAACTTGCGATCGTCAACATCGCCGTTAATGCGCGCGATGCAATGCCGAGCGGCGGCACGTTCACCCTGTCCGTCCATGCGGTGACCGCGAACCAGGAAACCGGCGGCGATCGCCGAGCAAAGGCCTTCTTTGCGATAGCGCTTGGCGATACCGGCACGGGTATTCCGCCACATCTTCTGTCCAAGATGTTCGATCCGTTTTTCACGACCAAGGAGGTCGGCAAGGGGACCGGGCTCGGTCTGTCCCAGGTTTATGGTTTTGCCCACCAGGCGGGTGGAACGGTGACGGCAGACAGCAAGGTTGGACAAGGGACAACGATTACAATCTACTTGCCGTCCAGTGCAGACGAGCAAACCGCCACTAAAGACCTCGCCGCTGCCAGAGTAAGACCGAAGCAGCCGCAGCGGCAGACGGTTCTCGTTGTCGACGACAGCCCAGAAGTGGCGGATGTGACATCATCGCTGTTCGAGCATCTGGGTTATGAAACGATCTATCGGGATTCGGCCGAAGCGGCGTTGAAATTGCTCGATGCCGGCACGAGGATCGATCTCGTCTTCAGCGATATTGTCATGCCGGGAACCATCGATGGCGTCGGGCTCGCGAGAGAAGTACGGTCGCGCTACCCGGGTTTGCCGATCGCCCTGACGACCGGTTACAGCGATGCTGCAAATGCGGCACCGCCAAATCTAAAGATACTCCGCAAGCCGTTCGATACCGAGGCACTGAGAGATTTTATCCAGGATCTTGCGCCCCCGAGATCAGCGCGATCATCCGTCGTACCTTTGGCGTCAAACACGACCGACGCTTTGCGCAGACATTGACCGATCGCCATCACGGGGACTGCTCGGCCGTGCCGACGCAGTGATCGAGCAGGCCTCCCTCGTCGCAAATGCGCGAATCCGGTTCTGGCCTGACCCGCTGGGTGCACAGTCTCGCAAGTTGAGCTACTCAGCGCCGCGCGCAACTCATAAATCATGACCTTCTTGTCGTGTGTGTCGTGCTAGACAGCATTCATTGCTCGGAGGAGCGGTTCGGTAGGTTCAGGTTTGCGGCGGGCGGCAGCCAGGGTCTATCGAGCCGAACCACCGTCAGTTCGCCGAGCCCGTCTGCACCGCGATCTTGTTCTGCGCTATGATCGCTTCGGCCCGCGCGAGATTTTCCAGTAGGCGCTGGCTGGTCAAGACAAGGAAGTAGTAGCCGAACTGCGGGTTCTGGAAGTAGATCTCGAGCAACTTTTCATAGGTGATGGTTAGAACGTGGCCATCCTCGATACATTCGATCGTCGCGGTCCGGCGGTTGTCGGGTGTGAGGAAGCCGAGTTCACCCATCAGGCGGCCCGGCGGAACATCGACGTCGATTTCGACGACCCGGAATCTGCCGGTAACGGTCAGCAGCATTTCGTTGGCCGTGTCACCTTTCTTCATCAAGATATCGCCCTTGCGATACTTGCGCTGGGTCATGAACGGCTTGAGCCACTCCATCGACATGTCGCCCTGCGTTGCGGCGCGTGCCTTCTTCACGAGAGCGAGCATTTGACGAAGGCGATAGGCGTTTATGGGAACCATCAAGAGATAAAGAAGAAACGTCGTAACGGCTCCAGTGAGCGCACCGAAGATGGCGAAGAATACGCAACCGATCATGTTGGCGACCCGAAGCGGCACCATGGTCTGCGTCAGCAGGGTGGCGACAAAGAAGATCGCGCCAACCAGGGCGAACATGTTTGCCAGGGTGATGTTGTGCAGAAAGATTTCCAGCAGGCGGCTGAAAATGGCGTCCCAGGTCACGTCATTGGGATCGAGACCCATCTGAAGCAGAATCTTAGCGAACCTGAGGTTATTGGTTGCTGCATCTAGAATGCGATCCAGCATGCTGGACACGTCTGCGCTGAGTATCATTTGATTTCGCCAAAGTGCTGTGTAAGCCGATACCGGTAGCGGCTATTCCGAATGAAACCATTGCGCTCGTCAACTCAAACCAAAGACTCGGCGAGGGCGAGAAAGAGCACAAATAGGGGAATGAAGCGACCATCGGCCGCTCCGCAGGCGAGCCTCCTTCCTGCGCCGCCGGAATCATCGCATGCGTCAGGAGCGTGAGAACGGAGCCGATCGCCGGCGCTCGGGCAAAGACCGCCTCCAGCACATCGTTGCCGCCAACGAACCCGCATCACGATCGCCACGCAGCAGCCGTGATGCCGAAGGGACAGTGGTCCTCAACTGCGGCGATTGCTCACTATCTTCACGATGACGACGTGGCAAAGCGGGATGCGCAAATGAAGCGCATCAAGCGTCGAGCTCAACAAGTGAACGTTTGTCAGAACGAGAAAACGCTACTTGTCAGAATGAAACTCTCCTGACGCGTTAAGTTATTGAAATCATTGGAGCGGGTGAAGGGAATCGAACCCTCGTATTCAGCTTGGAAGGCTGCTGCTCTACCATTGAGCTACACCCGCGTCGAACGATCCCCTAACACGGCCGGACGGCCGTCTCAACTGCCTCGGCGGATGGCTTTGTTGTCCGGTAAACGCAGATATTTCGGCGCGATCAGCCCGGTTCCTGGCGCGGACGGGCCGGATGGCGGCCTTAACAGCGGCGGATTCGCCACCTATATTGCTGGTCCCATCAACAAAGAAAAGGAGGTGATCTAGTGTCTTGTCTCAAGCGCTGTCACCTCGCTGGGATCGCCCGCTAGGCCCTGAGCAATCAGCCTGGCATCGGGGCGCTCTCAGCCCTGGACCAGCGAGACATCAACATCGGGGGCGCGGCGGAAGCGATTCCGCCGCGCCTTTTTGCCATCGAGCCGCGAAGTTCGCCGCAGCCCTGCCCGCCCGATTCACGCGTTCAAGCCTGCCGGGCGGAATCCGGTTTCCGCACGGCTTCGGGGGAAACCTTGTCGCAGCCCCAAATCGATCCGATCCGCTACAGATGAAATGTCGGTGCGGGCCGCCGCGAGACGTCCTAAAGCATGATCCGGAAAAGTGCGAAGCGGTTTTCCGGAAAGATTCACGCTCGAACATCGTCGCGCTTCAGCGCCTGTCGCATCAGAAATGAGGAGCTCAATAGATGCTTTATGCCATCCTGGCCTACCACGTCGAAGCCGAGGTTAAATCGTGGAACGCCGAAGAGGACGCAGCCGTGATGACGGGACTGCGCGAGGTCCGTCAACGGCTGAAGGGCCGGCTCGGCCCGGCTGCACGGCTCGACGAGACGCGCAAGGCCAGCACGCTGCGCGGGCCCGGCCACGGCATGGTGATCGACGGCCCATTCTCCGAAACCAAGGAGCAGCTGCTCGGCTTCTACGTGCTCGATTGCGCCGATGAGGCGGAGGCGATCGCCGCGGCGCGCGACCTGCGCAGCGTCAACCCGTCGGCAGTCTACGAGATCCGCCCGCTGAAGCTCTACATCCCCGGCGCACCGTTTCCGGAGACCGCGGGCCCCAGCGACGCGTAGCGAGTTTGCTCAGCGGCCGGAGCGTTTCGGCAGCTTCGGCAGCTTGCTCGGATCGAACTTCGGCAGCGGCAGATCCGGCGGCGGCTCGGGCGGCGCGTCGTGGCTCGGCATCAGCGTCACCTCGAAGGCGAGATCGGGCACGGCATCCGCCCTGCCCGTGCAGATCGCGATCGCGCCGCTGAAGGCCCCCTCGAGCCGCACCACGAGATCGTCGGTGCCGAACACGGTCGCATGACCTTCGGAATGCCGCCTTGCGGTGAGAACCGCGGAGAAGCATTCGCCGTCGACCTCATAGGTGCCGCTGTAGAGCATGATGGCATCGCTGCCCCACAGCCTGCCGTCGGCGACATGCACGATGCCGGTGCCGTCCGCGAGCGACGTGCGAAACCACGCCGCATAGGTGCCGTTCTTGAGCATGGAGCCTGTCTCCACCTGCTCCGTTTCACCGCAAGCGATCTGGGCATCGTTGCGTTAACAGGGGATGAAGGAACCTGGAGGTGGAGAACTCGCGCCTGCGCTCATTGGCCGTCGATCTGCCGACCCATGATCGCGATCGCCTTCTGGTAGACCCCCGCGGCGTTCCATGCCTCGATCGCCGCGAAGTTGGGTTCCCCGGGCTGATAGCCGGCGCCGGCGCGCCAGCCATTGGCGCGCAGGAAGTTCGCCGTCGAGGCCAGCGCATTGGCGGCGACGTCGAGATTGCCGGTGCCGTAGGCGAGGACGTTCTTCGGCATGAACTGGGTCTGGCCGATTTCGCCATGCATCGAACCGCGCGTGCTGCCGGACAGGCTGCCGCGGTCGATCAGCTTCAACGCGGCATAGAGCTGCTCGGTGAAGAACTCCGGACGGCGGCAGTCATAAGCAAGCGTCGCGATCGACGACAGCATGTTCTGGTTGCCGCGCTGGCTGCCGAAGCCGCTCTCCATGCCCCAGATCGCGATCAGCGGTCCCGGCGGCACGCCGTAGCGCTGCTGGATCGAGGCGAACATCGCCGCCTGCGATTGCTTCAGCGAACGGCCGCGCGCCACGATGGTCGCAGATCCCCGCTTGGCCATGAACTGCTCGAGCGACAGGCCGAAGCTGCGCTGGCCGCGATCCGCGGCAATCGTCGCACTGGCATAATGCGTTTGCATCAGCGCGTCGGTCGCGGTGGCGCCGACGCCCTTGGCCCTCGCCTCGCCGGCGAATTGCTCCTTCCAGGCTTCGAACCCGCCGGGCCCGTTGCCGCACTGCGCCGCGTTTGCCTCAGCAGTCAGCGTTGCAACCATCACGACGATGGCGAGCGCCGACGTCGCAATCTGCCAGCCCCTGATCATCCGAAACCTCCTCCGCAAATGTACCGCCGCGCCTTCCGGGCGCAGCGCTGACGATGGCCGGATTTACATGACCCGGCGATGAACGATCCGCCTCAGATTCGGCCGCAGACCGCTACGATATGTCGCCGGCCGCGGATTCGCCATCCCGGCCGATAGCGGCTTTACCGCGTCGATGCCGCATACGGTGGCTAAATCCGGATGACGCGACCACCATCGTCCTGCCTAGTGGGCTGGGCTCTCTCCATTCGTCGTCCTGGCGAAAGCCAGGACCAATAACCACCGGCGTTGGTTGTGAAAGGGATTGGGGCCCCAAGCCGCTCAGCAACGAGCATTCGGGGTAATGGGTCCTGGCTTTCGCCAGGACGACGCCGAATGTGTTGCGCGGTTTGTGAATCACATCCGCATTCTCGCGACATGACCGGTCCGAGCTTTCATTCCGCCCGCTTTCTTGAGGAGGACGCTGGGAAGGCCGAGTGTCGATCGCAACCGCCCGCTCGAAAACGCGCTAAGGCACGTCGCCTCGCCTGATCGGGCCGACGGTTTGTGGCCGGTTGAGGAAGAACTCGCGGTTGCCGAGCGCGGCCTCCGCGTACTGGTCGATCGCCACGATGATCGCCTGCACGTGCTGAAAGCACCAGCCTTCCCGCGTTGCCATGTGCCGGACCTCGGCCAACGCCTTGATCCAGGGCGCGTGATCATCGCTGTCGTGGAAATACCGAAGCGGCTCTCTCATCTTTCCTCCGGCAGATCACGTCTTCCAGCTCGGCACGCTTGCGCGACAGCAGCAGCTGCGCCGACGCGCTGTCGCGTCCGGCACGCCTGAGCCGGTTCACTGATAAATCCAGCGCGCGCAACTCGACGCGCAGCCGCTGCATCCTGATTACGTCATCACGCACGCGCTTCGGCGGCGACGAGCTGTCGCTTCGCCGCGCGCAGGAAGATCGGTGCCGCGGCGCGGCGGCGTGGAGCAACGCTCGCATGCACGATGATCGGCTCGCGGTCGCCCAGGACACTCCGCTCCTCGACCAGACGGCTCATCACCAGGCGCATCTTCAGGAGGTCCCCGGCGACGAAGGCGCAGTCCTCATCCCGGTTGATCTGCTGGCGCATGATGGCCTCGGCCTCGAGCATGCTGACGCGCAGTGCCCTGATCTGCCTGCGAATTTCGCTGATACGGTTGTCCATGGCGGCCTCCTATTCACGGTGGAGGGCAACTAGAACAAAACAAGAACATGAAGTCAAGCGGCGACGCCGCTCATCATCGGCTTTGCCGTCGATGCGCGATCCGGCGGGTTCCTGTCGCGGGAACAGTTTCGCGAATTCACCGTGAGGATGTCGGACGTCAAGCGAGCTCGGCGAGCCACCAGAGGACGCGCACAGGGAGGATCGCTGCGAACCCGAGCACGCAGTGCAGGCGCGGCAGACCGTCACAGCCCGGCAGCCTTTTCAGTTGCAGCCTCGTCCGCACAGGATTCTCCGCGTCGTCGGAGCTCTTCAATTTAAAGGCTATCGATCAGGGACAAACGACGGACACATGACTGTGGAACAATCCGCCGTTAGAACTTGTCTACTCAAATAGACAAATTAAAATAGGCACCGATTCCGTTTCGATCATTGCGCAGTGACATGACGAAGTCCTCTAAATTGGTTGCCGCCAAGCGCGGCAAGGTTCTTCTGGTTCGACGCCGATCTGACGGGCTGTGGATGTTCCCCGGCGGACGCAGGCGCGCGCGAGAGACCGGGAAGGATTGCCTCAAGCGCGAGATCAAGGAAGAGCTGCCGAAGCTCAAGCTCGGCAGGCTCAGCCTCTGGAAGGAGGTGACGGCCAAGAACAAGCGTTCAGGCCGCAAGATGAGCGACGCGATCTTCATCGCCAAGAACGCCAAGGGACGACTGGCGATCGGCGACAAGAAGGAGATCGACCGCGCCGCCTGGCAGAAGCCGCGCGGACTTCGCCTGACGGCGACCTCACGCTACATCCGCGACCGGCTGTTTCCGAGAAAGCAGCGGCGCCGGCGATAGACGGCTGGAGATCTGCCGCCACCGAAAGCGCCAGATGCCGCCGTTGGGATTAGCCTCTCCGAACGTCCCGGCACCTTCCGATCGTTCAGGCCTCAGCCCTGATACGCAAACAGCTCGATCGGCTCGCTGAAGCCGCGCACCGCATGCTCGCCGACGTGTTCGAGCGCGAAATCATGCTCGACGAGATCGGCGAATGCGCGCGACAGCAGCACGGTTTTTCCCAATTGCTTGGTGAGGGCTTCGAGCCGCGAGGCCATGTTCACCGCAGGGCCGATCACGGTGAAGTCGAGCCGGGTGCGCGATCCGATATTGCCGTACATGACGTCGCCGACATGGACGCCGATGCCGTAATTCATCGGCGCCCGGCCCATCATGCCGTTCCTTTCGCTCAGCGCCGCCATCGCCAGCCGCGCCTCGGACACCGCGTGCAGCAGGTTGGCGCAGGCCTTGGGCTCGCTGAGCGGGAAAATGGCGAGCAGGCCGTCGCCGATGAATTTCAGGATTTCCCCGCCATGCCGCGCAATCGGCTCCGACATCGCGTCGAAATAGTCGTTCAGGAGATCGATGACGTCATCGCGCGGCCAGGAGTCCGAGATCCGGGTGAAGTCCCTGAGATCGCAGATCATGATTGCGGCGCGAACCGTCGTGCCGCTGCCCCGCCGCGTCGCGCCGGCCAGGATCATCTCGCCGGCATGGGTGCCGACATAGGTCTCGAGCAGCGTCCGCGCCAGGCGGTTCTTCATCCGGATCTCGCTGACCAGCGCCAGCACCGGCAGCACCTTCCGCAGTTCGGCGACGTGGACGTCATCGAAACCGCCGGCACGGTCGGTCGCGAAGGTCACGACATGCCGCTTTCCGAGCGTGTGCAGCAGCGCCCAGGCCACATAGTCGGTCAGGCCCTGCGCGCGCATGTCGTCATAGAGCGCGTGCTTGCGGCCCTGCGACGGGTCACGTTCGAGCTTCTCGCGCACCTCGTCGGCACCCTGATGGATTTCGTAGACCGGGCTGCCGATATATTCCGATCGCTGCTGGACATCGTAGTCGACCCGCGTGATCTCGGCCTCGCGCTTGCCGTCGGCCCAGATGATCCGGGCGCCGAGCCATTGCGGATGCTGGATCAGGAGGTTCATGGTCGCCCGCTTGAGCGGAATGCCCGTGCCCTGCAGCCGGATGCACAGCTCGGCGAAAATATTGTCGATGAAGCGCTGGTCGCGCGTCTCGTTGGTCAGCCAGCTCACTACGTCGCCGTCGGACTGCGGCGTGACGTGATCGATGTTGGGTGCGTTCATGGCTGGCTCCGGAGCGGCGGGTGGGGTCGGCAACCGGTATGTCGTGCTTCCGCCCGGCCGCGTCAACGCCGCCGGCGGTATCGTGATCGAGCTAGTCGGCCTGCCCGAGCCCCTCGAAGGGCACCGCGGGCCTCCGCGTGGCGTGGAGAGGCCGGACGGTCATACGCGAGCCGGATGCGATAGCCTGCCGTCGCATGGACGCACTGCCAAAATATCGAAAACAACCCCATGCACAGTAGCCGGCGGACACAGCAACTTAACTCGTCGGGCAAATCAGCGGCATTCTTCTATTATCCAGAACTCGTGCAGCGCCTCGCCCCGGGACTATCGCATATGGCATTTGCGGACCTCTGCAACTGACGTCTCCACGCCGTCATCGCCGGGCCGTGGAACGTGGCCGATAGCCATATGCGATCGCCCTGCCCGCAAGCGGGAGCGGTTCAGGGAGCCTGTCGCAGGATTGATTCAGCCCGACCTCTTCCCGTCCTATCCGCCCAGCCGGTCGACCTCGGCCTTGCCGGCCTTCATCACCAGCGGGATGTGCTCGCCCTGCCCGAGCAGGCACGCCACATCGCGCAGCGGATTGCCCTCGACCACCAGCAGGTCGGCAAAAGCCTCCGGCGCGATGCGGCCGAGCTTGCCGTCCATGCCGAGCACCTCGGCGCCGACAATGGTCGCGCTCGCGATCACCGCCTGCGGGCCCAACAATTCGGCGCGGATCCGGAACTCGTCGCTCTGCAGGCGCTGCGATGGTCCGAGCAGGTCGGTGCCGAACCCCATCTTGACGCCGGCCTCGCGATAGATCGCGAGCGAGCGCAAGCCGGCGTCGCGCACGTCGGCGACCTTGGCGACACTCGCGGCAGGCAGGCCGTATTTGGCGCCTTCAGTGGCCAGCGCCTCGTAGGTGACGAGGGTCGGCACCGCATAGGCGCCCTGCTCCGCCATCAGGCGCGCGGTCGGAAGATCGACCAGATTGCCGTGCTCGATGGTCCGCACGCCGCAGCGCACCGCGCGCTCGATCGCTTCCGCGGTGTAGGCATGCGCCAGCACATAGGTGTGCCGCGCCTTCGCCTCCGCGACGATGGCGCGGATCTCGTCCTCGGAATAGCCGAACGCACCGATCGGATCGGTGGGCGATGCGACGCCGCCGGACGCCATGATCTTGATCTGGTCGGCGCCCATCTGCAGCTCCTCGCGCACCGCCTTGCGCACCGCATCGACGCCGTCGACGACGCGCGCGATCGCGCCGACCCGCACGCAGCAGGAGCAGGTCGGGTCGCTCAGATAGTCCGAGCGGCCGCGCCCGTCACCGTGCCCGCCGGTCTGGCTCAGCGCGCGGCCGGAGACGAACAGCCTCGGACCATCGGTCAGGCCGGTATCGATCGCCTGCTTCAGCGCATAGCCGGCACCGCCGGCATCGCGGACGGTGGTGAAGCCGCGCTTCAGCATGCCCCGCAGCAGCATGGTCGAGCGCAGCGTCACCAGCACATTGGCCATCCGCGCCTGCTGCGACAGATCGAGCTCGACGGCGACCGCATGCACATGCAGGTCGATCAGGCCGGGCATCAGGGTCTTGCCCTTGAGGTCGATGACGCGATCGACTGAGGCCTGGATCGGCCGATCGGACACCTCCTTGATCAGGCGATCCTCGACCAGCACCTGATGCCCTTCGAGCAGATCGGACCGCAGCGGATCAAGCAGCGCGGCATTCTTGAACAGGATGGTGGACATGATGATCTCCTTATCGGGATGCAAGCGCGGCAATCACGCGGCTTCGCTTGCGATGTCTTCCAGCGATCGGCCGCGCGTCGGCACGCCCATCAGCAGGACGGTGACGGCGCCGATCAACAGCACGGTCGTGGTGACGCCGAACACGCCGGCGAAGCCAAAATTCGGGTAGAGATAGCCGACCAGGATCGGTGCAATGATCGCGCCGATGCGGCCGATCGCGGATGCGAGCCCTGCGCCGGTGGTCCTGATCGCGGTCGGAAACACCTCGGCCGTGTAGGCATAGACGCCGGCATAGGTGCCGTTCATGAAGAACGACAGCAGCAGGCCGGCCGCCATGATCTGCCCGTCGCTTGCGGCAAAGGCGAGCCCGAGCGCGCTGGCGCCGCCGAGGGTCATGTAGGACGCGATCGTGGACTGCCGGCCGATCCGCTCATTGAAAAAGGCGGCGGTGAAATAGCCCGGCACCTGCGCGCAATACATCGCGAGCGAATAGCCGAAACTCTTGGTGATGCTCATGCCGTTCTGCACCAGCAGGCCCGGGATCCAGACGAAGAACGAATAATAGCTGAACGTGATCGACAGCCACATGATCCAGGTCATGGTGGTGATCCGCGCCTGGCGTCCGGCCAGCAGCGCGGCAAAATTGCTCAGCAGCGTTCCCGACGATACGGCAGGCCCAGCGGGCTCTACGACCGGCGGCGGCAGTATCCGGCCCTCGCGCGCGAAGGCGGCCTCGACCTTGTCGAGCACCGCTTCGGCTTCCTTCACCCTGCCGCGGCTTTCCAGCCAGCGCGGCGATTCCGGCAGCGACCGGCGCCACCACAGCAGCATCACGACAGGGATGGCGGTGATGACGAGCACGATGCGCCAGCCATTCTCGTAGGCAGGCACGATGAAATAGCCGAGCAAGGCAGCCGCGACGAAGCCGAACGAGAAGAAGCCGGCGAGCGCGCCGGTGAAGGCGCCGCGGTAGCGCCGCGCCACGAATTCCGCGAGATATGGCGCGATGATCGCGCTTTCCGCGCCGGTGCCCATGCCGGCCACGACGCGCGCGGCGAAGAACGCCGGCCAGCTGTCCACCGCCGCGCTGACCAGCGAGGCCGCGCTGTAGAGCGCGAGCGCCGACATCATCACCGCGCGGCGGCCGATCAGGTCGCCCAGCATGCCTGCGAGCAGCGCGCCGAACAGATAGCCGACGAAGGTGCTGCTGCCGAGCACGCCGGTCTCGACATTGGTCAACCCCCAGGCGGTGCGCAGCACCGGCAGGATGAACGCCAGCACCGCGGCGTCCATCGCGTCGAACAGATAGCCCAGGCCGCCCATCAGCAGCAGGTGCACATGGAAACGCGCGAACGGCAGGCGCTCGATGCGCGCCGAGATCATTGACATGAAAAGCCCCCCTCCGCCCCGCGGTCGGCACGCGCCGCGAGGTCAGTCCGGGGAATGATAGACAAATCAATATTATGGGAATAATTTATAATCGTTATCTGGTACATCACCCCTGTGAATATTGCTCGTGTCCTTTCGCACGCTCGACCTCAACCTGCTGAAAGTCTTCGAGGCCCTGATGACCGAGGGCAGCGTCACGCGCGCGGCGAGCGCGCTGACGATGACCCAGCCCGCGGTCAGCAATGCGCTTGCCCGCCTGCGCGACGCGCTCGGCGATCCCCTGTTCGTGCGTACAGCCAGCGGGATCCGCCCGACGCAGCGGGCGGTGGCGCTGTGGCAGCCGATCGGCGATGCGCTGGAACATGTTCGCCACGCCCTCGACGAGGACGCCTTCGATCCGCGGCGCACCGAGGCCGAATTCAGCCTGTCGATGTCGGATTACGTGTCCTCGCTGGTGATGCCGCGGCTCATCAACCGCTTCAGCGAGATCGCGCCCTCCGCGCGCATCCACACTTTGCCCAACACCATCCTCGAGATCGGCGACCGGCTCGAGGACAACCGGGTCGATTGCGTGCTGAGCGTCTACGTCAACGAGGCGCAGCAGCCGCCGGCCGTGATCCGCTCTCGCTCGTTATGGACCGTCGAATATGCCTGCATGATGCGGCGGGATCATCCGCTGGCGAACAGGAAGCGGCTCAGCACCCGCAGCTTCCTCAACGCCAAGCATGTCGATGTCAGCCTCGCCGGCAAGACGCTGCCGACCTACGACCAGTTCCTCGCCTCGCGCGGGCTGTCGCGCAATCTGGTCACCACCGTCAATCACTACAACGCCGCCTACGAGATCGTGCGCCAGTCCGACCTGATCGCGGTGCTGCCGCGCGATCTCAGCGCGCAGTCCCGCCACGCGCCCCATCTGCATGCGGTGCCGGTGCCGCTGCCGGCGCCGCCGCGCATCGTCAGCCTGTTCTGGCACCAGCGCAACGACACCGTCCCCGCGCAGCGCTGGCTGCGCGAGACGCTGGTGGAGATGTTCGCGCGGATGGAGTGAACAGGCGCAAGCCGTACCCCGTTCAGGTCGATGTGGGCGCGGGTTCGATCGACGCTGCGTCCGCGGCGGACGACGGGACGCTCCGCGCCAGCGGACGTCCAAACAGCCGATGCAGCGCCAGGTAGCTCGCCATCGCAACACCCATGCCGGTGAGCCAGGACAGGTCAACCCCGCCGGTCGCCAACGCAAGCGGGCCTTGCATCGCCTTGATCGTGCCCATCTGGAAGGCCCACGCCGCCACGAAGCCGGCAGCAAAGGCGATCAGCCCGGCCCAGTTGAAATCACGATCCCGGCCCGGCTCCTCGTAAAGCGACGCGACATCGATCCGGCCGCGTCGCACCAGGTAGAAGTCGGCGAGCGTCACGCCGGCCCAAGGGCTGATCCAGACGATCAGGGCGACCATGAAGTTGTCGAAGGCATGGGCAAAATCGCCGGACTGCAGGAAGGCGTAGAGGATCGCGGAGGCGATCAGGCCGGAGAGCACCGAGATCACCCAGCGCGGCCGCCGCAGATCGAGCGCGAGCGACGACAGCGCCGCCGAATAGATCACGACGATGTTGGTCGCGATCGGACCATGGAGCAGCACCAGCAGCACCGGCAACGCCATCGTACCAAACGCCGCGATGATCAGCTTCGACGGATCGGACCCGGCGCCGGCGGATGCAATGGCGGCGCCAAGGAACGCCAGCCAGACGGTCGGAAGGAACATGCCGAGAAACGTCGCCCGAAACACCTTGGCGGCACTGAGCGAGGGCCTGGTAAAGCGCGTATAGTCGGACGCATAGGTGAGCCACGAAATGCCCCAGCCGATGCCGATCGCGGTCATCAGTTGCGTCGCCGCGGCGAACGCCGGCATGCCGGTGACAGCGGCGGACTGCCACTTGATATCGACGCGCAGGAAAGCGAGCGCTGTCATGACCGCCATGATCAGCAGAATGAACGGCATGGTGTAGCGCTCGAACACCTTGATGGCGTTGAAGCCCCAGGCCGCGATGCCGATCTGGAACAGCATCACCAGCAGCGCGATCGCGTATTTGAGCTCGACGCCGCCGCCAACCCCCATCCGCTCGAGCGCCGCCATGCAGAGGTCGAGCACGATCCAGGTGTTGATCGCGACCCACCCCATCGGCATCAGCACCTGCGCGAGCGCCGGCAGATAGGCGCCGCGCCGGCCGAACGCCAGCCGACCCAGCACCATCTGCGGCACGCCGGTGCGATGTCCCATCAGGCAGAAGGCGGCAAACAGCGCCGCGCCGAACAGGTTGCCGACAACGATGACGGCAAGCGTCTGCAGCAGGCTCAGGCCGAGCTGGATGCCGAGCGCGCCCAGCACCCAGTTGATCGGCGCGATGTTCGCGCCGGTCCAGATCCAGAACTGATCGAACGATGACGACGTGCGGTGCGCCGCTGGCACCGGCTCGATTCCGTGGGCATCGAAGCCGGCCTCATCCTGCGCCGGAAGCTGTGTCTGCTCGAGCAACATGTTTCCCCCGTTTGTCCGGCGCATTGATGTGGGCCGGGATGGGGCATTTGAGCAGCAGGAAGCTGGGAGGCGATAATGAGAAATCCTCAAGCCGGGTTGAGACGACATCGAGAGTGAAGTTTGCGTGCTGAATAGCGAGAGATCGCGCCGCGACCGGGCTCGCACGCCGCGACACCCTGGCGCGCCGCTTCACTGCTGAGATTTTCTCAACCCAGTTGACGAATTCGTCAATCACGCCGACCCGAACACCCGGTCATTGTGGAGCCGACGCATTGCCGCCAATTAGCCGAGGTCAGAGATGACGACACTAGAGATGACGACACTCCTCCATATCGATGCCAGCCCGCGCGGCGACCGTTCGGTCAGCCGGAAACTCTCGAAGTCGTTTGTCGAGCACTGGCTGACGCACGAACCCGGCGCCACCATCATCTCGCGCGACGTCGGCCGCGACCCGCCGCCGCTCATATCAGAGGCGTGGGTGGCCGCCGCCTTCACCGCGCCCGGCGACCGCACGGCGGAGCAGCGCGACGAGCTTCGTCTCTCCGACGAATTGATCGACGAGCTTGAACGCGCCAATGTGATCGTGATCGGCGCGCCGATGCACAATTACGGCATGCCGGCTGCCTTGAAGTCATGGTTCGACAAGGTGATCCGCATCGACAAGACCTTCAGCTTCGATCTCGCACGCGGCGACTTTCCGCTCGAACCGATCATGCGCGGCAAGACGCTGGTGGTGCTGAGCTCGCGCGGCGAATTCGGCTTTGGTCCCGGCGGGGTGCGGGAAGCCATGAACCATCTGGAGACCCACATCTTCACCTGCGCCCATTATCTCGGGGTGCAGGAGAGCCACCTGATCGCGGTCGACTACCAGGAGTTCAACGACGAACGCTACCGGCGGTCGGTCGCCGACGCCTTCGCCGCGATCCCGCTGCTGGTCCGGCAGTGTCTTGGAATCGACGGGCCTGTTAATGTCGCGGCGGAATGATGCGCCGCCGTCTGCCGGCTGCACGAGGATGATCCGATGATACGCAATCCCATCCCCTGGCCGAACGGGGCGCGCTGCGCCTGCGCGATCACGTTCGACGTCGATGCCGACAGTCTCATTCATGTCGCCCGGCCGAAGGATTCGTTCGACCGGCTCTACCCGATCACAATGGGACGATACGGGCCGACCGTCGGCCTGCCGCGCATCCTTGAGACCTATCGCCGCCTCGGCCTCAAGCAATCGTTCTTCATACCGGCCTGGACCATGCAGCGCTATCCGGATGCGGTGGAAGCGATCCTCCGGGATGGCCACGAGATCGGCCATCACGGCTATATCCACGAAGACCCGACGGAGATTTCCTCGGCGCAGCAGCGCGAGGCCTTCGAACGCGCGCTCGCCATTCATGTCGCGATGACCGGGCGGAAGCCGCGCGGCTACCGCGCGCCAGTCTACAACGCCAACCAGACCACGATCGACCTCCTGATCGAGCACGGCTTTGTCTACGATTCGTCGCTGATGGCCGACGACATCCCGTACCAGATGCGCACCGCGCGCGGATCGATCTACGAGATGCCGCCGCACTGGGGATCGGACGATTGGCCGCCCTTCGCCCATTACGCCGAGATCGGCTACATGATGCCGGTCAAATCGCCGAGCGAAGGCCTTGCCGCCTCGTTCGAGGAGTTCGAGGCGGCCTACGAGGCCGGCGGATTCTGGATGGGGATCTGGCACCCGTTCCTGACCGGCCGGCTTGCCCGCTGGCGCGTCGTGGAGCGCTGGCTCGAGCGGATCGTTGCCGAGCGCAAGGTTTGGTTTGCGCCGCTCGAGGCGATCGCCGCGCATGTCGACGGCCTGGTCAAGGCAGGCACCTATCAGGTCCGGGTCGAGACCCTGCCCTATTTCACGCGGCCCGTGACATGACCTGCTGCGGGGCGGTGCGGAACGCGGCCGCCTCTCCTCGTAGCCAATCGACGAACGCCGTCACCGATTTGCGCCGGGCAGCAGCCGGCGCGTCCACGAGACGGTAGGCAAAGCCCGGAAGCGCGGGGCCATCGAGCCGACGCAGCGTGCCCTCGCGCAATTGCTCGTCCACCAGCGCATCGCTGCACAACAGAGGTCCGAGCCCGCGCTCGGCGGCATGCAACGCCAGCGGCTCCTCGCTGTACCAGGAGATGCGGAAGTCCCGGCCGGGATCATGATCGGAGCCCGCGAGCCACGCGGACCACGCAGGCGAATCCAGCGCGGCGTTCTTCCAGCGGAAGGCCAGCAGCGATCGCGAGCGGAGGTCGTCAATGGCGAGACGGCCATCCGGCGGACAGATCGCGCTCGCCGCAACGGCAACATAACGGTCGCTGAACAGCACCGAATTTTCACCGGCGCGGTCAGCGCGTCCGTAACGAACGGCCAGATCGACGCCGTCGGCGCCCGGCGCCCTGATCTCTTCGGTCGCATCGATATGGACCACGAGGTGAGGAAACGCCGCATTGAAGCGGGTAAGCCGCGGCATCAGCCAGCGTTCGGCGAAGGCCCGCGTGGTCGATACGGTGATCGCATCGCCATCGACCGGCGGCCGGATCGCGGCAAAGGCGCTCGCCATGCGGTCGAAGCCGTCGCGCAGCAACGGGAACACCGCATGGCCCTCCGCGGTCAGCACGACTGCGCGACCGGAGCGCTCGAACAGCTTGCGTCCGAGGATCGCCTCGAGCTGCCGGACCTGGTGGCTGATCGCCGTCACCGTGACGCAGAGTTCATTGGCGGCGGCGGTGAAGCTCTCGTGGCGCGCCGCCGCTTCGAACGCACGGACGGCATTGAGGGGCGGCAGCTTGCGCATGATCGGTTCTCCGCGCTGACGGTATCAGGCGATGAGATAGTGAGCATCGGTCGGCCGCATGTCGTTCACCGGCACCATGTCCTGCGGACAGGCGGAGAACACGATGACCAGGTCCATCTCGGCGCGCAGCGCCACATACTGTCCGGCCTCGCTGACGGGCGACTTGAAGTCCAGCTTTCCGCCGTCGGAGACGGGTACGTTCATGAACAGATTGAGCGGCGCCGGCGTCACCGCAGCCGAAAGGCCGACTGCCTCGAGCGCATGAGCCAGGTTTTGCGTGCAATTGGCGTGATGGCCGACCGCACCGAGCTGACGATAGCGGTGAATGTCGCAGGCCGCGATCAGCGTATCGTGGATTCCCGGCGTCGTGTCGGCGACGAAGGTGAGGATCGCGCGGCGCCTGTTGGTCGTCATCGTGTCGCCCACGCGCGGAATGAGCCGCAGCATCGACGCACGGCTGTGCTCCATCGACATGAACTCGCCGGTGTCGCCGGCATTGAAGGCCCAGGTGTCGACCACCTGCTTGCCGTGGGTATTGACCACGGTGACCGTCTCTCCTGCGTCGAGGCGTGCCGCCACGCCATGACGGGCCGGGATCAGACGGGCGTGGGTGAGATCGGCGGTTGCTGCGGTCACGTGGTGGCTCCTCAAGCTTCACTCGCGCCATTGGAGCACTGCCGGCCATGCAATTCTAATAATATTAATTGTATCCATTATAGCAGATTCGTATAGTCGTCCCATGCGCCTCAGACAGCTCGAATGCTTTCGTGCCCTGATGCTCCACGGCACCATGACCCGGGCGGCCGAGTTGCTCGGCATGTCGCAGCCCGGCATCAGCACGATGATTGCGGGCCTCGAGCACGAGACCGGCCTGACGCTGTTCCTGCGCCGCGGCGGCCGCCTGCAACCGACCCCCGAAGCCAAATTGTTCTACGTCGAGGCGGCACGGGCACTCGAAGCCGTCGAGAACGCGTCCCGCGTCGCCGCCGAAATCAGGTCCGGCCGGCGCGGTCATCTTGCCATCGCGGCCTATCCGAGCATCTCGATCAAACTGCTGCCGCGCCTGCTGTCGCAGTTCGCCAGGGACCGGCCCGAGTTGCAGGTCAAGATCATCACGCGCAATTCAGCTACCGTCCGCGAGTTGGTTTCGACGCAGCAATTCGACCTCGCTGTCGCCGAACTGCCGCTCGATTATCCGACCTCGCACATGGAGGTGTTTTCGTATGACTGCATGTGCATGCTGCCGCATGCGCATCCGCTTGCGAAGCTGAAGCAGATCACCCCTGATGACCTCGACGGCGTCCCGTTCGTCACACTGTTCCGCGGCGACCCGATCTACCAGCAGCTGGCATCCGCCTTCTCCGAATATGGCGCGCGCTGGAACGTGGTCGCGGAGACCGAATTCTTCTCGACCGCGTGTCAGCTCGTCACTGAGGGCCGCGGCGTCGGTATCGTCGATCCCGTGGTGAGCAAGCCGTTCACCGAAGGCCTCGCCATCCGCCCGTTCAAGCCGAGGATCCAGTACCAGATCGCCATTCTCTCCCCCACGCACGAAGCGCCGTCGCAGATGGCGCAGGATTTCGTCAAGCTGCTGCGGCGTGCCTTGCGCGCCTGAGTTCCGTCCGCGGCGGTGCAACGTCGGCTGTGCGAGACGCTGGTGGAGATGTTCGCGTTGATGGAGTGAGGCGTGAGAATTGGCGCGCTCGGGCCAGCCGGCCCGGGGACATCCTTCATCCCCGTAACGACACGGGGATTAACGCTCTTGCGACCTGGGCCTCCCTTTCCAATTGACGCAATTGGGGGCCAAGGTGATAGGCTACCGCCATTTCAGGCGACCATTTCAATGCGCGAGCTATTTGCACAGTATCAGCTGTTGCTGACGATCTTGATCTTCGTGCCGTTCGAGCTGCTGTTTGCTGCGAGGCCCCAGAAGATTTTCAGGCGCGGCCTGCTGACCGACATGGCCTTCCTGTTCATCAACGGCTGGCTGGTGTTCGCCGGTGTGACCGCCATCCTCGCGGTGGCCACTCTGGTCAATCAGTGGATACTGCCTTCAGCGGTCAAGCAGGCGGTCGGCGATCTCCCGTATCTGGTGCAAGTGCTGATTGCGATCCTGATCGGGGACCTCGGAGTCTACTGGACCCACCGCACCCTGCATGCCGTGCCCGCGATGTGGCACATCCACGCCGTTCATCACGCGGTCGAAGAACTGGACTGGCTCGCCGCCGTCCACCAGCACCCGCTCGACGTGACATTCATGAAGGCCGGTTCGCTGTTTCCGCTCGTCGCGCTCGGTTTCTCCGCCGAGGCGATCGGGACCTATCTCGCCCTCTATTACTGGCAGACCTGGCTCACGCATGCCAACGTGCGCCTGAGCTACGGCCCTCTCCGCCATGTCCTGGTGTCGCCGGAATTTCATCACTGGCACCACAGCAGCGAGCGCGAAGCCAGAGACAAGAACTTCGCCGGGCTGTTCTCGTTCTACGATGTGCTGTTCGGAAGCGTCTATCTTCCGCAGGGGCAGAAGCCGAAGACATTCGGCGTCGATGAGCCGATGCCGTCCCGCTATCTGCCTCTTCTGGCCCATCCGTTTGTCGTGTGGGCTTCGAAGCACAAGCGCGACGATCCGTCAGGCACCCAGGCACAGCGGCAATGAGGCGCCAAGTAGCAGCCGTCGTTCGCTTCGCGACGATGGAGTTCTGCTGGCTTGCCTGGCCGTAGCTCGCGAAGCGAGTCGGTTCTGCGGACATGGCCCGCCTTCGCCCTTTGGGCTTCGGCGTGGCAGCCTTCGCTCACTTCGCTACGAGAGAATTTTGCTGGCCTGCCGAGCCGTAGCTCGCGAAGCGAGCGAAGGCTGGTGGGGGAGGCAGGACTCGAACCTGCGAAGCCATGAGGCGGCTGATTTACAGTCAGCTCCCTTTGCCACTCGGGACACTCCCCCGTCCAACAGCATCAGAACCGGCCGCGCGAGTGGCGGCGGACCGGGTCATCGAAATGACGCTGATAACCGCGTCGGCCCCGAAGCGGGTGCGCGGTCGGGCGCGTTTATGGGGGAAGGCGGTCCCCAAAGTCAACCAAGCGGGGGCTCAATTTGCCGGTTAAATTGCCATTCTGCGATATCAATGACACAAGCCTCACATGAGCGATCGCGACCGCAAACCCAGTTTCCGAGGCAAGGGCGGTAAACCCTTCCAAAAAGGGCCGAAATTCGGCCGCCCGCCGGCCTGGCGGGACCGCGAATCCGGTTCCGACGGGCCGGTGATTCTGTATGGCTGGCACACCGTGTCGGCCGCCCTTGCCAACCCGGACCGCCAGATCCGCAAGCTTTACCTCACCGAGAACGCGGCCAAGCGGCTCGCCGACGAAAATATCGCCACCCGCGTCACCCCGGAGATCGTCCGTCCCGGTGACATCGACCGGCGCCTCACCCCCGATGCCGTGCATCAGGGCCTCCTGGCGGAGGCCGATCCCCTGCCCTCGCCAGGCATCGACAGGCTGGCGCTGGAGGGCATCGTGCTGGTGCTCGACCAGATCACCGATCCGCACAATGTCGGCGCCATCCTGCGCTCGGCGGCGGCGTTTGCGGTCAAGGCGATCGTCACCACCGCCCGCCACAGCCCGGAGGCCACCGGCGTGCTGGCGAAGTCCGCCTCCGGCGCGCTCGAGCTGGTCCCGATAATCACCGTGCAGAATCTGGCGCGCGCGCTGAACGAACTGAACGACCACGGCTTCCAGACCGTCGGCCTCGACAGCGAGGGCTCGGAAGATCTGGGCAAGGTTCAGCTGCAAGCGCCGCTCGCGCTGGTGCTCGGCGCCGAAGGCAAAGGCTTGCGGCAATTGACGCGCGACACCTGCAGCGTCGTCGCCCGCCTCGACATGCCCGGCGAGATCAAAAGCCTCAACGTGTCGAACGCCTGTGTGCTCGCGCTCTATATCGGCGCCAGCCGGCTCGGGCTGATGTGAACGACAAACGCCCGCTCGCGTGACGCGAACGGGCGCTGATGTCTTCGATTGATCGTCGGATCAGTAGTAGCGGCGCAGCGGCGGATGGCCGTAGCGATGCGGCGCGTAGCCGTAGCGATAGCCGTAGTGCGGACGATAGCCATAGTGATGGCGGTAGCCGTAGTGACGGTAGCCATAGTGGCGATAGCCGTAATACGGGCGGCCGTAGCCTTCGCGGTAGTACGGACGCGGTGCCCAATTGCCCGGACCGGTGTAGGTCGGTCCCTGGTTGACGTAATAGTACTGCTGCGCCGCGCTGGGATAAGCGGCATCCGGGTCCGGCAGACGCTCGACCGCGCCGTAACCGTAACCGCCGTAACCGCTATAGCCGCCGCAACCGCCGCAGCCGTAGTTCACGACGGGCGCAGAATAGCCGCACGGGTTGAAGCCGCACGCCACTGCGGGCGCAGTCACCATGACGGCCACGGCCGCAATCAGTCCTTTGATCATTTGACGCATTACTCTCTCCTGTAAATCTTGCCTGTAGGTCTTGTTGTCGTCGCGTAGCTCTTGATGGCTATGAAGGGCCCTCTGCATGAGGGCTCCCGATTTAAGGACCTCTCGGTCGCGGTGGCCGCATCGGCGGCCCCGGCAGCGGCCGCGGCCCGTTGAACTGCGGCGCGTAGATCACCGGCGGCGGATCGACCGGCACGTTGGACTGCGCCGGCAGCGGCGCCGACTGCGCCCCCCACGATTCGTGATAGCTCTCGGCCGGCTTGGGCAGCTTGCGGTTGGCCGGCGGCTCGATCTCGAGGCGGCCGTAACCCGGCATGCGGCCGAGGCTCGGATAATAGTGGCCGACATTCGGCTCGGGATCGATCGGGCGGCCGCCATAGACGGTCGGCACCATCGAGTCGTTGCGGGCAAGCCCCATCGCGCTCTCGACCACGGCGTAGGAGGCATCGACGCCGTTGATGATGATTGGCACGCCGGGCCGCACGGGCACGACGATGTCGAAGCCGCCGCCGGCCAGCGCCGTCGAACTCATCGCAGCCAATATCGCTAGCGCAAGACTTGCGCGCATGTTCACCCAGCGTCCCGAATTGTTCCATCCGCAGCCTAATCCAACGGCTCGGCGGAAGGGTTAAGGGCGCGGGCCAAACTGGCGGTAAGCCTAACGCGTAAGCATCGGCATCCGGTCAATGCGGCCGTGCGGGATCAGAAATCGTTAACGGCCGGCCTGGGAGACGCCGGCGTGTCAGGTGAAGGCGTTCTCGATGATCGAGTGGATGCCGATCGCAATGGTGACCGCGCCGACTGCGATTTGCAGGCCGCGGTTGGCCCAGGTCAGCCACCGCGCCGAGGCCGCCAGCGGCACCGCGATCACGCTGGACAGCACGCCCATGCCGATCATCGAGCCGATACCGAACAGCGCGACATAGCCGAGCCCGATGGCAGGATTCGGCGCCTGCGACACCGTCAGCACCAACAGCGCCGCCGAGCCCGCCATGCCGTGCATCAGGCCGACCAGCAGCGTGCGCCAGCGGAAGCCGTGTGCATGGCTGTGCGTTGCGCGGGCGTGCGGCACGGCGGACGCACGCACCGCGGTCTCGCCGGCGTGGCTGTGGGCGTGGAAGTGGGTCGTGTCGCCATGAGAATGGGTGTGGAAGTGCACGCGGTCGCGCCACAGCCGCCACCACACATGCGCGCCGAGGCCGACCAGCATGACGCCGACCGCGGTCTCGATCGGCGCTGCGACCGTCTCCGGGATGGCGCGCCCGAGCAGGATCGCGGCGCCTGCAAAGATGAACAGCGTGAGCGTATGACCGAGGCCCCAGGTCAGGCCGTGCTTGACGATGTCGCTGATGCTGCTGCGCCGTGCCGCGATGCTCGACACCGCCGCGATGTGATCCGGCTCCAGCGCGTGCTGCATGCCGAGCAGAAAGCCGAGACTCAAGATTACGAACATCAATCCCTCGCGCCCGCGCGTGACGACCGATCAAACACCACATCGCTGATCTTGTCAGGCCAGCACCGCGTCAAACCAACACCTCGTCAAACAAGCCCTGCATCGCCGCCCAGGAGCGGCGATCGGCCCGCGCGTCGTAGAGGGCTGACTTCATGATCGAGCCGTCGGCGGTCGGGTTGGCAAAACCATGCAGCGTGTTGCCGTAGCTGATCACCTGCCAGTCGGCAACCTTGCCGGCGCGCATCTCGTTCTCGAAGGCTGCGACCTGGTCGGGCGGCGCCAGCGGATCGTCGGCTCCGGTCAGCACAAGCACGCTCGCCCTCAGTGCACCAGGCGCCGCCGGCTGCGTGGTCGAGAGCACGCCGTGAAAGCTGACGGCGGCCTTGAGCTCGGCGCCGTCGCGCGCCAGCTCAAGCGCGACCGTGCCGCCGAAGCAGAAGCCGATCGCGGCGCATCTGGTGGCATCGACCTCGGGCAGTGCGATCAGTGTCGCAAGCGCGGCGCGCGCCCGTGCGCGGAGTTTCGCGGGGTTTGTGCGCAAGTCGCCGATCAGCGTCATCGCCTGCTGCAGATCGGCGGCCTGCCGCCGCTCGCCGAACATGTCGGCCGCGAGCGCCACATAGCCATGCCCGGCAAGCCTGCGCGCCCGCTCCATCGCGAAATCGCCGAGCCCGAGCCCCTCGTGGAATACCAACACGCCGGACGTTTCGCGCCGGTGTCCTTGAAGGCGAGATAGCCGCGCAAGCCGGCGTCGCCGCCGGCGTAGTCGATGTCGCGTGTGTGCATGCAATTCTCGTCAAAGGCAGCGTGAGCCGGAACGCATCATGCGCAAGGGTTGCGGAACTTCACACTGGTTTGAACGCAGGGCAAGGCTGCGCCGGAACAGGCGCGGCACAGCGAGATTAGCTCGTCACAACGACGAGAGGAGACCTTGCATGACACAGCTCAAGATGCGCGGCGCCTTCCTGGGCGCAGCAGCCCTGCTCGCTTCGGTACTCGCCGGCCCCGCGATGGCGCAACAGACCATCGGCACCGCCGCGCGCTGTTCGAACGACAATCCCGATGCCCGCTGCCAGACGATGACGCCCGGCGCCACGCGCACCGCCTATCGCCACCATCGGCGGGACCGCGATTGGCAGGGCAGCTACAACCGCTATGACCCCGGTCCCGCCGGCGTCGCGGCTGGGGTGGTCGGCGGCGCG
>NZ_JACMYO010000025.1 GCF_020889685.1 Bradyrhizobium oropedii
CCCGCGCGGCCAGCCGCGCCGCCAGCACATCCGGCGGCGCCGTGACCGACACCACGATGGCGTTGGCATAATTGCGTCGCGCTGCCGCGATCACGGTGCGCGAGACATTCGCGATCACGGTGCGGCCGGCGCGGATCTCGTCGTTGATCGCCCGCGACAGCGCGTAGCGATGACCATGCGCTTCCCAGTGCATGGCATAGTCGCCGCCGGCCGCCGCGTGCTGGAAGGTCTCCGCGCTGACCTCTTCATTGTCCTCCGACGTCGAGGCCTGGCGGGTAATCAGGCGGCGGGGAAACACGACGTCGCGGTCATCGGCACAGGCCGCTTTCGCCAGCCCCAGCAGCGTATCCTTGCCGGCGCCGCTCGGGCCGACCACCAGGATCAACCGGCCGGGACCGATCGCAGCGCGCTGCCCGGCGATGACGGGCGCCTCGGTCACGCGACCCTCCCCCCTTCGCGCCAGACGCTGCGCACGACAGGCAGGTCGCGCGCGACGTGCACGCGGATCAGATCGGCGCGCCGGCCGACCGCGATCTCGCCGCGATCCGACAGACCGACCGCTTCGGCCGGCGTCTTGGTCACGGTGCGGACGGCGGAAGCAAGATCGATCGCCGGCACATGCCGCGGCAATTGCAGCGCCGCCATCAACAGGCTCGACGGGATGTAGTCCGACGACAAGATGTCCAGCATGCCCTCATTGGCGAGATCGACGGCCGCGATATTGCCGGAGTGCGAGCCGCCGCGCACCACGTTCGGCGCCCCCATCAGGATCTCGATGCCGGCCGCGTGCAACCCGCGCGCGGCTTCCATCGTGGTCGGGAATTCCGCGACCGCGACCTTGTCGTTGATGGCGTCGACCACGTTTTCCTCGGTGGTGTCGTCGTGGCTCGCCAGCGGTATCTTGTACTCATGTGCCAGCGCGACGATCGCACGCATGTTGGGTACGGCATATTCCTTCTGATAGGCGAAGCGCCGGGCGAACAGCACGTCGAGCTGGGCGTCGTTCATGCCGCCGCCCTTGCCGCGGTAATAGTCGCGCAGCTTGACCTCGTCGCGGAACTGACGCTGACCCGGCGTATGGTCCATCAGCGACATCAGCCGCACGTCCGGCCGGTCGATCAGCTCCTTGGCTTCGGCGACGACATCAGGCATCGGCACCTCGCAGCGCAGATGCAGGAAGTGATCGGCGCGCAGCAGGTTCTCCTCGCGCGCCGCCGAGATCGCCGCCGCCAATACGCCCGCACGGCCGTCGACATCCTCGGCGCCGTCCTCGCGCCAGACCCGCAGCGAGTCCAGCACGGTGGTGATGCCTGAAGTGGCGAGCTGCCCGTCATAGGAGATCACGGCCGCGACCGGATTCCAGAATACCTTCGGCCGCGGCACGTAGTGCATCTCGAGATGGTCGGTGTGCAGCTCGATCAGCCCGGGCATCAGCAGATCGCCGCCGGCGTCCTCGGCGGCCCCGGGCGCCCTGCCCTCGCCGAACTCGGCGATCTTGCCGTCGGATATCGCGACCCAGCCCTGCTCGATCACGCGATCGGCGAGGACCAGCCGGGCGTTGCCGATGATGGTGTCTTGCTTGGCAGTCATTTCAAACGGTCCTTCAGGCAGCAGCGGCGAACGAGGTCACGTCAACGATCCGGTCGGCAATCAAATGACGGATTTCGTCGTCATGGACAATGGCGACCATCGCGACGCCCTTGGTCTTTTTCTCCGCAATCAATTCGACCACCACTGCGCGATTCGCCGCATCGAGCGAAGCGGTCGGCTCGTCCAGCAGCAGGATCGGCAGGTCCGAGATGAAGCCGCGCGCGATGTTGACCCGCTGCTGCTCGCCGCCGGAGAAGGTCGAGGGCGGCAGGGTCCACAGCCGCTCCGGGATGTTGAGCCGGCGCAGCAGGCGGCCGGCGCGTTCGCGGGCCTCCTCGCGCGTCACGCCGTTGACGATCAAGGGCTCGGCGACGACGTCGATGGTCGCCACCCGCGGCACCGCGCGCAGGAACTGGCTGACATAGCCGATGGTCGAGCGGCGGATGCTCAGTACCTGGCGCGGCTCGGCAGTTGCGAGGTCGATCACCTTGCCCTGATGGCGGATGCCGATCCGGCCGCTGTCGCAACGGTAATTGCCGAAGATCATCTTCAGGATCGAGGATTTGCCGGCGCCCGATGGGCCCGACAGCACCACACACTCACCCGGGTCGGCGTGGAACGAGACGCCGCGCACCACGGGCAGCTCGACGCCACCCTGCAGATGCATCGTGAAGGTCTTCTCGGCATTGGCAAGTTCGATCATCGCGGTCATTGGCAAGCTCATGGCGGCAGAATCGAGGAAACGAGCAGCTGGGTGTAGGGCTCGCGGGGATCGTCGAGCACCTGGTCGGTGAGGCCGGTCTCGATGACGCGGCCGCCCTTCATCACCATCACGCGATGCGAGAGCAGGCGCGCGACGGCAAGGTCGTGGGTCACGACGATGGCGGCAAGGCCGAGCTCGCTGACGAGATTGCGCATCAGGTCGAGCAGGCGCGCCTGCACCGAGACGTCGAGGCCGCCGGTCGGCTCATCCATGAACACCAGCCGCGGCTCGGTGACGAGGTTGCGCGCGATCTGCAGCCGCTGCCGCATGCCGCCGGAATAGGTCTTCGGTGCGTCGTCGATGCGGCCGACATCGATCTCGACCCGCTCGAGCCAGGTCGATGCGATGTCGCGGATACGGCCGTAGTGGTTCCAGCCGACAGCCATCAACCGCTCGCCGACATTGGCGCCGGCCGAGACGCCCATGCGCAGGCCTTGCGCCGGGTCCTGATGCACAAAGCCCCAGTCGGTGCGAAACAGGAAGCGCCGCTCGGCTTCGCCGAGCTCGGCGAGATCGCGCAGCACGCCGTCGCGCATTCGGTAGGCCACATGCCCCGCGCTCGGCGCGAGCTGCGCCGAGAGCAGTTGCAGCAAGGTCGACTTGCCCGAACCGGATTCTCCGACGATCGCCAGCACCTCGCCGGGATAGAGCGCGAACGAGACGTCGCGGCAGGCTGCGAGGCGGCCGTAGTTCTTGGCAAGCCCTTCGGCCACCAGCAGCGGCTGAGCGTTGTCGAGGCTGGAGAGCTCAGACATGCGCCTTCTCCTTGTGCGGCGCTGCGCTCTCGGTGCCGTGATGGCCGGCCGCCTGGCGCTGCTCGCAGAAGTCGGTATCGGAGCAGACGAACATCCGCCCGCCTTTGTCGTCAGTGACGATCTCGTCGAGATAGGAATCATCGGCGCCGCACAACGCGCAAGGCGCGTTGAAGCGGTAGCGCGTGAACGGGTGATCCTCGAAATCCAGTGAGACCACCGTGGTGTAGGGCGGGATCGCGTAGATGCGCTTCTCACGGCCGGCGCCGAACAGCTGCAACGCCGCGCAATTGTCCATCTTCGGATTGTCGAATTTCGGTGTCGGCGACGGATCCATCACGTAGCGCGCGTTCACCTTCACCGGATAGGCGTAGGCGGTCGCGATGTGGCCGAAGCGCGCGATGTCCTCATAGAGCTTGACATGCATCAGGCCGTATTCGGCTAGCGCGTGCATGCGCCGGGTCTCGGTCTCGCGCGGCTCCAGGAAGCGCAGCGGCTCGGGGATCGGCACCTGATAGACCAGCACCTGCCCGGCATGCAGCGACGCCTCGGGAATGCGGTGACGGGTCTGGATCACGGTCGCGTCCGTGGTCGAGGTCGTGGTCGCGACACCCGCGGTCTTGCCGAAGAATTTGCGGATCGAGATCGCGTTGGTGGTGTCGTCCGAACCCTGGTCGATCACCTTCAGCACGTCGTCGGGACCGAGGATCGCCGCCGTCACCTGCACGCCGCCGGTGCCCCAGCCATAGGGCATCGGCATCTCGCGGCTCGCGAACGGCACCTGATAGCCGGGAATTGCGATCGCCTTCAGGATCGCGCGCCGGATCATGCGCTTGGTCTGCTCGTCGAGATAAGCAAAGTTGTACGTCGGCGCGTTCATTCCGCGGCCTCCTGCAGTTCGACCGCCTGATTGGCTTCCGCGAATTCCTGCCGCAGCTTGCGGAGCAGGCCGAGCTCGGACTGGAAGTCGACGTAATGCGGCAGCTTGAGATGCTCGACGAAGCCGGTCGACTGCACATTGTCGGAGTGCGACATCACGAACTCCTCGTCCTGCGCCGGCGCTCCCACCTCCTCGCCAAGCTCGCCCGCACGCAGCGCGCGGTCGACCAGCGCCATCGACATGGTCTTGCGCTCGCTCTGGCCGAAGGCCAGGCCATAGCCGCGGGTGAAACATGGCGCTTCGGTGGTCGAGCCCTTGAACTGGTTGACCATCTGGCACTCGGTCAGTTCGATCGAGCCGAGCGGCACGGCGAAGCCGACGTCCTCGGCGAACAACTCGACCTCGACCTCGCCGAAGCGGATCTCGCCGGCGAAGGGATGGTTGCGGCCATAGCCGCGCTGCGTCGAATAGCCGAGTGCGAGCAGGAAGCCCTCATCGCCGCGCGCAAGATTTTGCAGCCGCAGATCGCGATCGGCCGGGAAGCTCAGCGGCTCGCGCGTGAGGTCGCCGACCGGCGCGTCGCTATCTGCCTGCGGCGATGATTCGATCAGGCCATCGCGACCGAGAATGTCGGTGACCCGCGGCGTTGCCGCCTGCGAGGCTTCCGCGGTCTCCGGCTGCTCCGGCACGAAGCCTTCCGCGAGCTGCGGATCGAGCAGGCGATGGGTGTAGTCGAAGGTCGGCCCCAGGATCTGGCCGCCCGGAACGTCCTTGAAGGTCGAGGAGATCCGCCGCCGCACCTGCATCTCGCCGGTGTTGACCGGCTCGGTGGCGCCCAACCGCGGCAGCGTGGCGCGGAAGGCGCGAACCAGGAAGATCGCCTCGATCATGTCGCCGCGCGCCTGCTTGATCGCGAGCGCCGCAAGCTCGCGGTCGTAGAGCGAGCCTTCGGTCATCACGCGATCGACGCCGAGCGCGAGCTGCCCGGAGATCTGCGCCAGCGTCACCTCGGGCACATCGCGATCGCCGCGCCGCTCATGCGCGAGCAGACGATGGGCGTTCTCGATGGCGCGCTCGCCTCCCTTGACGGCTACATACATCGCTCACACTCCGCTTGCGATCAGCCGCGTGGTGCGCGGGATCGCGACAATGCTGTCGTCATGGACCAGCACGACATCGATGCCGCGCGGAAACAACCCCTCGTTGATCGACAGCCGCTGGAACAGATCGCGCGGCTTGATCATCGCCTGCAACACCGCGCGGCCGTCGATGCCGGGCCCCTTCAGCTCGAAGGCCGGGCCCTGCGTCAGGCTGTCGACCTGCAGGATCAGCGTGGTCGACCTATCAGGATATTCGCCGCTGCCGAACGCGAAGCGTTCCAGCGCGGGCAGGTTCGCCGCATCGCCGATCAGCGCGAAGCTTGCGATCGAGGGATCCGCAACCACCGGCGCGCTGGCGTGAAACTTCAGCCAGCGGGCGACGTCCGGCGTCGTCGACATCGCACCGTCGAGCCAGATCGGCGTGTCGTGATCGAACAGGGTCAGCGCGATCGCGGCCGCGCCGCGCATCATGCCGGCGGGTGTTCCGACATCAGCGGCGACGCGCTGCACGCTGCCCGGGCGCGCCATCGCATCCATCACTGACCGGAAGGTGGATTGCGCCGACAGCACCTTATCGGCAAAGCCCGCGGGCATTTCGGCAATCGTCGTCATTGCATCATCCCTCACCGCGCACCATCGTGTAGAAATCAACCCGCGTCGCCGCGGTCTCCGCGGCCTTGCGGGCGCGCTCGGCATTCATGGCGACACGCAGCGGTGCGATCACCTTGGCTTCCACCTCGCCGGACAATTCCGCCGACTGCACCATCGCGTCGCATAGCGCGATCATCTGCGCCTTCTCCGCATCGCGGCCGAGCGTGTAGCCGAAGCCGACCTCGCCGGTCGCAAGCCGCACCGCCGCGCGCGATACCGTCGCCTCGCCGAGATTGAACGGCGCGCCGTCGCCGCCGATCCGCCCGCGCATCATCACGAGGCCGTTCTCCGGCTCGCGCAGGTTCTCATGGCTGGGCAGGGTGATCGCCGCGAGCCGGCCTGCGATGTCGGCAGTGGCGGAGTGCACCAGCACCGTCATCGCGGCCTTGCGCTGGGCCTGTTTGCTGTTTGGTCCGGTCGAATTCATCGGCAACCTTCGGGCAACCTTGCTTGTATCAAGTTGTCTATGATACTAGACAACTTGATAGCGGAGCGCCATGACTGTTTCGTGACAAACCAAAGATTTCTGGTATCACCGCGCGATGAGCATGCAGGAAAGTTCCGGCGTCGCCTTGTGGCGGCAGGTCGCTGACGGCATCGAGCGCGGCATCGCTGACGGCCGCTTTGCTGCGGGCGAAAAGCTGCCCGGCGAGATGGAGATCGCCGAGACTTACCGGGTCAATCGCCACACCGTGCGGCGGGCGCTCGCAGCATTGGCCGAGCGCGGCCTGGTGCGCGCCGAGCGCGGCAGCGGCACCTATGTCGAAGCCCAGCGCCTCGCCTATCCCTTGCGCTCGCGCACGCGATTCTCGGAGATTGTCGGCGCCGGCGGCCACGAGCCACGCGGCCAATTGATCGAGGCCGGCGAGGATATTGCCAACCGCGAGATCGCACGTGAGTTGTGCCTGAAGATCGGTGCGCCGCTGATCCGGATCGAAGCGGTGCGCCTTGCCGACCGGACGCCGATCTGCGTCTCGACCACATGGCTATCGGCCGAGCGATTTCCCGATGCCGGCAACGTGTTCGCCAACGTCCATTCGATGACGAAGCTGCTCGGCCATTACGGCGTGAAGGATTACCACCGCGCCTCGACCCGGATCACGGCAGCGATCGCCGACGCCACCGACGCCGCGCGGCTCGACCTGTCGCTGGGACGGCCGGTGCTGGTGGTCGACGCAACCGACGTCGACATGCTGGACCAGCCGCTGGTGACCAAGCGCTCGCGCTTCGCCGCCGAGCGCGTGGAGTTTCTGGTCGAGAACGGCTGACGAGGCGGCGCCCCGGCACGCGCCAACTAGAAGGATCCGAGCACCGAGCCCAAAGCGATCACGACAACCAAAGCGATGATCGGCCCAACGATATTGGCTATCACCATGTCGAAGTAGCTCTTGCGATGGGTCGAGCCGCACACTGCGAGCAGTGTCACGACGGCGCCGTTGTGCGGCAGACTGTCGAGGGTACCGGAGCCGATCACGGCAATGCGGTGCATGAGCGCCGGATCGACGTGGGCCGTCTGCGCAATCTGCAGGTACGTGTCGCCAAGGGCATCGAGCGCAATGGTCAATCCACCAGAGGCCGAGCCGGTCAAAGCGGCAAGCAGATTAGTCGCGATGGCGAGAGAAACGAGCGGACCGCCGGAGATCGACAGCACCCAATCGCGCACTGACGCAAAGGCCGGCAGCGCAGCGACGACGGCTCCAAAGCCGACCAGGCTGGCGACGCTGAAGATGGGAAGCACCGAGGCGTTTGCGCCGGCATCCATGCTCGCCCTTAGATCCGTCAGACGGGCTCGATTGAGCGCGATGAGCGTCGCCGTGGCGGCGGCGAGAGCGACCGCGACCGACCACACCCCGGCAACGCCGGCAAGGGACGTCCCGCCCCAGCGCTCCTGCGCGAGGAACGAGAAATCGACGCGCGGCAGGATCAGAAGCGACATCAGCAGGTTCATACCCACGACCACGAGGAGCGGGATGATCGCCGTGCCGATCGGCGGCGGCACATCGCCGCGCTTGCCATGGGCTATTTCGGCCGGGTCGAACTCGTGGGACGATGTGGCGCGCTCGCGAATGAATTGATCGTCGGCGACCGCTCTCGTCCCGAGCTCTGCGTCACCGCCGAAGCCTTCACCGAACTTGCGCGCCGCTCGCTCGGCGCGGCTGAGCCACCAGAGCCCGAATGCGAGCATGATCGCCGAAGCGACGATTCCCAGTCCGGGCGCTGCAAACGGAGTGGTTCCGAAGAACGGCATCGGGATCGAATTTTGAATCGCGGGCGTTCCGGGCATTGCCGACATCGTGAATGTGGAGGTGCCCAGAGCGATGGTGGCCGGCATCAGCCGATGCGGGATGTTGGCGACGCGAAACATTTCCCGCGCCATCGGCGCCAAAACGAAAAAGGCGACGAAAAGGCTTACCCCGCCATAGGTGACGAGCGCGCCTGCAAGCACGACAGCAAGGATCGCGCGATGCTGTCCGAGCTTGATGCTCATGAAATGGGCGATGGCGTGGACTGACCCGCTGTCGTCCATGAGCTTCCCGAACAGCGCACCGAGCAGAAATATCGGAAAGAACTGCGCGATGAACTGCGCAGCGCCACTCATGAAAGTCTGTGTCCAATGGGCGAGCAAGGGCTCGCCGGCGAAAGCCGCAGCGACGATCGCGACAGCCGGCGCCAGGAGGAGCACGCTCCATCCGCGGAACGAGAGCCAGATCAGCAGGCCAAGGGCAACCAGGATTCCGACGAGGCCCATGGCGTCAAACCTGCTGCAAAAGGATATCCAAATCGATCGAAGAGCGCCTGCCGATGTTCTGGTCGTTCGCGGCGAGGAATGCCTCGGCAGCAGCGCGGCCTTCGTCGCGCAGCATGCAGAGAAAATCCCACTCGGCGTTGAGCTTCGACGACGCGCCGAGTTCGGCCAGAACCTTGCTGGCGATGAGATGAATGCGCATCTCGGCCCATTTGCGTCCCTCTGAGCTCCCGGCGTCCGCGACCTGCCGCAGCAGCGCGATCATGCGCAACTCCTTGAGCAGCGTGGCGTTGAACGCAACCTCATTCAACCGATCGAGGATCTCGCGCGCCGAGCGCGGTGTCCCCGGCCGTTCGACCGGGTTGACCGCGACGAGAAGCGTGTCGCGCGAATTGCACTCGCGTACGAGTGGCGTGATCGTCGGGTTCCCGGAGTAACCGCCATCCCAATAGGGCTCGCCATCGATCTCTATCGCGCGGAAGAGGGTCGGCAAGCAGGCGGAAGCGAGCAGAACGTCGGGTGTGAGCTCGGCGTTGCGAAACACACGCCCGCGGCCGGTATGAACGTTGGTCGCCGTCACGAACAAACGGATTGGGGAGCTCGCGACCAGTCGAAAATCGACCGACTCGGCGAGGACCTTTTGCAATGGGTTTGTGCCGGCGAGATTCAGATCGTACGGCGAGAACACGCGGCTCGCCAGATCGAAGGCGAGATAGAAGGGCGACGTATCAAGCGTCCAGCGGCCGAGCATGACGTCCAGCGGGCTTCGCCGCATGGGGCTGAACCGCGCGGAGTCAGCGACCCGCCGCCAGAACGCGCTCAATGCAGACTTGGCACCCGCCGGGCCGTCGGTCATGAAGCCGCTCGCGAGCACGACGGCGTTCATCGCGCCGGCCGACGTGCCCGATATCGCCTCGATGCGCAACCACGACTCATCCATGAGCCGATCGAGCACCCCCCAGGTAAAAGCGCCATGCGATCCACCGCCCTGCAGCGCGAGATCGACAAGCACAGGATCGCGCGCCTGGCGTGTTTGCGGCTCCTTCAACATGGCGGGCTCCGCCCGGCGTGCGAGCACGTCGCGGCCGGCGACCGAACGACAAAGAAGCCCTCAGCTCCTGCCAGGGAGCGGTTGCGGGAGTGGTTGCGGCCGCTGGATTCCTGGCCGACCAGGTCTCGGAGGCCGAGCAACCGGGCGGTGACCCGGCCGTCGCCACCCGTGCCATCCCGCCGGACCACCCCAGCCCATGCCGCGCCTCGAAGCAAAACCACACCGATACCAGCCGCCACCGCGCCATCCCCTATTGTACCAACAATAGCGATGGCCCCTCCAGGTGAACTGGATGGTTTCCGCGAGACGAAGCTCGTCGGCGGCCTGACGCAAGCCCAGCGGCGCAATAAGGCCGGCCTGCGAACGACCGCTGTTCGCCGTAATCGCCGCTGAAGCAATCCCAAGTGCGAGCCCCCATAGAAGCAATTTGCGCATGATTTTCTCCCGGCTTGGACCGCGCGGAAGGAAACCGGCTGAATGGCCGCGGAGCCGCACGGCTACAGCCGGCCTCCTTCGCGGGCGATCCCGCCCAGCTAGGCCGCCTTGGCCCGCTAGGCAGCCTTGGCCTGAGTTGCGGCTGCGAGTGTGTCGCGCAGGTGCTGCTCCTTCTTTTCATCGAGCGAGGTCGTCAGGACGATCCCTCCCGCATCCTTGATCGCATTGAGAACCTTGTCTGAGGTCATAGATTTGATCAGCAGGAACAGAACGGCATCTCCCGATTTCACCTTCGACGCGAGATCCTTCATGAACTGGTCTCTGATGCCGAAATCGGTCAGTGCACCGCTCAAAGCGCCTGCGCCGGCTCCGAGAGCCACGCCGAGAAGGGGATTCAGGAATACCATCCCCAAGAGCAGTCCCCAAAAGCTGCCACTGGCCGCGCCGGTCATGGTGGTGTTCACAAGCTGATTGAGCTTTACAGCGTCCCCGGTTTTGACTGCGATCACGGCATCGCTGATCGTGATCAGATACTCGCTCTGAAGCTTGAGTATTTTCTGCCGAACTTCCTCTGCTTTGACTTCGGATGGGTACACGATCGCAACGATATCTGACATTGAACACTCCTTGATGACTGGAAGTGCTGCCCCTATTGCGCGCCTGATGCACGGCCGAAATTTAGCACAGACCCGAAAGTCTCTTGTCGGCTAATCAAACATACAGGTTCACAATCCCGAGATGCTACGAGCGCTCGATGCAATTGAGTAAGCGGCATTGTCGTATGTGTCCCGAACAAGGACTCGCAGAGACCTCGTCTGCAGCGACCTCCCGAGTTCGACCGCTGCTGCCATACGCAACAAGCCCAACGGCTACCAGCTCAATGCGCAACGGTCAGCGTCACCAGAACTCAGACAGAGTGGTCGCAACCGACGGCCGCGGCTTGATCCGCCGGATGACGAATTCTCATCTCTTGCTGACTTCAAGTCGCCGCTGCTCTAGGTTGATTGGTCCAATTGTCGGTGCACTGCGAAGAGAGCACGCATGTCGACCGCGATTTCGGTCCTCGGTGGAGTTGGTCTGTTCCTGCTTGGCATGAGCGTCATGACCGCCGGCCTCAAGGGACTCGCCGGATCGAAGTTGCGGACGGTCCTGAGCAAGGCAGCGGCGACCCCGCTATCTGGTGCGCTCTGGGGCGCCATCGTGACCCTGATCGTGCAATCGTCCAGCGCAACGACCATGACCACCATCGGCCTGGTCAGCGCGGGCGTGCTGACCTTTCCGCAAGGGCTGGCGCTCGTGTTCGGCGCGAATGTCGGAACCACGGGAACCGGCTGGCTCGTCGCGCTGATCGGCGTTCGTGTCTCTCTCACGGCCGCGGCACTCCCGATGATTTTCGTCGGCGCATTGATCAAATTGTTGGGCCGTGGCCGTGTATCCGCAGCCGGAGCAGCCCTCGCGGGATTTGCGCTGGTGCTGTTCGCACTGACGACCCTGCAGCAGGGCATGGGAGGACTGGCCGAACAGTTGCACCCCGCGGATTTGCCGGCCGTTCTCGGCACCACCTGGTGGGCTGGCTTGTACGGGATGCTGGCCCTGGCCATCGTCGGACTGGTGATGACGGCCGTGATGCAATCATCGACCGCGGCTATCGCGGTGACACTCTCGGCATACTATGCGAGAGCCGTCGGCCTGGACCAGGCATGCGCACTGATCATTGGGCAGAACATCGGAACGGCGACCAGTTCGGCCATGGCGGCAATCGGCGCGAGCAGCACCGCCAAGCGCCTGGCCTTGGCGTACATCTTGTTCAAGCTGATTGCGGCAGCCATTGCGCTGGTGCTCTTCCCTGTGACCATTCCCCTTCTGGTCCGCGCCTCCGACAGCATTGGTGGCGTAACGCTGCTTGCAGCCTATCACACCGCTTACAACGTCGTCGGCGTCCTGGTGCTACTGCCCGTGATCAACGGCTTTACACGGCTCGTCGAGCGCATCCTGCCCGAACGCGGCTCACCGCTGACGAGGTGCCTGGACCCAGCAGTGCTTGTGACTCCGATCGCAACCGTGGAAGCAGTGCGACGCACAGTCGCGCGCGCGCTTGAAACGATGTGCGGATCATTGGCGACAGCACTGTCGGCAGCAAATCAAGACGCCTCCGTCGCAGCGGGACGGACCACGGTGCCGGCGGCGGAAGCCGCCTCTGCCCTGCGCCAGGCGCAGGAGTTCATGTCAAAGGTGAGTGGACCGCCTGAGGCGGAGGATGAGGAACAGAAGCTCACCAGCACACTGCATGCACTCGACCACGCGTATCGCCTGGCCGAAACCTTCGGAGAGGAAACCGAACTCGGGACCCCGCCCGGCGGCCCCCAGGACATGCGCGCGGTGGAAATCTGCGCGGAAGCCATGCGTAGCGCGACCTCGCTCGCTGCAGAAGTCGCCGTCGCGCCCGACTCTTCCAAAGACGTTTCCGAAATCAAGCTTGGAACCGCACCGACGCGGTCACTCATCCCAGACAAGGAGCTCCCTACAGCCGGAACATCGACCGAGCAGGCCCTCGCGCATCTGGAACACTGCGCGAAAGCACTCGGCGAAGTCGGGAAACACCACCGCAAGGCAACGCTCGGCTCAGTGGCGAGTGGAGCGGTGAGCGCGGACGAAGCAATCGCTCGCGTCGATGCGGTACGGCGCCTTGAAGCGCTCGCGCATCACGCCTGGCGCTCTGCCGTGCACCTTGTCGGTCGCAGCGCATAGTGCGGGAACGCTCCGCAAGTCGCGCAGGCTACACCACCGCCCTCTGGCCGATGATGGCAAAGCGCAGCTTGCTCGAGATGAAGTCGATCGCGGCGACCGCGATCAGGATCATCAGGATCAGGAACGACACCTTCTGCCATTCCAGTACGCGGATCTGCTCGGCGAGCTGCAGGCCGATGCCACCTGCGCCGACGATGCCGATGATGGTGGCCGAACGGGTGTTCGATTCGATGAAGTAGAGCACCTGCCCGGCGATCACAGGCAGCACCTGCGGCAACAGGCCGAAGCGGATTTCATGCAGCGCATTGCCGCCGGAGGCGCGGATACCTTCGACCTGCTTGCGGTCCGCCGCCTCGATCGCCTCGGAGAACAGTTTTCCGAACGCGCCGAAGTCGGAAACCATGATCGCGAGCACGCCGGCGAACGGGCCGAGGCCGACGACGTTGATCCAGACCAGCGCCCAGATCAGCGTATCGACGCCCCGGATCGAATCCAGGAAACGGCGCACCGGAAAGCGGATCAGGTTCGAGGGGATGATGTTGCGCGCCGCCAGCAGGCTGACCGGGAGCGCGAACAGCGCCGCAAGCGTGGTGCCGAGCAGCGCGATCGACAGCGTCTCGCCGAGCGCCTGCATGTAGAGCGGGAACGACGAGCCCGGATTCGGCGGGATCATCATCATGGTGATCCAGCCGAGCTGGCTCATCCCGGTGATCAGCTTGGTCGGCGAGAAGTCGAGATCGACCAGGCCGTAAACGAAGATCGCGAGCGCTGCCGCGACCATGGCCGGCATCGCCAGCCGCGCCGATGCGGGACGTTCGAACACGCCGGGGTATTTCCCGCGCAGTTCCGCGGTATCCGGCCTCGGCATCTGGCTCATCGGCTGGTCTCCTTGCCGAACAGCCGGCCGCGCAGCCAGCCGGTCGAGATGTCCATGATGAAAACGGTGACGATGATGGTGACGAGAATGGCGCTGACGTCGGAATAGTAGAACTTCCGGATCGCGACCACGAGCTCCTGCCCGATGCCGCCGGCACCGACGAAGCCCATGACCGACGCCTCACGGACGTTGATCTCGAAGCGCAGCAGCGCATAGCTGGCGTAGCCCGCCGAGACCTGCGGCAGGATCGCAAAGCGCATGCAGGACAGCCAGCTTGCGCCCGTAGAGCGGATGCCCTCGACCGGCTTCATGTCGGCATTCTCGACGATCTCGGCAAACAGCTTGCCAAGCGCGCCGGTGGTGTGGATCGCGATTGCCAGCACGCCGGCCATCGGGCCCAGGCCGAACGCGATCACGAAGATCAGCGCGAACACGATGCCGGGCACCGTGCGCGCGAATTCCAGCAGGCGGCGGACGATAAAGCGCACCCACGGCCCCGGCGAGGTGTTCTGGGCGGCGAAGAAATTCAGCGCGAACGCGAACACGGCGCCGGTCAGCGTGCCGACATAACTGATCAGCAGGGTCTCGCCGAGCAGGCGGAGCCATTTCTTCAGGCCCCAGAACCACTCCACCGGATCGGTCCAGACCCGCGCGCCGGAATCCAGCGTCAGGATGCGGTCGAAATAGCTGAGGAAGTTGCCGAAATAGGTGAAGAACGTGTGCAGGTTCACCTCGGCGCCGAGCGCAGCGATGAACAGCGCCGCGCAGAACACGGCCGTGGCCACCGTCGCCTTCAGCCGCTTGCGCGCAACCGCTTTTCGATAGGCATCGTTCAGCGTCGCCAGTTGCTGCGCTGGAAGGATGGAAATGGCGGTCGCCATCGATGCGGGCCAGTCTGCTCGAGGGATGAACGAAAAGGGCCGGGTCTCGAAACCCGGCCCAGTTCAGCGGCGATGTGCGATCAGGACGCCTTCTTGCGCAGCGCGTCGACGAACTTGATCAGCTCGATGGTCTTGTCGTAGTCGGCGTTGGTGACCGGCTGCCACGGCAGGTTCTTGCCGTCGGACAGCTTCTTGAAGGCTTCCGGATCCTTCTTCGGCATGTCGAGGAAGGCCTGCTTGATCTTCGCCTTCATGTCGTCGGGGAGGCTCTCGAGATAGGCGTAGGGCGAGTTGATGATGAGGTCGGACTTCACGATGATGCGGAAGTCTTCCTTCTTCAACGGCGTGCCGTCGCTCGACTTCACCATGTTCTTGGCGAGCATGCGGGTCAGGTTGGAATCGTCGTCGGCGTTCCACCAGTTGGCGGCGACGTCGACGGTGCCCTGGGCGAGCGCCAGCACGGCGTTCTCGTGGCTGCCGGTGAACACGACCTTGGAGAAATAGGTCTCCGGATCGATGCCCATCGCGTTGAGCTTGAAGCGCGGCATGTTGTTGCCGGAGGTCGAGTTCGGATCGACCAGGCCGAGGTTCTTGCCCTTGAGGTCTTCGACCTTCTGGTACGGGCTCTTGGCAAGCACGTAGAACACCGAATAGTAGCCCTTCGAACCGTCGGCGTTGACGTCGATCACGAACGCATCGGTCTTGACGCCGGTGAGACGGGCGCGGGCGAACGACGCCGGGCCGTAATAGCCGATGTGGATGTTGCCTGCGCGCTGGCCCTCGATCACGGCCGCGTAGTCGTTGGCGACGCGCAGGTTCACCTTGATGCCGAGCTCCTTGGTCAGATACTCGGTGAGCGGACCGTAGCGCTCGGTGACGCCGGAGCCGTTTTCGGCGGGGATCACGGCGAAGGTGATCTCCGGATACTTGGCTTTCCAGTCCTCGGCCGAAGCCGAGCCGGCGAATGCCAGCGCGGCGGCGGCGGCCAGAATGATGCGACGAGTGATCATGTTACCCCTCTTTGGTAGTTACGGCCTGTTGGCCGGGCGAAATGCCCGGTTGCCCTGATTTTCGGTAATGCGACGCTCAGGCCGCGGCTGCGGTGCCGAGTGCCGGAGCTGTTGCGCCGTCGGGCGCGGGCAACGGCGCCGCGCCGATGACGTCATTGGCCTCGAGGTCATAGAGCTCGCGGGCGATATGGTCGGTCAGCGCCGCGGGCGCGCCGTCGAACACCACGTGGCCCGCCGCCATCCCGATCAGGCGGTCGCAATAGGTGCGCGCGAGGTCGAGCGAGTGCAGGTTGCAGAGCACGGTGATGCCGAAATGCTTGTTGATGCGCAGCAGCGCATCCATCACGATCTTGGTGTTGCGCGGATCGAGCGAGGCGATCGGCTCGTCGGCGAGAATGATGTCGGGCTCCTGCACCAGCGCGCGAGCAATGGCGACCCGCTGCTGCTGGCCGCCGGAGAGCTGGTCGGCGCGCTGCGCCGCGAGCTGGGCGATGTCGAACTGCTCGAGCGCCGACAGCGCCAGCGCCCTGTCCTGCTCCGGCCAGACCTGCGCCAGCGAGCGCCAGGACGGGATCTGGGCGAGCCGGCCCATCAGGACGTTGGTCAGCACGTCGAGACGGCCGACCAGATTGAACTGCTGGAAGATCATCGCCGAGCGCGCCCGCCACTGCCGCAGCGCCTTGCCGCGCAGCGCGGTCACGTCAGTGCCTTCATACAGGATACGGCCGGAGGTCGGATCGGCGAGACGGTTGATCATCCGCAGCAGCGTCGACTTGCCGGCGCCGGAACGCCCGATCACGCCGACGAAGCTGCCCGGCGCGAGCGAAAAAGACGCGTTGTCGACTGCGGCTTTCGTGCCGAAACGGCACGTCAAACCTTCCACCACCAGCATGTAATGCTCCAACCGCGCCTCGTTGAGCCATCGCTATCCCCCGCGTTTTACAGTTATGTGACGGCAGCGCTGCGGTGCGTCGATCGTCCACACCCCTCACTGCCGTCATCACAACGTCATGATGCTGTCATCAAGCACCCCGAAGACGAGCGCGCATCTCCCCGGAAGCCACAGATCTACAAGATTTGCGGAGGCCATGATGGCCGGAAAAACACTCTCGGTTGTGCCGACTGTCGACCCGACTGCGTCGGTTCGCGAGAGCAAGCTCGGCAGATATACCGAGGTCGGCGCGCGCACGATCCTGCTTGAAGTGAGCATGGATGACTATTCCTACGTCGTGAACGACAGCCAGATCACTTACACCTCGATCGGCAAGTTCTGCTCGATCGCGGCGATGACCCGGATCAATCCCGGCAACCACCCGATGCATCGCGCGACGCAGGCGCATTTCACCTATCGCGCCAGCGCATATTTTCCCGGAGAGAGCGACGACGCCGACTTCTTCAACTGGCGACGTGCGCATCACGTGCATATCGGCCATGACGTCTGGATCGGTCATGGCGCGATCCTGCTGCCGGGACGGAATATCGGAACCGGCGCCGTCGTCGCCGCCGGTGCGATCGTGACCAAGGATGTCGCCGCGTACACCATCGTTGCCGGTAATCCGGCACGTCCGGTGAAGCGGCGCTTCTCCGAGACAATAGCGGATCGCCTTGCCGCGCTCGCGTGGTGGGACTGGGATCACAAAACACTTCGCCGTGTCCTGCCCGACTTTCGCAAGCTCGCAGTCGAGGAATTCCTCGACAAGTATGAGACCAAGGTCGTATCCCAATCAGAGGACAAGCAACGGAGCGCCGCATCGTGACGGACATTTTCATCGAGGGCGGACGTACGCTGGTTGACGGCGCATTGGTCGAGACCTCGCTGCGGACCGCGGGCCGCGACATCGGCGCGCTCGACGCCGAGCCGGGTCGCGCCGCGCTCCACATCAACGCCGGCGGCCTGCTGGTGCTGCCCGGCATCATCGATCTGCACGGCGACGCCTTCGAGCGGCAAATGATGCCGCGCCCGGGCGTCGACTTCCCGACCGACGTCGCGCTTGTTGATAGCGACCGGCAGGCGACCGCCAACGGCATCACCACCGTGTTCCATGGCACGACCTGGTCGTGGGAGCCCGGCCTGCGCAGCGCGGACAATGCGCGCAAGCTGCTCGATGCGATCGAGGCGCTGCGGCCGCAGCTCGCCGCCGATACACGCTTCCACCTGCGTCACGAGACCCACAATCTCGAGACCGAGGCCGAGATCATTCAATGGTTGACCGAGGGCCGCATCGACCTGTTCGCTTTCAACGACCACAGCAACGTCAAGCCGAAGAAGCGTAACCAGCTGGCTGAACGCACCGGGCTCTCGATCGAGGCCGTCAACGACATGCTCGATCGGATCGTGGCGCGCGTCCCGAGGTGCCCGCCTCGATCGCGCGACTGGCTGCCGCCGCACGCGCGGCTGATATCCGCATGCTCTCGCACGACGACAACAGTCCGGCGATGCGTCAGGAGTTTCGGGCGCTGGGCGCGACGATCGCGGAATTCCCCGTCAATGAGGAGACCGCGCGCGATGCCGCAACCGCCGGCGACTTCATCGTGTTCGGCGCGCCCAACGTGGTGCGTGGCGGCAGCCACACCGGCTGGACCAAGGCATCCGACATGATCGCGCAGGGCCTCTGCTCGGTGCTAGCGTCGGATTACTATTATCCGGCGCAGTTGCTTGCGGCGTTCCGCCTCGCCGCCGACGGCATCCTGCCGCTTGCCAAAGCCTGGGACCTGATCTCATCGGCGCCGGCGCGCGCAGCGGGACTCTCCGATCGCGGCGCACTCGTCGCCGGCCGCCGCGCCGATATCATCGTCGTCGACGACAAGATGCCGCTGCGCCCGCGCATCGTCGCCGTGATCGCGGCTGGACGGCTGGTGCATCTGGCCGATGCGAGCTGCCTCGTTCATTCACTCGCACCGCGCAAGACGGTTGCGGCAGCGTAACCCGGCTATTCTGCCCCCCATGTCCAGCCCCCCGCGCTACGCGATCTATTATGCGCCGTCACCCAACAGCGCCCTGCACCGTTTCGGTTCGACGCTGCTCGGCTACGATGCCGTTGATGGCATCGACCTGCCGTTTCCCGATGGCGTTGCGCCCGACTGGCGCGAGGTGACGGAAGATCCTCGCAAATACGGCTTCCACGCCACGCTGAAGGCGCCGACCGCACTCGCCGCCGGGAGGACTGAGGCCGAGCTTCTCGACGCCTGCGCCGCCTTCGCCGGTCGCGCGCGGCGGATTCCGGTGATTGAACCTGTCGTCGACGCCATCAGCGGCTTCATCGCCGTGATTCCAGCCGGCCGCTCGGATGATCTGCAGCAGCTTGCCGCCGACTGCGTGACCGAGTTCGACGCGTTCCGCGCGCCACTCACGCCGGAAGATCGCACGCGGCGCAAGCCGGAGCGGCTCACCGAGCCGCAGCGCAACTATCTCGACCGCTGGGGCTATCCCTACGTCATGGAGGAATTCCGCTTCCACATGACACTGACCGGACGGCTGAGCGACGAGCGCCGCGGCTCGATCGTGGCGCGGCTGCGCGAGCGGTTCGCGGCGATCGAGCTTGCGACGCTGGCGATCGACCGCATCGCGCTGTTCAAGCAAGCCGATGGTGCGTCACGTTTCCGCATCGTCGAAAGCTGGCGCTTGCGCACGACCTAACCCGGCTTCGCAAGCTCGGCGAGCAGCCACTTCTTGAATGTCTGCAGCGCGCGATTGCGTTGCGCGCCCGGCGGATGAACCAGCCAATAACTGCCGGTCACGTGGCCGACCGGCAGGAGCCGGCGGATGGTGCCGCGCCGTTCACTTTCCCCGATGAAGGGTTCCAGCGCGAGCGCGACACCGGCGCCGCGTTCGGCGGCCTGCAGCGCCGCCACAAAGCTATCGACCGAGATCGCGCGCGTCGCCGGCGGCACGAGCTCGCCGGCATGCTTGAACCAGAGCGGCCAAGCCACGGGGAATGTCGTCACATGGATCAGGACGGCGCGACCGAGGTCGGCGGCGATGCGCAGCTTCAGCCGCCGGGCCAGCGCCGGCGCACCGACCGGAACGGTCCTCACCTCCATCAAGCGATGCGCGGCGACGCCCTCGGGCTTGTCGGGCCCGAAGCTGATGCCGGCGTCGAATGTCTCGGTGTCGAAATCGACATTGCGATTCGACGTCTCAATCGCGAGATCGATCTCGGAATGCCGGGTGAGGAACGAGGACAGCCGCGGGATCAGCCAGGCCGATGCGAACTGCGGCAACACCTTGAGCCGCAGCCGGCGTTGGCCGGCTGTCCCGGCGGCCGATTCCGCCTGCGCCAGCAGCGCAAACGCGCGACCGGTCGCAGCGGCCAGCTTCTCGCCGGCATGGGTCGGCCGAACGACGCGATGGGCGCGATGAAACAGCGCAACGCCGAGATGGACTTCCAGATTGCGAATGCGATGGCTGACCGCCGACGCGCTGACATTCAGCGCGCCCGCAGCCGCCTTGAAGCTGCCGAGCCGGACTGCGACGTCGAACGCCTGCAATGCCAACAGATGCGCCGGCCGCAGGCTCGCGGCAGCGAGGTCGTCGCTCCCGTGCGACGGTGACCGGCGCGCCGGCCTGGGGTTGTTCCTGCTCATGGGCCGATCCTAACGGCGAGCCCTCGTCGATGTCGCGCGGAAAATCCACTTCGGATGAATGTCATTCATGCGAACCGGTCTCCTTTCGCTTGTCGCGTGCGGGGCAATGGGAGAATCTGCCCCGAAGGCGGGACCGGGCGGCAAGCCCGGCCAACAGAGCGGGAGAACGGCGATGACGACACAGCTCGCAGACGAGGCCTCCATCGTCGATCGCATCCTCAAGCATATCGACGCGAAATCGACCGATCTCAGCGACGGCGTCTGGCATGAGCCCGTCGCGCATTATCTGTCGCAGGATCGCTTCACGGCCGAGATCGAACGTGCGTTCCGCCGCACGCTGACGCCGTTCTGTCCGTCCGCCGCGCTTGCCGAAGTCGGCGCCTATGTCGCGCGCGACGCGGCGCTGACACCCGTGGTCGCGATCCGCGGTGCAGACGGCATCGCGCGCGCCTTCCGTAATGCATGCCGGCACCGCGGCGTACAGCTGGTCGACGGCGCCGGTTGTAAGAAGGCGCTGACCTGTCGCTATCACGGCTGGACCTACGGCCTCGACGGCCGGCTGCGCGGTGTCCCCGATGATCACGGCTTTCCCGGCCTCGACAAGACCAGCCACGGCCTTGTGCCGGTCACCTGCATCGAGCGCGGCGGCCTGGTGTTCGTCTCGCAGGACGATCCCGCCGCAACCTCAGACGCGATCGACATGCCGACATTGTTCGGCGACGACTGGAGGCTCTATTCGACCGCCACGCAGGAGGTCGAGGCCAACTGGAAGATCGTCGCCGAGGGTTTCCTCGAAGGCTATCACATCCGATCGACGCACCAGGATACGTTCTATCCGCTGCAGTACGACAATCTCAACGTGATCGAATCCTTCGGCCACAACAGCCGGATCAGCTTTCCCTATCGACGCATCGAGAAGCTGCGCCATGTGCCGCCAAGCGAGCGCAGGACGGCCGGCATGCTGACGCATGTCTATCACCTGTTTCCGAACGTGATGCTGTCGACCTTTCCGACCAATCGGTTGATGACGGTGCTCGAGCCGCTGGCGGTGGACCGCACCCGGCTCGTCACCTACACGCTGTCGAACCAGATCGCTGCGGAGGACGGTCGCGCCGCGGTCGCTCAGGGACGCGACTTCGTCACCGCGGGCGCGGCTGAGGATCGCGAGATGGCCTGCGCCGCGCAGCGCGGGCTCGCAACACAGGCGAACGATCACTTCACCTTCGGCCTGTTCGAGGGCGCGATCAGGCATTTTCACCAGAACCTGGCTTCGATCATCGAGAGCCGCGCAAGCGCACGCTGATCCGCCCCAAAACTGCGTACCGAGGACCTGATATGCTGGACCACCCGACCGTCAAATACCGAACCGAGCAGGCCATCGCGATCGTGACGATCGATCGCTATGACGAGGCGCGTAACGCGGTCAATCCCGAGACCGCGCAGGGGCTGGCGCAAGCCTTTCGCACCTTCGATCGCGATCCATCGCTGTCGGTCGCGATCTTGACCGGCGCGGGCGGCGCGTTCTGCGCCGGCTTCGACCTGAAGCGCACCGCGGCCGGCCATCGCGGCCACCGCGTCGAGAACGGCGACGGCCCGATGGGCTCGACGCGGATGAAGCTGTCGAAGCCGGTGATCGCCGCTGTCGAAGGACCCGCCGTGGCGGGCGGGCTCGAACTTGCGATCTGGTGCGATCTCCGGGTCGCAGCAACCGACGCCACTTTCGGCGTCTATTGCCGACGCTTCGGCGTGCCGCTGATGGATCTCGGCACCGTGCGCCTGCCGCGGCTGATCGGGCACAGCCGCGCGATGGACATGATCCTCACCGGACGCGGCATCTCCGGCGAAGAGGCCGGGCAGATCGGGCTCGCCAACCGCGTGGTCGCACCTGGTACCGCGCTCACCGAGGCGCGCAGCCTCGCCCATGATCTCTGCCGCCTGCCGCAGGCGGCATTGCGCAGCGACCGCCTCTCCGCCATCGAGCAATGGGAGCTCGGCTGGGAGCAGGCCACGCTCAACGAATTTCGGCTCGGACTTGCGACGGTCGCGAGCGGCGAGACCGAGGCCGGTGCACGCCGTTTCGCAGGCGGCAAGGGCCGGCACGGCGATTTCACCGATATCGCCTGAGAACCGCACGCGCCGGCGGCAGGCGCTATTCGTCCACCCGGGTGCGCGCGATGATCTCGGCGGCGCCCTTCTCCAGCAACTCAATGCCGACGGCGCGGCCGAGTTCGCGCGGCCGGTCCGCCGGTCCGCGCCGCGTCACCTCGATGAAGCCTGAGCCGGCCTCATCCAGCACGGAGGCGCGCAGCGCCATCTCGTTTCCGGTCAGCGTGGCGTGGCCGGCGATCGGCGAATTGCAATGGCCGTTGAGCACCCACAGCACCTCGCGCTCGGCCTCGGAGGCAAGGCGCGACGGCGCGTTGTCGATCGCAGCAAGCCGCGCGCGCGTCGCCCAGTCGGTCTCGACGCATTCGACCGCGACGATGCCCTGGCCGACCGCCGGCAGCATCTCGCCGACGGAGAAATCATGCGCGATGCGCGCGGTCATGCCGATGCGCTCCAGGCCGGAGCGTGCCATCACCAGCGCATCCGCCGGCCCCACCTCGCCGCCACCGGGCAGCCGCTGCTTGTCGCCGCGATCGAGTTTTGCAACTCGCGTGTCGGCGGCGCCGCGATAATGGATCACGGTCGCTTCCGGAAACAGCCGGCGCAGATAGGCGGCACGGCGCACGGCATTGGTGCCGATCATGAAGCCCTTGCCGCGAGCGGCGCGCAGCGTGTCCAACGACAAGCCCGGCCGCAGCACGAGGCTGTCATTGGCGGCATCGCGCGCCAGCATTGCGGCAAGGACAAGACCCGGCGTCTCCTCATTGCCCGGCACGTCCTTCAGCGAATGCATCGCGGCCTGCAACGTGCCCGCGCGCATGGCCTCGCGGATCTCGGCGACGAAGGCACCGCCCTTGCCGCCATGGCGCAACAGCTTGCTGGTCTGGTCCTGGTCGCCGCGGGTCTCGAACTTGACGATTTCGACGGCAAGGTCGCCCGCCGAGGCGCGCAGCAGCCGCGCGACCTCGTCCGTCTGCGCGAGCGCCATCGCGCTCTTGCGCGTCCCTATCCGCAAAACCTGTCCCGACACGAAAGCTCCGCTGCGTGGTCATCAACGGCAGGGGATTAGAACAAAAGATCAGTCAAAACAATGGTTTTTGCCCCGACTTGGCGACGCTCAGGCGACATCCTCAATAAGCGCCACGCCGGCCTCGCGCATTGCAGCGGTCGCCGCGGCGAGCGAACCGCCGAGGTCGATGGCGCGGCAGCCCGACAGCACGACCGTAGTCTCGAAGCCGAGCCGCCTCGCATCGAGCGCCGAATATTGCACACAGAAATCCGTCGCGAGCCCCGCCATCACGACGCGCTTGAGGCCGCGCTCGCGCAGATAACCGGCGAGCCCGGTCGGCGTTGTCCGGTCGTTCTCGAAGAACGCCGAATAGGAATCGATCGCGCCACGGAACCCCTTGCGGATCGCGAGCTCGGCCCGATCGGTTGCGAGGTCGGGATGAAATGCGGCGCCGGCCGTGCCCTGGATGCAATGATCCGGCCACAGCGTCTGCGGCCCATAGGGCATGGTGATCGAGGAAAACGGCACCGCACCTGGATGCGAGGTCGCAAACGAGCTGTGCCCCGCCGGGTGCCAATCCTGGGTCAGCACGACATGGTCGAAGCGCGCGGCGAGCCGGTTGACGACCGGCACGACGGCATCGCCGTCGGCCACCGCCAGCGCGCCGCCGGGGCAGAAATCATTCTGCACGTCGATGATCAGCAAGAGATCGTCGGGCGCAATCTTCATCACGTCCCGATCCGCAATGACGCACGCAGCTTGCGCAGGCAGGCGATCACCGACAGCGCGGTGATGCGGCCGGTCTTGGGATTTTCCGAGGGGATGTTCTCGATCATCATCGAGAACCGCGCGGAATCGGAATCGACCTCGATCCGGTGGGTGTTGCGCGTTACCGTCGGGTCCGCCCAGATCTCGACCCTGGTGCGATCGGGGCCGATGCCGGCGAGCGACAGCGCCACTGCGACGTTGAGATTAGCGGGAAAGCCCTTGGCGGCGTCGCGCGCGCTACCCTCGAAGATGCGCAGCGGTTCGGTGATGTCATCGATCCGGATGTTGTTCTCGACCAGATGCGGCGCGCCGAGGAGACCCGCGACCGGCTTGCGCGTGACGAGCTTCGCCGAATGAATGGTCCCGATCGCCGCCGCGGTCACCGCGTCGAGCCCGATCAGCGCGCCGGTCGGCACGATGATCTGGCCGCCATGGGCTCGCGCGATGTCGACCAGGTCCTCGTTCTGCAACAGCGCGCCGACGCTGAGCACGACCGCGGTCTTGCCGCGCTCGACCACCGGCGCCACGATCGAACGCACCAGCTTGCTCGGCGCGCACTCGACCACGATGTCGGCGACCTCGGCAAGCTCATCTATCGGCACCAGCTTCGGCGCAGACTTGAGCCCTTCGACCCAGCCGCGGTGCTTGTCCGGGCTGTTCGCGGACACCGCAACCAGCGTCAGGCCCTCGATGCCCTGATCGAGCGCCTTGACGACGTCGGTGCCGATTGCGCCGAGGCCGGCGACCGCGACCCGTGTCTTTGTCTTGCTGTCAGCCATCACTTCCCGCCGGCGAGCATCTTGACCAGGCGATAGAGGTAGTCCTGACCTTCGTAGAACGATTTGACGAGCACGCGTTCGTCCTTGCCATGGTTCCGGTTGTCGTCGACATCAGCACCGAGCCCGGAATGACCGTAGGTCGGGATTCCGGCATTGCGCAGATAGCTGCCGTCGGTCGCGCCGGTGCTCATCACAGGAACGATCGCCGCATCCGGCCAGAACTCCTTCGACAGCTTCTCGATCGAACCCATGATCTCCTCGTTCAGGGGTGACGGCGGGCTCAGCACCGCCTTGCCGGTCGGGGTCACCTCGATCTGCTTGTCGGCGAGCACGCGCTCGATCGTTGCCTGCACGCCATCGACCGGCTCGCCGGGCAGGATCCGGCAGTTCACCTTGGCGGTCGCCAGCTGCGGCAACGCGTTGATGGCGTGGCCGCCCTCCAGCATGGTCGCGACGCAAGTGGTGCGGAGCTGAGCGTTGTAGCCGGGGCTCTCCGACAATCGCGCCAGCGCCGCCGGGTCAGGCTTCGGCGCCAGAATTGCCCTGATGTCGTCGGCATGCGACTTGTCGACCTCGGCGGTCTTCGTGAAATAGATCCGCGTGGTCTCGTTGAGATTCATCGGGAAGCTATAGTTGGAGAGCCGCACGAGGCCTTCGGCGAGCCGATAGATCGCATTGTCCTTGCGCGGCAGCGATGAGTGGCCGCCGCTATCCCTCACCGTGAGCTGATAGCCGACCGAGACCTTCTCGCTGGTTTGCACGCTGTTGCGGATCGCCTTGCCGTTCTTCAGGCCGACGCCGCCGCCTTCGTTGAGCGCGAACTCGGCATCGATCAGGTCGCGGTGGTTCTTGATCAGCCACTGCATGCCAAGACCGTTGGAATCGAGGATTTCCTCGTCGGTCTCAAGCGCCACGATGATGTCGCGGTCGGGCGTGTAGCCCTCCTTCTTGTAGCGGATCAGGTTGGTGACGAAGGAGGCGGCCATGTATTTGTCGTCGCTCGAGCCGCGGCCATAGAAATAGCCGTCCTGCTCGGTGAGCTTGAACGGATCGACCGTCCAGTCCTCGCGGAGGGCGGGGACGACGTCGATATGGGCGACCAGCAGGATCGGCTTGCGCGCGCCGGAGCCATGCAGCCGCGCCACCAGATTGCCCTTGTGCGGCGCCGGCGAAAACACGTGCACGTCGGCCTCGGGGAAGCCTGCAGCGCGGAGCCGCGCGCCCATCGCTTCCGCCGCCTTCTGGGTATCGCCGGTCGCGGTGGTCGTGTTGATCTCGACCAGCTCCTGGTAGATGCCGCGGGCAAATTGCTGCTGCTCGGTCAGCCCCTGCGCCGCAGCGCCGGTTGCCACCAGCATTGAACCGAGCGCCGCCGCGAACTGCAGCGATCGGACCATGTCTCTAGCCTTGTGCGACATCGTGCTCTCCCAGAATTCCACCGTCTCGGGAGCGAATTCAGACAGGCGACACGCGCTTTGGCAAGACGGCGAGCCCTTCAATTTCCGCGCGCATGCTCCGCAGTTTCGCGCACGCTATTTGGAGTCCTTATTTCGTATCCTTGACCGCGATCACCTCGATCTCGACCAGGAAGCCGGGATTGGCCAGTGCCGCGACACCGAGCACCGACCGCGCCGGCAGGTTCGGCTGGCTGCCGCCGAAGAACTGGGTGTAGCCCTCCATGAAGGCCTTGAAGTCCATCGGCGCAGACGCGTTGTGCACCAGGAACACCTGCATCTTGACCACATCACCCATGCCGAGCCCCTGGCCTTCCAGGATGCCCTTGATGCGGTTGAGCACGCCGACGGTCTGGGTCTTGGTGTCACCATAGGCCTGCGGGCTCGACGGATCGGCATCCTTGTTGACGACCGGCGGCACCTGGCCGCTGACATAGACCGTCGTGGCACTGCCGGTCACGGTCACGGCCTGCGCGATCGGGAATGTCGAGTTCGGAATCGGATGCCTGACCACATCCGCGGAGGCCACGGTCGCCATCGCCGACAGCGCGGTGCCCAGCGCGATACCAATGAATTTCATTCAAACTCTCCCCGAGTGTATTTATCAGCGGCGGGCGTCCTGGACATCCTTGGTCGTCACCGCATCCTGATAGGTGTTGCCGAAGTGTGTCCGCAGATAATTCACAACGGCGGCGACCTGACCATCGGTCATCATGTCGCCGAACGCCGGCATGCCGCGGCGGCCGTTGACGACGAGGAAGATCGGATAGCTGCCGGATTCGAGATTCTTGTTGCCGGCGAGCGACGGGTAAGTGCCGGCACCGCTGGCGCCTGTCGCGTCCGGCATGTGGCAGCCCTGGCAGACATTGGCGAACAGCTCCTCGCCGGTCATCTCCACGAAGCGGTAGCCCGAAGAGAAGGTGCGTTTACCCGCCCCGCTGTCCTGCCCGACGGCCGCGCCGGCTGACAGCAGCGACGACGTGACAAGCGTCACCGTGACGATCGCCGATATGCTGGTCCGCATCATCACGTCTTCACCACGCGTTCATGCAATCGGGTAATGGCGTCGAGCGCGGACAGGATGGCGCCCTCCTGCCAGGCCGGCAACTGCGACGCGTGCTCGCCCGCGAGCGCGATACGGCCGTCGATCTGGCAGAGGTTGCGGTAGTGCTGCGCCCGGCCGGCCTCGGTCCATTCGCCGGCGCAGCCGAGCGTGAACGGCACGCGATGCCACGCCACCGCAACACCGTTCTCGAATTCGCTTTTGTACTGCGGGTGGATCGCGGCGCCGAACTCGACCGCGCTGGCGACCCGCTCGGCCGGCGTCATCGCGGTGAACTCGAAGGAATTGGCGCCCTCATACAAATAAGCACCGAGCAGGACGCCGCGGCCACCGCGGTTGAAGCCATAGTTCGGGTAGCCGATATTCCGGATCGGCAGGTCGGTGTAGCTGATGCCGCCATAGATCGCCTCATCCTCCTCCCAGAACCGCCGCTTGAACTGCAGCCCGACTTTCACCGAGGCGGCATAGGGCAAGGACTCGATCGCATTTTTCATCGGCGCGCTGACATCGACCTGGAGCTGGCTCAGGATCGGCAGCGGGATGGTGCAGATGCACCAGTCGGCGGTCGCCTGCTGCACCGCGGATGGGCTGGTCGTATCGACATAGCTCACGGTGACGCCGGAGCCGTTCTGCTGGATCTGCGTGACCTTGGCATTATAGCGGATGAGATCGCCGACCTCGCGCGCGAACGCCTTGCCGATCATATCCATGCCGCCGACCGGCTGGAACATGGTCATCTGGAAATCGTAGCGCGCATAGGACTGCAAATAGCGCCACATCCGCGACCGCAACAGCTCCTGGAGCGAGATCGGATCGCTGGGCAGCGGATCGCCCATCAAGCCGCCGCCGGGATCGCGGGCATAACCACGGAACTCGGCGGACCCGAGATTGGCATTGTACTTGTAGTCGCGATCCAGCGCGCCCCAGTCGCGCAGCGCTTGCAGCAGGATCTCCTGATCTTCCTTGGTGACGAGCTCGTCGAGCTTGCCCTGTTGGCTGATTTTCCCGAGCAGCTCCGACACCTGGCCCTGGAAATCCGCCTTGATGCTGCGGAAGCGCTGCGGCTTGCCACCGAATGCACGCGTCGCGTGCAGATAGGCGTTGTGGTTGAGCTGAATGAAGGGTTCCAGCGTCACATTGAGCCGGCGGCAATAATCGAGCAGCGCGCGGTGATGATAGGGAATCCGCCACGGGCCGGGATTGAGGTAGAGCCCCTGCTCGAACTGGCAGGTCTGCTTGAAGCCGCCGAGCTCGGTAAAGCTGTCACCGCCGCGGATCGACCAGTTGCGGCCGCCGGCGCGGTTGTTGAATTCGAGGATCTGGACCTTGTAGCCGGCCTTGCGCAGCTCCAGCGCCGCCGTCATGCCTGCGAGCCCGGCGCCGAGAATCAGCACCGAAGCGCCCTTCACGTCGCCCGCGAGCTTGAGCGGCCCCTTGTAGGCGGACTCCGAGGCGAAGCCGAGGCTCGTCATCGCCTGATACATCGCCGAACTGCCGGCGATGGTCCCGATCAGCGCCAGCAAATCCCGCCGCCTGATCACAGATTCGTTCTGCACCCGCGTTCACCCAGCCACTGACGTCGATGACGAAGGGAAACGGTTGACGCGATCCGTGTCAAGAAAGGGCACACGCTTCCACGTGCACCCACACGCGCTTTTGATGCGTGGCGCGACCGATGCATCACACCACACGCTCGAGATGCACGCGCCGGCAATCCATTTCAAAATCGAGCCCGACCACCGGCGGCCGGTCGAAATGCCAGGTCAGGCCGCTGCGAAGCACGCCACGGCGACCGAATTCGCTTTCGAGCACCGGATAGGCATCGTGCACGGTGTAGAGCTGCACCGCGGTGGTGTCCCGCCAGGAACCGCTGAACGCGCTCATCCGGCGTTCCATCTCGCCAAGGACGAATTTCGCCTTCGCCAGGATGCCGGCCGGACTGGTGTCACCGAGCGCGACGGTATGATCGCGATAATTGGCCTTGCCTTCGACCGATTCGCCGCTGCCGGCCACGACAAAGCTCGTCGGAGCGTCCTTCGCCGCGGGCACCGTGTAGCAGAAGGCGTGGAAACTCGGCTCGCCTGGCGGATCAAGTTTCGGACAGACGTTGCTGCGCGCCACCGGATTGACGCCGTCGCGCATCACGCCCCAGGCAACCAGCGTCTTGATGTAGATCTCGTTGAAGGCCTTGAACCCATCTTCGGTGAACGGCGCCGGCGAACGCAGTTCGCAGGCTCCGAATGCCGTCAGCGGGCGGCCGGCGTCGCGGATGATATCGGCAATCCGTTCAAAACCCGCGCTCAAGGGTACCGGGTCAGAGAACCTGACCCGCTCGATGGCATAACCGGGCAGAGCACCGATGCCGCAGGAATACTGACTGACGCCGGGCATGAAGCGGTAGCCGCCGTCGGGAGCTTCGATGGTGTTGGTCATGGTGCCTCTTGGTGTGAACACGGTATGCGGCCGTCACGATGACGTCGCATTCAATTTCATCACAGCTGTCGTCCCTGCGAAAGCAGGGACCCATACTCCGCGGCAGATGTTGTTAGAGGGACTCGTCGTTCCAAAGGCGCTCAATAATAGCCATTCGTGGTTATGGGTCCCTGCCTTCGCAGGGACGACACCGAATGTGCTGCGCGGTCACTCAGTCATACGACCGCATTCTCGCGACATGGTTGCCCGAGCTTTGCTGTTCGTTCCGCCCTCTCTTCGATCAGAGGGCGCAGGGAAAGCCGGGTGCCGATCGCACCCATGGGCCCCGAGCAAAAAGTAGAAAGCTCGGGGGTAGGACCACAGGTGTAACCGGAGCAATCCGGCTTTCCCTGCGCGATGGCTTACGGCTTATACGTGCTCTCCCCGGCGAGACTGGGCTTTGTTGTCACCGTCTTCGCAAGAACGCTTTCGCGTCTTGCGAGGAGACACCTACCACTAGGGCGTCAGGCCTGCACGACTTCGCCGTCCGCTTCGCGTGCCTCCGTCAGTCGCACACTGCGCGTCCACCGCATCTCGACCCGCGTTCGTGACGACCGCGAAGCGCCCCTCGTGTCGGGTGAGACGACGGGTTCATACACCGAGTTGAGTATTCTGATAAAGCGAAATATTTTTACTTGAAATGATTGACAGGTTTTTGCTGAGTTGCCCGTCGGGTCGTTTTGTCGCACCTGTCTCCGTCATTCCGGGGCTCGCCAACGGGTCGCGCGAACGCGCGCCCGATGACAGGCTCCGCGAGAACCCGGAATCCATTCGTCCACGGATAATGCGGCCTAATGGATTCCGGGCTCGCGCCAAGAGGCGCGCCCTCAGGTGCGCAATTGCGCACCGGGGAATGACGAGGCGGAGAGGTAGACGCATCACTTGGCGAGGTAGGGGCAACCACCTTCTGCGAGCGGACGGAAGGCCTGGTCGCCCGGCACCGTCGCGAGATACTCGTAGAGATCCCACTTGCTCTTGGACTCTTCCGGCTTCTTGATGCGCATCAGATACATGTCGTGCACCATCCGGCCGTCCTCGCGCACCACGCCGTTCTGGGCAAAGAAATCGTTGACCGGGGTCTTGCGCATCTGCGCGATCACGGTCTCGGATTCAACCGAGTTGGTTGCGGCGACGGCCTTGAAGTAGTGCCGCAGCGCCGAGTTGACGCCGGCCTGGTAGGCCGTCGGCATCGCGCCGTGCCGCTTGAAGAACTCCTGGGCGAACACGCGCGTCTCGGGCGTGCGATCCCAATAGAAGGAATCGGTGAACAAGAGATCGTGCGCATGCGCGAGGCCGAGCGCGGGCACGTCGGTGAGCGTCACCTGCAACGCGACGATCTGCATGCTGGCGCGGATGTTGAACTCGTCGGCCTGCGACACCGCGTTGCGAAAGTCGGAGCCGGCATTGGCGAGCGCCAGGATCTTGGCGTTGGACGACTGCGCCTGCAGCAGGAATGACGAGAAATCGGCGGTGTCGAAGGGATGGCGGACCGCGCCCAGCACCTTGCCGCCGGCAGCGGTGACGGCCCTGCTCGCGTCGCGCTCCAGCGCCTGGCCGAACGCGTAATCCGCCGTGAGGAAGAACCAAGGCGTACCGCCGCGCGCAACCACCGCCTTCGCCGTCGCGTTCGAGGAGGCGTAGGTGTCATAGGTCCACTGCACGCTGGTCGGCGAGCATTGCTTGCCGGTGAGGTCGGATGAACCGGAGCCCGAGATCAGGAACAGCTTCTTGCGTTCGCGGGTCACCGTCTGGATCGCGAGCGCCACCGCGGAATTGACGCCTTCGGCGATCACGTCGACACCCTTGTTGTCGATCCAGTTGCGCACGATGCCGGTCGCGACATCTGGCTTGTTCTGGTGATCGGCCGAAATGATCTCGATCTTGCGGCCGGCGACCGTGCCGCCGATTTCCTCCGCGGCCATTTGGGCCGCGATCACCGATCCCGGACCGTTGCCGTCGGAATATTGCCCGCTCATGTCGGTGATGATGCCGACCCGCAACACACCATCCTCCGCGCGGGCCGTACCGGCAGCAAAGGAGAGACACACGGCGGCAATTGCGGCCAGGACATGCGAGCGTTTCGTGATGGACATTTCGTTCCCAGGGTTCGGATGGTTCGGACGATCTCCTGAAGCAATCAGGGATCACCGGCAACCCCGTTGGCCGGCATGGCGCTCTGCGATTCCGCGCCGAAATTCCGGGAGGAGGAACAAGGCCCCAGGTGCCGACACACGCGCGTCGCCGATCATGCGAACGCCGCGGCGAGATTTCGGCGCGGCGTTCCTTGGATCATACGAATGGATGCGAGATCACCTCAGCGCCGCGCCCACAATTGCCTTGCCAGGATGCCAACCTTGCGCTCGATCGCCTCGGCCGCATCCAGGCACATGTCTTCGCGATAGCGCGAGCCGACGATCTGGACACCGACCGGCACCCCCTCGTGCAGGCCGACCGGCACCACGGCTGCCGGCAGCCCCAGCACGTTCATCGACGAGATGAAGCGCAGGTCGTTCCAGAACACGTCCTTCACGCGCTGATCGCCGCCGAGATCGGCATTGACCTCCGGCGTCTTGCGCACCGAGGTCGGCATCAGCACCAGAGGATACTGCTCAAGGAACGTCATCCAGTTCCTGATGTGGCGCGACCGCTCGGCGATCGCCTTCATGTAGCCGGCCTGGTCCAATTGATTTGCCAGCGCCATGAATCCGTGGAACGTCTTCTGGAAGTCGGCGCTGGAGACCGCCAGCATCTGGTCCTGCTGCAACACGCGGGTCTCGGTCATGATCAAGTCGCACCAGAGCTGCCAGACCTTGTTGAGATCGGGCACCTCGACCTCACTGACCGCATAGCCGGCATCGGCCAGGTGATCGGCCGCCTTGCGCTGGAGCGCGATCACGCCGCGATCGGTCACCATGTCTTCAGGGATCTTTGCGAGCGCGACCTTGACTGGTGCGGCAGGCTTCGGCCCCTGCAACGGCGCCGGCACATACCAGGGATCGCGCGGGTCGCGTTGCGCCATCACCTCGAGGCCGAGACGGACGTCGGCGACGTGGCGCGCCAGGGGTCCCTGCGACGACATGAACTGCGCCATCAGCGGCCGTTCTGCCGTGGCTGAGGGATTGAACGCCGGAATGCGGCCCTGGGTCGGCTTGATGGTGGCGATGCCGTTGCAATGGGCCGGCCAGCGCAAGGAGCCGCCGATGTCGTTGCCATGCGCGATGGTGCCGATACCTGCGGCGATCGACGCGCCGGCGCCGCCGGAAGATCCGCCGCAGGTCACCTCGGCATTCCAGGGATTGCGCGTCAGGCCGTGCAGCGGGTTATCGGTGAAGCCGCGCAGCGAGAATTCCGGCGTGTTGGTCAGGCCGATGATGATGGCACCGGCTTTCTTGAGATTGGCCGTCACCGGCGAGTCGCCCGGCGCGATGTTGTCCTTGAACGCCACCACGCCGTTCGAATTGGCCTGGCCCTCGACGTCGATATTGATCTTGATCGTGACCGGTACGCCGTGCAGCGGCCCGACGGCGCCGCCTCCGCGCTTGCTCGCAGCCAGCGCCTCGTCCGCAGCCTTAGCTGCCCTCATCGCGGCGTCACCGAGATCGACGACGACGGCATTCAGCGCCGGGTTTGCCTCCTGCTTGCGATCGAGATGGGCGCGCACGACCTGCTCCGAGGTCGCCTCGCCATTCCTGATCGCCGCAGCCGTCTCCACGGCGGACCATTGCCAGATCGGTGCATTCGTCACTGTTGTTCTCCCGTTATGTTCAGTGCTTTGTTGTTGGTTTAGTCACGCGGATCGATCGGCGTCAGCGTCGAGGCGCGCGCCTCGATCACCTCGGCCACGGCGAGGCAGACGTCCTCGCGGAAGCGGCCGGCGATCACCTGCACGCCGACCGGCACGCCGCCGGCGGTCCCCGTCGGCACCACGACCGACGGAAAGCCGAGCGCGGGGACGGCAAGCAGCGGCCGCTGCGCATCGAGCAACGCATGCACGACCGTTGCATCCTCCTGATCCTGATCGAAGCGGAACGGCAGTTGCGCCGAGACCGGCAGGATGATGACCGGGCAACGCTCCTGGAACAGCTGCCAGGCCCGCACGATGGCCAGCCGCTGCTCGAAGCAGGCCAGCACCTGATCGCCGTCGAGCTCAGGCGCATAGGCAATATGGCCGTCGAGATTGTAGCGGCTCCGATCGTCGCCGAACTTGCGGATCATCGGCGCCAGCACGCGCCGCTCCTCATTGATGACAAGCCGATGCCAGAGATCGGCGGCCTCCGCGAGCCGCGGCGGCGAGGTCTCCTCCACGGCAAAGCCGGCCTCCGCGAGCCAGCGTCCGGCGGCGCGCACCGCTGCGCTCACCTCCGGCGCCTCGTCGCCGAACGGCGCCGCCGCGATCGCAACACCGACCGGACGCTTGAGCGGCGCACCTTGCAGGGGCACCGGCATCCAGGTGCCGTCGCGCGGATCCGCCTGCGCCATCGCGGTAAGGCCGAGCCCGAGATCGGCGACCGAGCGCGCGAGCGGCCCCTGTACCGACATCATCTGCGCCGTGATCGGACGATCGCTGGTCGCCGATGGATTGAACGCGGGGATCCGTCCCGGCGTCGGACGCAGGCCGGCGACGCCGCAGGCGTAAGCGGGATAGCGGATCGATCCGCCGAAATCGTTGCCGTGCGCGATCGTGCCCATTCCGGAAGCGACCGCCGACGCGGCACCTCCGCTGGAGCCGCCCGGCGTCAGCCGCCGGCTCCAGGGATTATAGGTCGCGCCATGCAGATCGTTGTTGGTGAACCAGCGGTGCGAGAAGGCCGGCGTGTTGGTGCGGCCGACAATGACGGCGCCGGCCTTGCGGAAATTCGCGACCACCGGGCTGTCCTCGGTGGCGATGACGTCGCGGAAGGCGACGACGCCGTTGGTGGTGGCGTGGCCGCGCTGATCGACATTGACCTTGATCGTGACCGGCACGCCATGCAGCACGCCGAGCTCGGCGCCGGATTTCACCGCTTCATCCGCAGCATCTGCCGCGGCGAGCGCTTCATCGGCGAGCACCTCAACGATGGCGTTCAACGCCGGATTGACCTGCGCGATCCGGTAGAGGCTGGACTGCACGGCCTCGCGGCTCGAGATCACACGCGTCGCGATCGCGCGCGCCAGATCGACGGCCGACCAGCTCCACAATTCATTCTCGCGCCGCGTGACCATTGTTGTTTCCTCCAACGCGTGATGCAACAGTCAGCCGATGCGGGTCAGTCGAGCCGCAATGGCTGGTGAAAGACGGGCAGATCCATGCGCCGGTCCTCCGGGGGAACCACCACGGCCTCGGCGCTCAGCACGTGGTCGAGCATCACGCGCCGGGCACGCGCCGCGTTGCCGGAGCGGAACGCGGCCATCAGGCGCTTGTGAAACTCGATGTTGTCGCAGGTGAAGCTGGATGCGAATTCCTGCACGCCGAGCTTGCCGATCAGATGGCGGATCGCCTCGTTGATGAAGCGGCACATCAGGCCAAGCAGCGGATTGGGACAGGCCTCGATCAGGATGTCGTGGAAATCGATCTCGGCGTGGCGGTGGTGCTCCCAGTCCGCGTCACCGCCGGGATGATGCTCCTGGACCGCGATCGCCTTGTCGAGCGCGGCGAAATGCGCAGGCGTCAGGTGGCCGACCACGCTGAAGGCGAGCTCCGGCTCGATCAGCCGGCGGATCTGGTAGATCTGCGCGGTAGAGACCGACTGGAAATAGAAATAGTTGCTGAGCAGGCCGACGATCCGGTTGATCGACACCGGCGCCACCCGCGCGCCGCCGCCGGGACCGGTGGTGTTCTGCACCAGCCCCTGCACTTCCAATGACTTCAGCGCCTCGCGGATGGTCGAGCGGCTACAACCGAACATCTCGATCAGCTCGCCTTCCTGCGGCAGCCGGTCGTTGGGCTGCAATCCGGCCTGGAAGATGTGGCTGCGGATCAGATCGGCGACCGCGTCCGAGCGCTTGCGCTTGATCGAGGCGCGCCGCGAGGGGTCAAGGGTGGGTAGAGCCGATTTATCCATTTTATGATCATAAATAGGATCGAGACGGCTTGGCAAGGGGGATCGTCTCAAGGGGCCGTCGTGCCCGGGGCTGATCCTGGGCATGACGGCAGACTGAACGTTCAGGAATTGGCGAGCGACGATCGCTCAGTTCGTTCCGCGCTGCGCCTCGAGGCTGCGGCTGTAGCGCGACATCGCGAAGCAGAAGACGAAGTAGATCACGCCGACGAAGACGTAGACCTCGACGCTGAAGGACTGCCAGGCCGGATCGACGATCGCGGTCTTCGCCGTCGTCAACAGATCGAAGATGCCGATGATCAGGACCAGGCTGGTGTCCTTGAAGAAGGCGATGAAGGTGTTGACCAGCGGCGGGATGACGTGGCGGATCGCCTGCGGCAGCACGATCAGCGCGTGCTTCTCCCAGTAGGACAGTCCGAGCGCATCGGCCGCCTCATATTGACCGCGCGGCACCGCCTGCAGGCCGCCGCGCACGACTTCGGCGAGATAGGCGCCGGCATAGAGGATGAAGGCGATCTGCGCGCGCAGCAGTTTGTCGATGTTGACGCCGTCGGGCATGAACAGCGGGAACATCACGCTCGCCATGAACAACAGGCTGATCAGCGGCACGCCGCGGATCAGTTCGACATAGAGCACGCAGAGCGAGCGGATCGCCGGCAATTTCGAGCGGCGGCCGAGCGCCACCAAAATTCCGAGCGGGAAGCCGAACGCCAATCCGAAGGTCGCGAGGATCAACGTCACCGGCAGCCCGCCCCAGCGGTCCTGGGTGACAAAGGACAGACCAAGGAAGCCGCCCCACATCAGGCAGCCGATCACGGCCAGGGCGGCGGCCCACAGCAGGAACAGCTCCTTGCGCCAGAAGCTGCGGCGGCTCGACACAGCGAACAGCGCGATGAAGATCAGCACCGCGAGCGCCGGCCGCCACTGCTCGTCGAACGGATAGGTGCCGAACAGGATGAAACGATACTTCTCCGGGACAACGGCCCAGCAGGCACCGACGCCGCGCAGCGCGCGGCAGGCGCTGGTGTCGTTGCCGGAGACGATCCAGACCGCATTCGCAATGCCCCATTGCCAGAGGCCGATGCAGGCCTTGCCGAGCACGAACAGCAACAGCAGCGTCATGATACTGGACGGGATCGAGGCGAACAGATTGGCGCGCAGCCACACGGTGAGATGGCCGCCGAGCGCGCGCGGTGCGGGGCGCGGGCCGATCGGCAGCGGATCCTGCGGCAGGTGGGCGACCGAACTCATGTCAGCGCTCCACCAGCGCGATCCGCGCATTGTACCAGTTCATGAACAGGCTGATGCCGAGGCTGATGGTGAGGAACACCATCATGATCAGCGCAATCGACTCGATCGCCTGCCCGGTCTGGTTCAGCGTGGTGTTGGCGATCGAGACGATGTCCTGATAGCCGACCGCGACCGCGAGCGAGGAATTCTTGGTCAGGTTGAGATACTGGCTGGTCATCGGCGGGATGATGACGCGCAGCGCCTGCGGCAGCACGATGTGCTGAAGCACGAAGCCGCGCTTCAGCCCGAGCGCCTTGGCGGCCTCCGACTGGCCGCGCGGCACCGCCTGGATGCCGCTGCGCACGATCTCGGCGATGAACGCCGAGGTATAGGTGACGAGCGCGATCAGCAGCGCAAAATATTCCGGCGCCAAGGTCAAGCCGCCGACGAAGTTGAAGCCGCGCAGCTCGGGCAGCATGATGTTCCAGCTCGCGCCCATAAGCCACGACACCAGCGCGGGCAGCACGACGACGAGGCCGAGCGCGTAAGGCCAGGCCGACCGCGCCCGGCCGTCGAGCATCTGCTGCGCGATCTGGCGGCGCCTGACGAGATGGAGCACGACGAGGCCGGCAACCAGCGCAAGGATCGTCCACCAATTGGCCTCGTGCAGCGGGACCGACGGCAGGATCAGGCCGCGATTGGAGAGATAGATGCCCTCGATCGGCTTGAACGCCTGGCGCGCTGCCGGCAGTCCTTGCATCAGCACGTACCAGAACAGCAGCTGCAGCAGCAGCGGCAGGTCGCGCAGCACCTCGACATAGACGGCGGCGAGCCGCGCCAGCAGCCAGTTCGACGACAGCCGCGCGATGCCGACCAGCGTACCAATCACGGTCGCCAGCACGATGCCGATGACGGCCACGCGCAGCGTGTTGACGATGCCGACGATGAAGGCGCGCAGATAGGTGTTCTTCGGGGTGTAGTCGATCCAGGAATCCGCGATCGGCATGCCGGCTTCACGGCCGAGGAAGGCAAAGCCGGTCGAGATGCGACGCACCGAGAGATTATGCACCGCGTTCGACCACAGCCAGACGACGATGGCGACTGCGATTCCGACCACCAGGATCTGCCAGAACAGGCCGGCGACGCGGGGATCGCTGAGCGAAAGCCGCCAGGGCCGACTTGGAGCCCGGGCGGGAGAGCGTTTCGGCGTCGATGTCGTCACAGCACAAGGATCCCAGTGAGAAGCGATCTTCTGCCATGCGCAAGAGCGTATTCGGAGCTGCGCACTTCATATGTTGCACCAAATTAATATTCATGCAACATATGTTTCATGGCCCAGGCTCAGCCGAAACCATCGCCCCTGAACGAATTGTGCAGCGCACTGCCGTCGCTGCCGATGCGCTTGCAGGAGGTCGGCCGGTTCGTCGCCGCCAATGATTACGATGCCACCACCCGCTCGATGCGCGAGCTTGCCTCCGTCGCCGGCGCCGATCCTGCATCCTTTACCCGTCTGGCAAAAGCGCTCGGCTATTCAGGCTGGGACGAATTGCGCGCCGCACTCACCGAGGCGCGGCGTCCGGCGCAGGGCTCGCCCTTCTCCGGCCGCGCCAAGAGCCGCCGCGCCGGGCCGAATGCCGATGTCAAACTGGTCCACGACAAGCTCGAGGCTGAAGCCGCGGGGCTTGCGCGCATTTCCGCGAGCGCGATTGCGGACGCCGCGCGTGCGCTGCACGCAGCCAACCGGATCTGGATCACAGGCTTCCGCAGCTGCCGCGGCGTTGCGGACCTGTTGACCTACCAGCTTCGCCTGTTCCGCCCCGACGCGGTGCAACTGGTCGGCGGTTCCGGCCCGTTCGATCTCGACCACGGCGCCTTCCGCTCAGACGACGCCGTGGTCGTGATCGGTTTTGCGCCCTACACGCTGGTCAGCGTCGAGACGGCGCGCGCGGCACATCAGGCGCGCGCCACGCTGATCGCGATCGCCGATACGATCACGGCGCCGATGGCCGAAGGCGCTGATCATCTGCTGCTGTTCGAAGCCGCCTCCTCTCCCGGCTTCTTCCCGAGCCTCACCGGCGCGATCGCGGTGGCGCAGTCGCTCGCCGCCGTTGCCTTCACGCTGGGCGGCGCCGGGGCGAAACGCAGGCTGGAGGAGACGGAGGGCCGGCTTGCCAGGATGTCGCAATATACTGTCGAGAAAGGATGAGTATCATGGCCGCCAACAAGAGCCGCGTGATGCACCGAAGCCTGCGCGAGACCCCGCCGAAAGCGATCGGCGGCGACGGCGTCTGGTTGATGGCGGAGGATGGCCACCGCATTCTCGATTCCTCCGGCGGCGCCGCGGTGTCGTGCCTCGGCCATCAGCATCCGCGGATCCTTGCCGCGATCGCCAGGCAGGCCTCGAAGATTGCCTATGCCCACACCGGCTTCTTCTCCTCCGAGCCTGCGGAAGAGCTCGCGGAACGGCTGGTCGGCCACGAGCCCGGCGGCCTCGGCTATGTCTATTTCGTCAGCGGCGGATCGGAGGCGATCGAGGCCTCGATCAAGCTGGCGCGGCAATATTTCATCGAGCGCGGCGAGCCGAAGCGCGCGCGCTTCATCGCGCGCCGCCAGAGCTATCACGGCAACACGCTCGGCGCGCTGTCGGCCGGCGGCAATGCCTGGCGCCGCGAACCCTACGCGCCGCTGCTGTCGCCTTCGTTCAGCCACGTCACGCCCGCCTTCGCCTATCACGAGAAGCGCGACGATGAATCGGAGGCCGCGTTCGTGGCCCGGCTCGCCGCCGAACTGGAAGCCGAGTTTCAGCGGCTCGGCCCTGAGAATGTCGCCGCCTTCATCGCCGAGCCCGTGGTCGGCGCCACCGCCGGCTGCGTGCCGGCGCCGGAAGGTTACTTCAAGGCGGTGCGCGAGATCTGCAGCCGCCACGGCGCGTTGCTGATCCTCGACGAAGTGATGTGCGGCATGGGCCGCACCGGAACGCTACATGCGTGGGAGCAGGAAGGTATCTCGCCCGACATCCAGACGATCGCCAAGGGCCTCGGCGGCGGCTATCAGCCGATCGGCGCGATGCTTGCCAGCAGCACCATCGTCGACACCGTGCGCAATGGCTCCGGCGCGTTCCAGCACGGGCATACGTATCTCGCGCATCCACTCGCCTGCGCCGCCGCGCTCGAAGTGCAGAAGACGATCGCCGAGGAGAAGCTGCTCGACCAGGTCAAGGAGCGCGGCCGCCAGCTCGAGCAGCGGCTGATCGAACGCTTCGGCAACCATCGCCATGTCGGCGACATCAGGGGCCGCGGCCTGTTCTGGGGAATCGAGCTGGTCGCCGATCGCGGCACGCGGCAGTCGTTCGATCCCAAGCTGAAGCTGCATCAGCGGATCAAGTCCGCGGCGTTCGCCGGCGGCCTCGGCTGCTATCCGTCGGGCGGCACTGCCGACGGCCAGCGCGGCGACCACGTGCTGCTCGCCCCGCCCTATATCGCAACTTCCGGCGACATCGACATGATCGTCGAAAGGCTCGGCGCTGCGGTAGACAGCGCGTTGAAAGATGTTGGTCACTAGGAGGAGGACAGAATGAGGAACTTGATTATCGCGGCGAGCCTGCTCGTCGCCGGCGTCGCGAGCGCAAGCGCGGCGACGCTCGACACCATCAAGCAGCGCGGCACGCTGGTGTGCGGCGTCTCGACCGGCTTTGCCGGCTTCTCGGCGCCGGACTCGCAGGGCAACTTCAAGGGCCTCGATGTCGACTATTGCCGCGCGCTCGCCGCCGGCATTCTCGGCGATCCCGCCAAGGTGCGCTACGTCGCGTTGACCGCGCAGAACCGCTTCACCGCGCTGCAGTCGGGCGAGATTGACGTGCTCTACCGCAACTCGACGCAGACCTACCTGCGCGGCACCACGCTCGGGCTGCGCCAGGGCCCGGTCAATTTCTACGACGGCCAGGGCTTTGTGGTGAAGAAGGACCTCGGTGTGAAGGAGCTGAAGGACCTCAAGGGCGCCACCGTCTGCGTCGCGCAGGGCACCACGCATGAGGTGACGCTCGGCGATTACGGCCGCGCCAACGGCATCGACTGGAAGCCATTGGTGTTCGATCGCCCCGACACCATGTACCAGACCTTCTTTGGCGGCCGCTGCGATGCCATGACTCAGGACGCCTCGGCGCTCGCCGGCGCGGTCGCAACCGCAGCGCCGAAGGCCGACGACTATGTCGTGCTGCCGCAGACCATCAGCAAGGAGCCGCTCGGCCCGTTCACCCGCAACGGCGACGAAGTGTGGAGCGACATCATCACCTGGCTGCATTACGGCCTGGTCGAAGCCGAAGAGCTCGGCGTCACGCAGGCGAATGTCGACGAGATGACGAAGTCGCAGGTCCCGGCGATCCAGCGCCTGCTCGGCGCATCCGGCGATCTCGGCTCGCGGCTCGGCCTCGACAACAAATGGCTGGTCGCGGCGATCAAGGCCGGCGGCAATTACGGCGAAATCTTCGAGCGCAATGTCGGCAAGGCGAGCCCGCTGAAGCTCGAGCGCGGCCTCAACGGCACCTGGAGCAAGGGTGGGTTGATGTACGCGATCCCGTTCAAGTAACCGGTTCTTGTTACCTCTCCCCGCCTGCGGGGAGAGGTAAGATTGCGAAGCAATTCGGGTGAAGGGGAGCCTCCGCATCCTCTCCTCTCACCTGTTACGACGATAGAGCCCCTCACCGCTGCCCTCTCCCGCGAAAGGGCGGCGAGAGGGAGAAAAAGGAAGAGGCTATAACAACCTCATGCGCATCACGCTCATTCACGCCTTGAAGCATTCGATCGTGCCGATCGAGGCGTCATTCGCAAAGCATTGGCCGGAGGCGCGGCTGATGAACCTGCTCGACGACAGCCTGTCGGCCGATCTCGCGCGCGACGGCAAGCTCACCGGGCGCATGACCGAGCGCTTCCTGACCATGGGCCGCTATGCCGCCGGCACCGGCGCCGACGGCATTCTCTTCACCTGCTCGGCGTTCGGCCCCTGCATCGAGGCGGTGGCGCGCGCGCAGGCGCCGATGCCGGTGCTGAGGCCGAACGAGGCGATGATCGAACAGGCGGTCGCCAAGGGAAAGCGCATCGGCCTGCTCTCGACCTTCCCGCCGACGCTGGTGTCGATGCCGCCGGAATTTCCGTCCTCCGTGACGCTGGTGCCGAAACTCGCCGAGGGCGCGCTGGCGGCGCTCGATCGCGGCGACCGCGCCGAGCACGACCGCATCGTGGTCGAGGCGAGCCGCGATTTGCGCGACTGCGACCTGATCGCGCTGGCGCAGTACAGCATGGCGCCCGCCGCCGAGCGCGTCGCCGAGGTCACCGGCCGCGAGGTGCTGACGACACCCGACAGCGCGGTGCTGAAGCTGAAGGCAATTCTCGGGGGCAGATAAGCGCGCCGAAAAGCAGCTTGCTCCGGTAGTAGACCAACAGTTTCGCCCTGTAGCCGACAAACACGTCTGTCGATAGTGTGCCGCACGGCCTCGGCGGAGGTCCGTGACGTCACCTGTTGCCGTCACACAATCTTTCTATGCTGAGGCGGCCGACTTCCGGCTGAGATGAGGGCAAACTCCCGATGCGAAATACCTGTTTCCTTGTGATTGCAGCCATCGCTGCTTTTCTCGAGCCGGCCGCCGCCCAGCAGGCCCCGCCCGCGTCGTCGGCGAGCGCCGCCTCCGCGCAACTGACGCATAAGGTGAACGCCTATGTGGGGTGCATCAACCGGCTCTCGGCGCGGTCATACGAATCCCGCGATCGCTACTTTTCCTGGGCCGCCAAGAGCGGTCCCACCGGCAAGGAGCGGATCATCTACGGCACCTATACGATCTACGACACGTCCGACTGCAAGACGAGCGTCGCGGCCGCCAATGCGGCGGACCCGCACGATGCCGAGCTTGAGGGCGCCGCGAATGCCTATGTTGCTGCCGTCACCACGCTCGAGCCGCTGTTGAAGGAGGCGGACGACTACTACACCCAGGAGAATTACAAGGACGACAAGATGGCCAAGGGCAAGGCGCTGCATCCGCGCCTGGTCGCGGCATGGGATGCGTTCGCCAGCGCCGACAAGGCGCTGCGCGCCGGCGTCGAGGCGATCAATGACAAGCGCGCAGCCGAGCAGCTGGCCGCGATCGAGGCGAGCGAAGGCCGCAAGTCGCACTACTATGTCGAGGCCCTGATGATCCAGGCCAAACGCGTGCTTCGCGCGCAGCAGGCCGACAAACCCGACCTCGACGCGATAACCCAGGCGCTCAACGAATATGAGGCCACGGTGAAGGCAACCGAGGAGGCCTCGGGCAAGGACGGCGACGTCAAGCTCGGCTCGATGTTCATCGGCAGCGCCAAATCCTTCCTCACCACGGCGAAGCAGCTGATGCGCCGCGTTCGCGACAAGGTGCCTTACAGCTCAGGTGAGAAGATGATGCTGAGCAACGCCGGCTCCGGCTGGATGGTGGAAGGATCGCCGGCCCGGCTGATGCGCGACTACAATCAGCTGGTCGACGGCTACAACCGCGGCGCCCGCATCTGAGCGATGGCGCCGGAATGGAAAGCGATGCGCCGCTGCGTAGGGTGGATTAGCGAAGCGTAATCCACCGCGACACAGAAACGGTGGCGGATTACGCCTTCGGCTAATCCGCCCTACAGAGCGGAGATCGACTACCCGCCCGCGTCATTCACGTTGAGATCGACGCCTTGCGGATCCTTGATCGTCGACACCGTGATCAGCGAGATCAGCGAGATCACCGCGATGTAGACGCCGACGCGCCAGGATTGGCCGTAGGTGCCGATGATCCATTGCGCGATCATCGGCGCGAAGGCGCCGCCGAAGATGGCGCCGAGCGCGTAGCCGATCGAGACGCCGGAATAGCGCACCTTGGCCGGAAACAGCTCGGCATAGAGCGCCGCCTGCGGGCCATAGGACAGGCCGAGCGCGATGGTGAGGCCGACGGCGCTGATGAAGAACAACAGCAGGTTCTTGCTGTCGATCAGGAACCACATCGGCACCGCCCACAGCACCATCAGGGTGTAGCCAATCTGGAAGCAGCGCACGCGGCCTATTCTGTCGCCGAGGATGCCGCCCAGCAGCGTGAAGATGAACCAGCTCACCGCCGCCAGCGTGCCGATCAGCAGCAATTGCTCCGACGGCATCTTCAGCGTGTTGGCGCCGTAGCTGATGATGAACGCGATCAGGATGTAGCCGGCCGCATTGTTGGCCATGAAGATCAGCGCGGTGCGCAGGATTTCCTTCGCATGATTGCGCATCAGTTCCTTCAGCGGCGCGGAAGATTCCTTGTGCCGCCGCTGCATCGCCTTGAACACCGGCGATTCCTCCACGGTGCGGCGGATCACGATGCCGACGACGATCAGCAGGATCGACAGCAGGAACGGAATGCGCCAGCCCCATTCGATCATCGCCTGCTTGCCGAGCGTCGTGGTGAGCACCCACAACACGCCGGTCGCCAGGATCATGCCGAGCGGCGTGCCGATCTGCGGGAACGAGCCGAAGAAGCTGCGCTTGTTGAGCGGGGCGGATTCCACCGCCATCAGCGCCGCGCCGCCCCACTCGCCGCCGGCCGAGAAACCCTGCAGGATGCGGAGCAAAATAAGGAGTGCCGGCGCCCAGGCGCCGATCTGCGCATAGGTCGGCAACAGGCCGACCAGCGCGGTCGCTGCCCCCATCAAGAGCAGCGTGACGACGAGCATGTTCTTGCGCCCGAAGCGGTCGCCGAGATGGCCGCAGACGATGGCCCCGAGCGGACGGAACAGGAAGGACAGGCCGAGTGTCGCGAACGAGATGATCTGCGCCAGCAGCGGATTGTTCGCGTTCATCGGTGCGAAGAACAGTGCGCCGAACACCAGGCCAGCGGCCTGCGCGTAGACGAAGAAGTCGTACCACTCGATCGTGGTGCCGACGAGCGTTGCCGTGAGAACCTTGCGTTCCTCATCCGACAGTTCAGCGCCGCGCGAGCGCGCGGATAGTTCGATGGACATATGGCCTCCCCAAAACCGTTCTTGGCCGTGCGGGCGTGATCGGCGCCGATGCGCCTGCCCACACGGATGCTGGTAGCGGGATATCAGAGGTTTCCGCGCGGCACGAGTAAATAGTTGCAATAGCAACGATATTCCTGCGCTACCGGCTCCCGCAGCCGGTTCCATGACCCGGCTACCTCACCCGCCGCCGACGGTCTCCCATCCCAAAACGCCGATTGTGCATTGCAGCAAGAGCATTATGATCCAATGCTCTCCAAGAGGTCATAAGTGTCTGACATCAATGCCGATGCCTGGGTGTCCTCAGGCCACCGCCCGATGGGCTTTCCGGAATTCGTCGTCGTCATCGCCTCCATCATGGCGCTGAACCCGCTGGCGATGGACATGATGCTGCCAGCGCTGCCGAACATCCGCTCCGCGTTCCAGATCGCCGACGCCAACCGCCCGCAGATGGTGCTGTCGATCTTCCTGGTCGGCTTCGGCGTCGGCCAGTTCGTGATGGGCCCGCTGTCGGACCGCTTCGGCCGCCGCCCGGTGCTGCTCGGCGGCATGACGGTCTACACCATCGCCGGACTGCTCGCGATCATGGCGCCCTCGTTCGAGACGCTGCTCTTGGCGCGCGCGCTGCAAGGGCTCGGCACCGCGGCGACGCGCGTGATCGCGACCTCGATCGTGCGCGATTGCTACGCCGGACGGCGGATGGCGAGCGTGATGTCGCTCGCGATGATGGTGTTCATCGCCGTCCCCGTGATCGCGCCGTCATTCGGCCAGGCCGTGATGCTGCTGACGCATTGGCGCGGCATCTTCGTGCTGCTGATGATCTACGGCGTGATCGCGCTGGCCTGGAGCGCGATGCGGATGCCGGAGACGCTGCCCAAGGAGCTGCGCAAGTCGCTGGCGATCCCGGAGGTGCTGTCCGCGTTCCGCCAGACCGTCACCAACCGCCAGACCCTCGGCTATGCGCTCGCCGCCGGCGGCGTGCAGGGCTCGCTGTTCGCCTTCGTGTTCTCGTCGCAGCAGATTTTCACCGAGGTCTTCAAGCTCGGACATTACTTCCCGGTCGCCTTCGCAGCCTGTGCCGTCGGCGTCGCGATCGCCGGCTTCCTGAATTCGCGCATCGTCGGCCGCATCGGCATGCGGGTGATCTCGCACGCGGCACTCACCGGCTTTGCCGTCGTCGCCGGCGCGCTGTTCCTCGCGGTAAAGACCGACACGCTGTCGCTGCCACTGTTCATGGTGCTGGCGGGCCTGATGATGTTCGCATTCGGGCTGATGATGGCGAACTTCACGGCGCTCGCGATGGAGCCGCAGGGCAAGATCGCCGGCACCGCCTCCTCGCTCTATGGCACCATCACCACGCTGCTCGGGATCGGCGTCGGCACCACGATCGGCCAGGACTACGACGGCACGCTGCTGCCGTTCGCGACCGGCTTCTTCCTCTGCACGCTGGCCGCGCTTGCGGTGGTGCTGGTGACGGAAAAGGGCCGGATGTTCCGGCCCCATCATCATCCGATTTGAATCTTGTCGATTTGTAGGGTGGATTAGCCGAAGGCGTAATCCACCATCTTTCTCACGACCAGGGCGGCGGATTACGCTTTGCTAATCCGTCCTGCAGAGCCCACGCTGTTCCGCGCCGGCGCAACCGCACGGCGCGTCGCCGCGAATCCCTCCATCCCGAGCTGCCACTGCAAGCCGACGATTGCGCCCTTGGTCGGTTGCAGCAGCGCGAGCGCACTGAACAGCGTCACCGGCAGCCAGAACGCCAGTTGCAGCCAGGCCGGCGGCGCGTAGGTCATTTCCATCCAGAGCAGCGCCGGCACCACGACGTGGCCGACCACGACGATCACGAGATAGGCCGGAAAATCATCCGCACGCTGCGGGGTGAAGTCCTCGCCGCAGACCTCGCAATGATCCGCCACCTTGAGGAAGCGGCCGAACAGATGGCCGCGCCCGCAGTTCGGGCACTTCATCGTAAAGCCGCGCAACATCGCCTTTGGCAGGGAAACCGTCTCGGTCATCGCAGTCGTCCTTGGTCGTTGTCCTTGACCTGATTTGATGATCCATACAATATGCATTCAAACACCTACAATCAAAGACAAAGCGCCGGATTGCATGGATTGGATCCCTACGGTTTCGGAATGGCACGGCCCGATGTTCCTGCGCATCGTCGATGCGCTTGCCGCCGATATCGCGAGCGGCCGGCTCGTGCGCGGCCAGCGGCTGCCGACCCACCGCGCGCTGGCGACCGCGCTCGACATCGATCTGACCACCGTGACGCGCGCCTATGGCGAGGCGCGGCGGCGCGGACTGCTCGACGCCCGAGTCGGCCAGGGCACCTTCGTTTCGGAGACCACCGCGCGCGCGCATCCGAGCTATCAGCGCCCGTCAACATCGACCTGTCGATGAATTTGCCGCCGCAGCCGGTCGAGGCCAATCTCGATCTGCGCATCGCGCAGGGACTTGCCACCATCCGCTCCGAGGCCGGATTTTCCGCCTATCTCGGCTACACGCGTCCCGGCGGCACCGCTGACGAGCGCGAGGTGGGCGCCGCGTGGCTAAAGCCGCGCGTGTCGAACGCATCGGCCGACCGCATCGTGATCTATCCGGGTTCGCAGGCAATCATCTTCAACGCGCTGCTGGCGCTGACATCACCCGGCGATGTGGTGCTGACTGAAGCGTTGACGTTTCCCGGCATCAAAGCCGCGGCGGCACGGCTCGATGTCCGCCTCGTTGGTGTTGCGATGGACGCGGAGGGCGCGCGGCCCGACGCGCTCGACGAGGCCTGCCGCAAGCACAGACCGAAGGCGATCTACCTGGTGCCAACGCAGCAGAACCCGACCACGGCGACGATGGGCGCGGCGCGCCGCAAGGCAATCGCCGATATCATCCGGAAACGCGGCTGCGTCCTGATCGAGGATGACGTTTACGGCCCGCTGGAACCTCAGGTAGCGCCGATCGCCACCCTGATTCCCGAACGGACCTACCTTGCCGCGAGCATCGCCAAATGCATCGCGCCGGCGTTGCGCGTCGCCTATCTGCTGGCGCCCGATGCGAGCGCCGAGCAGCGCATGCGCGCCGGCATGCAGGCGACCATGCAGATGCCGCCGTCGCTGATGGTCGCGCTGGTCACGCAATGGCTGCGCTCCGGCGTCGCCGCCGACATCATCCGCGCTATCCGCAACGAGGCGGCTGCGCGCCAGCAGCTTGCCGCCCGCTTCCTCAAGGGCGTGACCTATGCGGCACGCCCGGCCAGCCACCATCTCTGGATGCCGCTACCAAAACATTTCGACGGCACCGACCTGCTGTCGCATCTGATGCGCAACGGGCTCGCCGTGGTCGGAGAAGACGCCTTCGCGGCAGGCGATGCCGCGCCGCGCGGGCTGCGCGTCTCGCTCGGCGCAGCGCGCAATCGCGCGGAACTGAGCCAGGCGCTGCAGGTGCTGTCGAATGCGGTGCGCACGCCGGTCGGCGCCACGCAGATTGTTTAGAATTCGACCATCGTTAGGGAATAAACTCGCTTGAGAATGATTATGGTGCGGGGGCGCTTGCGCTAGAAGCGCGCCTCCAAGGCATCTGGCAGGGGCGGCTTTCAATGTCATGCGGATATGATCGGGCGATCCACCTTGCCGTGCGGACGCTTCGCGGAGCGTTGACCGCGATCTCTTGTCTTGCACTTGTCACATCGGGCGCGGCGCGCGCCACCGATGCCTCTGCCCCGTCGCCGGAAAAGCTCGAACGCATCAACGAATTCTTCAACGCCGAGGTCTCCAGCGGTCGCATTCCCGGCGCAGTCATCCTGATTCAGCAGCACGGCAAGCCGGTCTATCTCAAGACCTTCGGCGATCGCGACGTCACGACCAAATCGCCGATGCGGCCGGACACGATGTTCGCGCTGCATTCGATGACTAAGCCGATCACCAACACCGCCGCGATGATGCTGGTCGACGAAGGCAAGCTGTCGCCGCAGGACCTGCTGTCGAAATACATTCCGGCCTTCGCCGACGTGAAGGTCGCCATCGAGCCGGATGGCGGAAACGATCCGGCCAAGGTGGAGCTGGTGCCGCCGCTCCGCCCGGTCACGATCGAGGACCTGATGCGGCACACTTCGGGCATCACCTACGAGTATATCGGCGCCGACTGGATCCAGACGATCTACCGCGCAGGGCATTTGTTCGACGGTAAATTCGACAACAGGGAATTCACCGCGCGGCTGGCGAAGCTGCCGCTGTCGCGGCAGCCCGGCACGCTGTGGCGCTACGGTCATTCCACCGACGTGCTCGGCCGGGTGATCGAGATCGTCACGGGCAAGACGCTCTATCAGTTCGAGAAGGAGCGCATCTTCGATCCCCTGAAGATGAACGACACCAGATACGTGCTCGATGCGGAGACCGAACGAACGCGGCTGGCCGAACCGCTGCCCTCGGATACGATCCTGATCGATGGAGAAAACGACCGGCGCGCGCATCCGGAGTGGGAATCCGGCGGCGGCGGCCTGGTGTCCACCATCCTCGACTATGCGCGCTTCGCGCAGATGCTGCTCAACGGCGGCGAGTTCGACGGCAAGCGCTATCTCAGTCCGGCGGCCTTCAAGACCATGACGACGGACCATATCGGCCCGGGCTCCGGCGTCGGCCGCGACTATTGGTACTTCCCCGGCGACGGTTTCGGTTACGGCTACGGTATCGCCGTGCGCACCGATCCCGGCATTGCCAAGCCGCCGCCGCCCGGCTCGATCGGCGAGTTGAAATGGGACAGCGGCAGCGGCACCTATTTCGGCGTTGATCCGAAACTCGACATGATCTACATCATGCTCGAGCAGACCCAGAACGAGCGCCAGCGCATCACGCCGGCATTCAGGAAGCTGGTCTACGACGCGTTCAGCCCGGATTGAGCTTCCACCGTCATTGCGAGCGCAGCGAAGCAATCCATCTCTCCGCATAGGGATAGGTGGATTGCTTCGTCGCTTGCGCTCCTCGCAATGACGGAAGCGGAAACCTCCCGCCTTACGACTTCCGCCGAACGGTCTCCTGCCTGCGCCGTGCTGCGGCCGCGATCAGGCTCGCCGTGCATTCGTTGCAGACGAACGCACACTCATCCGTAAACAGACCGATCCGCGGTTCGAATCCGATCGCACCATCGTCGGCCAGCCCATCGATGACGCCGCCGCAGCACACGCGTTGCTAGCGTGACGCCAGTTCCCGCTCCATGACGCTCCTCCCGCCGTCGGAGCATCCTTCTCCGCTGCTTCCCTCTCTGCAGCTTTCCTTGCGCTATATATTATCGTATATATCGCGACGACAAGGCAGGCGGGTGAACAATCCGGTCGGGAACCCTGCAGACAACAACCATCGGCCGGAGACGATCGCCGCAAAGATTCCTGCCTGGTCCAACCAGGTTCATCGAGGAAACGCGATCATGATAAAGAAGAATGGCGACGCGGGATATCCGCGCGCAACGGGAGAACTGCTCAAGGTCCGCCGTGCATCTCTGCTGAGCGCTGCGGCCATTATGCTGGCACTCGGCGCAGCGCGCGCCGAAACGGCTCCGGTCGGAGTTCCCGACAAGAGCTTTCCGGAGAGCGTGACCTCGACCTCCGACGGCACGCTTTACGTCGGCAGCTTCAACCATGGCGGCGTGACGAAGATTTCGGACGGTAAGGCCGAGCAACTGGTCAAGCCGGGGGCCGCCGACAGCCGCTCGACACTCGGCGTGCTCGCCGACGAGAAGAGCGGAACGCTGTATGTCTGCTCCAACGACATCAGCGCCATGGGCATCGCGGGGCCGAGTGATGTCAAGGGCGCCTGGCTGAAGACCTTCGATCTCAAGAGCGGCGCGCCTAAGGGCAGCTTCGCCTTGAGCGATCCGAAATCGTTCTGCAACGACATCGTGGTCGGCGCCGACGGCACCGCCTATGTCAGCGATTCCTTTGCGCCCTTCGTCTACAGCCTGAAGCCCCGCGGCACCGCGCTGGCGACGTTTGCGACCGATCCGCAACTCGCGCCGGCCAAGGACGGCGTCGGGCTCGACGGCATCGCCATCGGCGCCGACGGCAATCTCTATGTCACGACCTTCATTCCGGCCAAGCTGTTCAAGATCGAGATGAAGGACGGCAAGGCCGGCGCGGTGACCGAGCTGAAGCCGTCGCGGCCGCTCGACCACGCCGACGCACTGCGCGCCCATGGCAGCGGCTTCCTGCTGATCGAGGGCAATGGCAAGCTCGACAAGGTCACGGTGAAGGGCAGCAACGCCACGATCGACACCATCAAGGATGGGCTGGCCGAGCCGGTCTCGGTGACGCAGGTCGGCGATGTCGGCTGGGTCGCCGAAGGCAAGCTGTCCTACATGATCGGCGACAACAAGGGCAAGGACCCCGGCCCGTTCAAGCTGACGCCGATCGCGCTGCCGAAGTAGGGACCTGGTACATCCAGCCGCGTCATTGCGAGGAGCGACAGCGACGAAGCAATCCATCTTGCCGCATGTGCGGTGACAATGGATTGCTTTGCTGCGCACGCAATGACGGGGATAGGCCGCGGCGCACGAATGAGGCCGCATCATTCGTCAGATCACATAAAACCCGTGGCTTCCGTCGCGGCGAAGCTGATCGACGAGGCCGTACTCCCAATCAAGATAGGCCTGCATCGCCTCTTCCGCGACGCCGGTGCCTTCATAGGGGCGCCGGTAGCGGTGCGCGGGATCCGGCCTCGGCACGAGGCGCGGCGGGCCGACTTCGAGCCGGCCGTCATAGCCGCCCTCGAGCACATAGACCTCCCACGCCATCTGTGCGAGCCAGGACGCCGTCATGTCGGCACGGATGCTTTTGTCATCGCTCAGCACGATACGCGCGCCGCGCACCGGCGCGGCCATGTCGATTTCCTGCACCAGCTGGCCGCCGGCATAATGGCGGAAGCCGGCAAGGTGACCGGCCGCATATTCCTCGGTGTCGCGCACGTCGAAGCGATACAGCGTGCGCTGCGCATCACCTTCCAGCGCGGCGAGTTCGTCCATGCCGATGTGACGGACGCCGGCGCGATAGGCGACATCGCGCGCATTGTCGCCGGCGCCCGCGAACGGCCCGACCTCGCCGCGCTTGCCGGCGCCGTGCTCGAGATCGTGCTTCGCCAGCGTCCAGCCGATCGTGCCGTTGCGCAGCGCCCGCACCTTGTTGGGCAGCCCGGCATTGATCAGCGACTGCGTGCCGATGATCGAGCGGGTGCGCCCGGCGCAGTTGACGATGATGGTGGTGTCCGGATCGGGCGCGGCACTGCCGGCACGCAGCACCAGCTCCGCACCGGGCACGCTGACCGAGCCCGGGATGTTCATGGTGGCATATTCGTCGAACCGACGCACATCGAGGATCGCGATGTTGGCCTTGGCTGAGATCAGCGCGGCGACCTCGTCGGCGCTGAGCGAGGGCGTATGCCTGCGCGCCTCGACCAGCTCGCCGAACGCCTTGGCATAGGAATTGACATCCTCGAACACCTCGTAGCCGGCTGCCTTCCAGCCCTGCAAGCCGCCGGCGAGCGCAGCGACGTTGCTGTAGCCCAGCGCCCGCAACTGCTCGGCCGCGGCAGCGACCAGTCCCTCGCCATGATCGTAGAGCACGATCGGCACGTCCTTGCGCGGCAACCGCAGCTCGGCTTCGAGCGCGATCCGGCCGGCGGCCATGTTGGCGGCAAACAGCGGATGGCCGGTGGCGAATTCCGCCTCGTGCCTGACGTCGAGCAGCGCAATCTCCCGCCGCAGCAAGAGCGTTGCACGGACGGTCTGGGGCGTGACGGACAATACTGTCATGGAATGTTGGCCTGGGCAGGAAACGGGCAGGCTTGCTCTAGGCCGAAATCGCGGCTCGTCAATAGGTTTAACCAAGTCGCAACCCCGCTGCCCGGGACCCGCAATCCAAGGAACGAAAACCCGCCATCCCGCTTTGCCCAATCGGGAAGCACTTGCTACGTTCCGATCGGCCCCGCTGGCGCCCGATCAGGCCTTCCGGACAAGAGAAGGTAGCGGGGCCACGCCTGAAGTTCTGGGAGGATGACCATGAGAACCGTCGGAAATGAACCATTGTCGCGTCACGCCCTCGCCTTCGTGCTGGCCGGCGGACGCGGCAGCAGACTTCAGGAGCTCACCGACAGGCGCGCCAAGCCGGCGGTGTATTTCGGCGGCAAGTCGCGCATCATCGATTTCGCGCTCTCCAATGCGGTGAATTCCGGCATCCGCCGCATCGCTGTGGCGACCCAGTACAAGGCGCACAGCCTGATCCGGCATCTGCAGGGCGGCTGGAACTTCTTCCGCCCGGAACGAAACGAGAGTTTCGACATCCTGCCCGCAAGCCAGCGCGTCTCGGAGACGATGTGGTATGTCGGCACAGCGGATGCGGTCTACCAGAACATCGACATCATCGAGGCGCACGGCACCAAGTACATCCTGGTGCTCGCCGGCGACCACGTCTACAAGATGGACTACGAGATCATGCTGAAGCAGCATGTCGAGAGTGGTGCCGACGTCACCGTCGGCTGCCTGGAAATGCCGCGAGCGGAATCCTCCGGCTTCGGCATCATGCATGTCGACGAGAACGGCCTGATCGAGTCCTTCCTGGAGAAGCCGGCTGATCCGCCGCCGATGCCCGGCAAACCGGACAAGTCGCTCGCCAGCATGGGCATCTATGTCTTCAATTCGGAATTCCTGTTCGACGAATTGCGCCGCGATGCCGCCGACCCGAACTCCAGCCACGATTTCGGCAAGGACATCATTCCCTACATCGTGAAGCACGGCCGCGCGATCGCGCATCAATACAACGATTCCTGCGTCCGCTCCGGCGACGATCCCCGCGCCTATTGGCGGGATGCCGGCACCGTCGATGCCTATTGGGCTGCCAATATCGATCTCACCGACGTGGTGCCGGAGCTCGATCTCTACGATCGCTCATGGCCGATCTGGACCTATGCCGAGATCACCCCGCCCGCCAAGTTCGTGCATGACGAGGACGGTCGGCGCGGCCAGGCGGTGACCTCGCTGGTTTCGGGCGCCTGCATCATCTCGGGCGCGGCGCTGCGCCGCTCGCTGCTGTTCACCGGCGTCCACGTCAATTCCTACGCCAATGTCGAGAACGCGGTGATCATGCCGTATGTGAATGTCGGCCGCGGCGCGCAGCTCAGAAACGTCGTGATCGATCGTGGCGTCCGGATTCCTGAAGGGCTCGTGGTCGGCGAAGATCCCGAGTTCGACGGCAAGCGCTTCCGCACCACCGAGCAGGGCATCACGCTGATCACCCAGCCGATGATCGACAGGCTCGGGACATGACATCACTGCGCGTCCTCGCGGTCGCCTCGGAAGTCTACCCGATCGTCAAGACCGGCGGCCTCGCCGACGTGGTCGGCGCGCTGCCGGCGGCGCTGAAAGAGCACGGCGTCGCAACGCGGACGCTGGTGCCGGGCTATCCCGCTGTGCTCAACGCGCTCGACTCGGCGGAGACGCTGCTGCATTGGCCCGAGTTCTACGGCGGTCCGATCCGCGTGCTCGCCGGCACGCATGCCGGCCTCGACCTCTATGCGCTCGACGCGCCGCATCTCTACGCCCGGCCCGGCAATCCCTATGTCGGTCCGGATGGACGCGACTGGCCCGACAACGGCATCCGCTTTGCGGCCCTGTCGCGGATGGCGGCAGAAATCGGCCGCGGTGCGATCCCGTCTTTCGTCCCCGACATCGTGCACGCGCATGATTGGCAGGCCGGGCTCGCGCCGGCCTATCTGCATTATGGCGCACAACCGCGGCCGGGCACGGTGATGACGGTGCACAACCTCGCCTATCAGGGGCAGTTCCCGCCGGAGATGCTGGCGACGTTCGGCCTGCCGGGCGAAGCCTACGCGCTTCACGGCGTCGAATATTACGGCACCATCAGTTTGCTGAAGGCCGGCCTGCAATTCGCCGACCGCATCACCACGGTGTCGCCGACCTATGCGCAGGAGATCCAGAGCGACGAAGGCGGCATGGGGCTCGGCGGACTGCTCCGCGAGCGCTCCGACGTGCTGAGCGGCATCCTCAACGGCATCGACATCACGGTGTGGAATCCGGCCACCGATCCCGATATCGCCGCGCGCTTCAGCGCCGAGCAGCCGGCGGAGCGCACGCTCAACAAGGCCGCGCTTCAACGGCGCTTTGCGCTTGATCCGGCACCGGACGCGATGCTGCTCGGCGTCATCAGCCGGCTGTCCTGGCAGAAGGGCCTCGACCTGCTGCTTGAGAACATTCCGACGCTGCTTGGCGAGGGCATTCAGCTCGCGCTGCTTGGCAGCGGCGACCGCGATCTGCAGGATCGCTACACAGCGCTGGCGCACGACAATTCCGGACGGATCGCGGTCGTGATCGGCTATGACGAGGCGCTGGCGCATCTGATCCAGGCAGGCGCGGATGCGCTTGCGGTGCCGTCGCGCTTCGAGCCGTGCGGTCTCACCCAGCTCTGCGCGCTGCGCTATGGCGCGGTCCCGATCGTTGCCAATGTCGGCGGCCTTGCCGACACCGTGCTGGGCTTCGACGAAGCCACCGTCACAGGCAGTGCTGCAACCGGCGTCAAGTTCGCACCGGTCACTGCGGATGCGCTTGCTCATGGCTTGCGCAAGGCGAACCTGCTGTTCAACGACAAGGTGACCTGGCGCCGGCTGCAGCAGGCCGGCATGACCACCGATGTCTCCTGGCATAATCGCGCCGGTCGCTACGCCGCGCTCTATCGCGAGCTCGCCGCGGCGCGCCGCTAGGCCGATCAGTTCACCAAATCGCAGGCCGCGATGCGGTTGATGTCGGCGAGGCGGCGGTCGGGATTTCCCTTGAAATCAAGGCTTGCGACGAGATCGAGCAGCCGGCCATAGGCGCGATCGGCGACCGCCACAGGCAACGGCTCCTCATCGAAGGCCTCGATGTAATTGCCGACGAGACCGCTCAGCAGCCGGCACATCGCCCGTTGCTCGGGCTCATGCCTGCTCAAGGTCTCGAGTTTTTCCTGGAGGGTTCGGTAGGTCCGCAAGCCGTGCGGCTGTTGCGCGAGCCAAGCGTGAAGATCAGTGTTGTGCAAATCTGGATTTTGCAAATCAGTCATATCAGCCTCTTCAGAATGGAGAAGAAGCTACCGGCTTATACAGCCGATCATGGTTCCGCGCCATGACGATTTTTGCATGCATCCCCTGCCCGGCTGCGCGGGCCGTGTCATCGGATTGGCACGTCGTGTTGCTAGGGTATTTTGGTTTGATCAGAGCCGCGCGAGCGCCGGCAGGATCTTGTAGCGCGCGATCTCGTGCGGATAGTCGCCGCGATTGGCGAGCAGCACGATGCCGAACCTGCGCGCCGGCACCAGGCCGATATAGGCCGAGGCATTGTTGAGACCACCGGGCTTGTCGATGACGGTGACGCCGTCGAGCCGCACATGCTCCCATGCCATTGCCTGGCCGAACTTCGCATCGACGCGAAAACTCTCGCGCAGGGTCATCTGCAATGCCGCGCGCAATTCGGGTTCGATCACGGCGCCGTCGAGACAAGCGCCCAGCAATATGCCGAGATCGCGCGCCGACGAGAACATCTGGCCGGTGCCCGGAAAATCGTAATAGCTCTGCTGATTGCCGGGCGGACCGATCGGCGTGCCGTCGTGCGAGTATCCCTGAACCATGCGCCGCATGATCTCCGGCGCCATCGACGCGCGGTTGTCTTCGCCGCGATCCGGAACGAAAGTCGAGGTCATGCCGAGCGGCGTGAGGATGCGGCTCTCGATCAGCGTCGCAATCGGCATGCGATAGCGCTGTTCCAGCACCAGTTGCAGCAGGACATAGCCGGCATGGCTGTAGATGCGCTGCTTGCCCGGCTGCTCGCCTGCCGGCGGCGTCCATGAATTGAGCATCGCGATGAACTGATCGCGGCCAAAAGTCTCGTTCGGCCATGGCGGATGATCGGTCGGCAGCAGCAGCCCGGACGTATGATTGACGAGCTCGCCGACGGTGACGCGGCTGACATAATCGCCATGCAGTTCGGGCAGATACTTGCCGACGGGATCGTCGAGCTGCAATTCGCCGCGCTCGGTACCGAGCGCGACCAGCGTCGCCTCGAACAGCTTGCGTAGCGAGGCGAGGTCGAACAGCGTGTCCGAAGTGACCGGCCGCTTCGCTGCAGCGTCCGCGAGACCATAGTTGAAGAAGGCGACCCGGCCGCCGGCATAGACCGCCGCAGCGAGGCCGCCGGGATCGGCCGCGCTCGCGGTCGGCGCGAGTTCCGTGGTGACGATGTCCCGGATCTGCGCATCCATGTCGGAATCCGCGCGCACCGCCGTCAGCGCGCTAGCAGCGACGGCAAGCAGGACGGTCGCGATCCGGACGAGGACCCATTGTCTCATAACGAGCGAAATCGGAGCGATGTTGCGATGTAACCCGCAGGCGGACCTGTTCAGCCATCGAGAGATGGCGACATCACGATCCTAGCGATGGAACCCACGCTCCCGAATTCACGATTGCGCGCATTCCACCGTGACACGTCCCGGCTGGGGAACGGGCGGCCCGATCGCTGTTCCGACGGTCACTGCCGGAAGTCGCGATCGCGACCGCCCTCCCACTCCAGCCACGGTGCGGGAACTGCAATCACACTAAAAAAAGACGAGCGTTTGAAAATGTTGGGGGTTTGCATCGACGGACAGGCAAGACCAACGCTTGCCGGGTCGACCGCCGATATGTCTAACTTCGTCACATTCTGCTCCCCACCGGGGACCGTTTCCCATTTAGCAACAATTCGTCAATCAAGGGTTGCGTAGCCCCTTCGGATTCGAGCTACAAGACATGGTCGACTGCGACGAATTGTCCGGTTCCAGATCCCGGATACGCGCGATGCGTGATTATGCATGGGTTAACCATCGACGGCGCGTCTATGCAGTACCTGACCGGACGATCGAGCGCGGCAACGACGCCAGCAGCAGCACGAGACAGACGCAGAGCAGTACGATGTCCTTGAACAGGAACTCGCCCGCCAGGTTCCAGGCCATCGGGTCGGTCGACAGGCTCCATTTGACCACACCTGGTGTCGTGAAGAAGAACGACCACGTCACCGCAAAAGTGATCACCCCCATCAGCGCGCCGATCGCTGAGAGAATCGGGCTGAACGCGCCGGCGGCGAGCAGCACGGCGATGCCGAACTCGGCCACGCCGAGCACATAGGCCTCGCCGCGGAGGCCGAATACCGAGAGCCACGAGATGAACGGGCTGTTGCTGATGAACTGCACGATGCCTTGCGCCGATTGCAGCGTGAACTTCTGCATGCCGAACGACACGAAGATCACCACCATGACCCAGCGCAGGATCGTGAGCAGACGATAAGACCCCTCGCCTCGTTCGGCGATGTTGAACGACAGATTCATGCGGATGTTTCTTCCCTCGCTGCGATGCCATCATCGGCCGCCTTTGTGGCGCTCGTGGCAGGACTACGCAGCACGCCGCGCGCGCGTTACACGCGGGACCCGTAGCGGCATTCACAAGAATGTGCGGACGAGGTGATCGGCGCGAGCAGGGAATGCCGCGGCGTCAAGCTGCGGTGAGCAGTTCACCGACCTTCTCGTAGGCCTCGCCCTTGAACCGCATCAGCTGAAACTGCTTGATCGGTACATAGTCGCTCGGGGTAGTGTTGAGGGTGATCCCGGGAATCAGCAGCGGCGCGGCGAAATTCTTCAGATTGCTCGCCTGGTGCAGGATGTTGGCACGCGTCAGCTGGTCGCCGCATTGGCTGACGACGTGGGCGGCGGTTGCCGCGGCGGTGTAGCCGATGGCGTAGAGATCGTCCGCGCGGTCGGCGTTCGGGACGTAGCGGTCGAGGAACGTCATGTACTGCTTCATGTCCGACGTGTCGGCCCACAGCGGATTGCCGGGGTCCATCCGCGTCGCGAAGGCAAGAATGCCCTGTGCGGTCTCGAACCCGGCGGGCTTCAGCGTCGCACGCACCGAGGCATTTCCGGCGCCGAGGAACACCTGCGGCCGCCACTCGAGCGCAGCCATCTTGCGCAGCGCCTGGCTCGCCATCTTCGGAATGGTGATGAGGAACACCAGGTCGGCACCGGACAATTTCATCTGAACGATCTGGGAATCGATCGTGGGATCGCCGACCGAATAGTTCAGCTCGCAAACGATCTGCGCGGTCTTGGCGCCGAGACCGGTCTTGAGGCCTGACAGCGTCGCCTTGCCGGCATCGTCGTTCTGATACAACAGGGCGATCTTCGCATCGGGCGTGGAGCCGGCGATGTAGCGGCCGACGACCCCTCCTTCTATCTCGTAGGTCGATCCGCCCACCATCGTCCACGGATTGGCCGCGGGGTCCGACAGCTTGCTGGCCGCAGCCGCAAGGAACAGCTGCGGGACCTTGCGCGCGTTCATGTATTTCTGCACGGCGATGTTGCCCGGCGTTCCCATCGCGCCCGCAATGAACAGCACCTCGTCGCCTTCGACCAGCCGCCGCGCCGCTTCGACCGATTTCGGCGGGCTGTAGGCGTCGTCGTAATTGATGAACTTGATCTTGCGGCCGTTGATGCCGCCGGTGTCATTCAGCATCCGGAAATAGGCATCCATGGCATTGGCGAGCACGCCGAATGACGACACCGGGCCGCTGAGCGGCCCGAACTGCCCGATGCGGATTTCCGTGTCGCCGGCACCGGGATCATAGGAGGCGCCGGCAAAAGCCTTGCCGCCAATCGACGCCGCGAGCCCGGCCGCGGTCGTCGCGAGCAGCGTTCGACGGCTGATCGTCTTCATGTGCTTCCTCCGCTGGATTTGGGCGCCTTACGCGGCGCCTCGTTCGAATGCCAGGTGATATTGTGCGGCAGTCTGGTCGATGATGTCGGCAGCTCCGGTCACCGTGTGCACGCCGGAGACCGAATGACCGGCGCTCCAGACCTCGATCCAGCGCCGCGGTCCTTCCGCGTCGTTCTTGCCGCCGAATTTTTCGCGCGCGCGGTCCTCCGACACGGACTCGTCGAGATTGGCGGGATCGAGACCCGCGGCGATGATCGAGGGCCGCAGCATGCTGGCATCGAGCCCGGTGAAGGCCTTGGTGAGCAGAACGTCGTCGAGCGTGCTGTCGACCAGCATCTTCCGATAGGCATCGCTCGCCATGCTTTCGCGCGCCGCGATGAAGCGCGTTCCCATATAGGCGAGATCGCAGCCGAGCAGCCGCGCTGCGGCGAGCGCGGTGCCGTCGGTCACGCCGCCCGCGAGCACGACCGGACCGTCGAACATGGCGCGCACCGCGCGCACGAAGGCGAACGGATTGGCCCAGCCGGTCTGGCCGCCGGCGCCTGCTGTCAGCAGGATCAAACCATCGGCGCCCGCCTCGATTGCCTTCTCCGCATGCCGCAGCGAGGCAATGTCTGCGAACACCAGGCAGCCGACATCATGCAGCGGCTGAACCGCCGCCGCCGGCGACCCGACGCTGGTGATGACCATCTCGACCTTATGCCGTACGAGGCAGGCGAGGTCGTCCTTGAAGCGCGGCTGGCGGATGATGAGGTTCGGACAATGCGGCGCGGCGGGCCGGCCGAGCTCGGCGACACCGCGCTCGATCTGATGCAGCCAGGCGTCGAGCTCCTCGACCGAGCGGGCATTCGCGGTCGGAAATGCGCCGATCGCGCCGGCACGGCAGACCGCCGTCACGAGTTCGACGCCGG